>JANQGC010000264.1 GCA_028277515.1 Anaerolineae bacterium
CCTGGCTTTCTGGTTTGGCTGGTACGCTTTCTTCCCGGGAACCGAGGTTTATGGACAATAAATAGTTAAGGGGTATTCAGTATATGCCATACTCCTTAACAGTATCCACCATTGCCTTTACATTCTCCGGCTTAGCGGTAATCATCGGTAGTTCGGTACCAAAAATAAATCCACCATCTTGACCGCAATAGTCGATGATCTTTTTGGTTTCTGCGCGCACTTCTTCAACGCTGCCAATATTAAGCAAAGGCCCGGAAAGTCCCCCTTCAATACAGGCCACATCACCCAGGACATCTTTCGCTTTAAATAGGGGGGTTTCAATATGGTATATAACCTTGCCTGGAGGCACATCTCGGATCGTTTCTAATCTCTCCCCAAACTCACCTTCAGTATAAATATAGGGTACAAAATCATGTTCGATCAGGCCGATGATGATCTCGCGTAGGGAGGGCCAGAAAAACTCTTTGTGCTGATCCTCAGACATAAAATTTCCGGCACATTTATGAATTGGAATAAAAACCCGGTTGCATAATGGACGCATGGGTTCGGCCGTATACAAAGCCCATTCCAGAATCCACGGTGTGATGCGTTCAATGGCTTTTTTAAGCTTATCCGGGTGGCGGTACATATCCGTCAGCGCGCCGCGTGTGCCGCGCATGAAATCAGCAATGAAATCAAACGGAGCATAACCAAAACCTCCCGCGGCCAATATATGGCCTTCTCCCATCAACTCACCTACACAGCCGGGAATACCTGAATTGAATTGGGCATTCAGACGCCCCGCCTCGCTTAACGATTCGAGCATTGATTGAAAAGGTGGTGTTCCTATCAAAGGCAGCGCCTGTCCCAGACCATTGATGTAAGACGCAAACATTGCCAGTCGCGGCATTTTAGCCAGAGGCTCAAATAACGTGGCAATTCTAGGTAAATGTTTACTGAACATGTAGAATGAGGGGTCATCAATAAATTCATCATATTCTTCAGCAGGCATTTCCGGATACCCCTGCCCTGGCTCGACAAATTGGTAGACCCCATCCATGGTCACGCGTTGCGCAGGATCGGCCGCTCCGGCCCATTTTAATTGCCTGAATCCCAACAGGTCATAGGTTTGTCCAGGGGCAAAAATTACCGGAGGAAAATAAGCATCATAATCCATCATGCGTACTGTTTTCTTCGCAGCTTCCAGCATTTTCGTCCCTGTAGCGTCATAAAACACATCCTCCCATGTTTCACCTCCGCACTTGACGAAAAAGCCTGAATCTGAGGGCATAATAGGTACACGATCCGGCACTTGCAAGGCGACCGCATCATCTATTCGTTTTTGTTTTTCAGCAATTATCTCTTGAGGGTTTTTTGACATCTTCCACACTCCTATACGACCCATTCTTTTGCTGTTGTAACCGCTACCATTGCATCCCGACCGAAAGCATCTGCGCCGGTATATTTCAAAATATCTTCATTAATATTGCCTCCGCCAATCATTATTTTTGCCGGCGAACTATTTTCGCGCAGCAACTGAACCGTCTCCTTCATCGGGTCGTATGACAGAGTCAAGAAACCACTTAAACCAATCACATCCGGTTGAAATTCATTCGCCGCTTCCACAAATTTCGCTGGAGGAACGTCGACACCAATATCTAATACCTCAAAACCATTAAACTCCAACATAAAGGTCACAATATCTTTTCCAATATCATGAATATCACCTAGAACAGTACCAATCAGCACTTTTCCAATTTTTTCTTCGCTCTTTTCACCTTCTGCCAATACGGGTTTAACCATGTCGGCAATTTCATTCAGCATTTCTCCAGCTAACATCAATTCAGAGATATAATATTTATTTGCTTCATAAAGTTGCCCAACCTGATCCATCGCCTGGCGACAATCCGCCAATATCTCGAGCGGGTCTGTGCCCGAATCGAGAAGTTCCCTGGTAATTTTTAGCGCATCATCCTCACGCATTTCGGTGATGGCTTCAACCAATGCTTGTGACATAATCAACTCCTTTCTGAACTTCTTCAAATACAAATGCCTCAATCAAAAATTCCCTTGCGGGATGCACGAATAAAATTTAAACAATGCCTATCACGACCTAATAATAAGTTTGTGGTTAATATTGTGGCGATTAATCCCTTGTCCAATGGATCCAAAATAGCAGAATCCAACCCCGCCTGCATGGCTAAAGCTAAAAAACCACGGTTGATCTCTTTTCTAGCCGGCAGACCAAATGAAATATTGCTCAATCCTATGGTGAAATGAACGTTTGGATAGTGACTTCGAGCAGCGCGAATCGTTTGGCAGGCAATAACGGCGCTTTGATTGGCAGTACCGATGGTCATGGCTAACGGATCAATAAATACCTTTTGGTCAGGAACTTGAGCGTTTCGAGTTGCTTTAATAACGGTATGTATTATTTCCATCCTCTTTTCAAATGTCTCTGGTATTCTTTTTTCATCCATCGCCAGGGCGATGACCTCACAGCCATTTTCAGCTACTAAGGGTAAGATCTTATTGAGCCGTTCCGCTTCTCCACTGATCGAATTGATCATTGGTCTTTTATCAACCACATCTAAAGCGGCCGTTAAGGCTTTTTGATTGGCGCTGTCCAGGCTCAAGGGAATATCGACAACGGACTGTATGTTCTCAACAAGCCAGACTAAATCATCAGGCTCGCGGTCCGGCTGGGAGCCGGCATTGACATCGAGCCAATCCGCTCCGGCCTGGACCTGTTTAATAGCCAGGTTCTGTACAAATTCAGTATCACGTTGCACAATTGCCTGAGCGACGCGTTGGCGAGTCCCATTAATTTTTTCACCAATTATTTTCATTTTGTTTCCTTTTGCGGAGCCTGTTTCTGAGGAAAAAGCATTCCGTGAGCAAAACGGCGGCTAAATTTAGGAAATGCCGTCAACTCAACATATTTTGTCTGGGCAGCGATTTGCTCAGCCCGCCGCCGGGCAACCTGCGACAGGAGCATCCATTTAGCACCAACCGCGGCCGCATTGCCCACTTGTCTATAGCCGGCATTTGGTAAATTTGGAAACAAGCCAATCATGATGGCATTTTCGATATCCAAATAAGAGCCAAACGCACCGGCGATGATCACTTCCTCTACTTCATCAGGATGTGTGGCACTGCTTTCCAGCAATATGCTCAAGCCCGCGTTAATGGCGCCTTTAGCCAATTGAATTTCATTAATATCATTTTGGGTGACAGCAATATCCTGGTTACTTCCACTATGAACTGCCGGAACAAGGAGAAACTGGGGACCGGATCGGCTTTCATCAACCAACGGCTGTTCCATATGAAAACGCCCTCGAAAATTGATAAGATCGGCCCTATACAACTCAGCGATGACATCCACAATACCTGATCCACACAAGCCAATTGGAGGCGCATCATCAATTGTTGTCCACCGTACACCTTTCCTGCCGATACGCACCTTTTCAATCGCTCCCGACGCAGCCCGCATGCCATCGCCAATATGAGCGCCTTCAAATGCGGGGCCGGAGGCACAAGAAACTGAATTTAAAAAGGGCATTCCCGGCTTGCGAATAGCGATTTCACTATTTGTTCCAATATCAATTCCCAGGCTTATCTTGTCACTGTCGTCCAGACCAGAGGCTAGAACCATAGATACGTGATCAGCTCCGACAAATCCTCCAATACAGGGCGGGATATAAATATGGGCGGCAGGTGCGATTTCCATTCCCAATTCAGCCGCAGGAAAATATAAGGGAAGGGCAGTAGCAGGTACATAGGGTGCTTTTGCAAGCTGAGTTACGGGTAAGTTTAATAGCAGGTGGGTCATTGCCGTATTGCCCACGATGCATCCTTCGACAACCTGGGTTTTGTCGACGGCCGATTCCCGTAACAATTCAGTCAGCATTTCATTCAATGTTTGCTTGACCTTTTCAGCCATGATGCGCCCCCCCTTGCTGTCCCGACAGGCATAATTAAGGCGCGAAATCACGTCTTCACCGTAACCTATCTGTGGATTCGGTGCTCCTCTGACGCCCAATTCCTCTCCCGTTTGCAAATCACACAGGTACATGGCGATTTTCGTGGTTCCTAAATCAACGGCAAATCCAACAGGCGGTTTATTAGCAGGGCCTATGCCGATGAGTTCAGCAGAACGAACGTAAACTGAAAACCGCCAATCCATTTCGCGCACGGCCGTTGAAAGTTGGCGGATGACTTCCGGTGAAGCATGGATTCTTTCTATGTCGAATTGCTTGGCGACCGCATCTCTAATTCGGGTTAAATCGGAACGGGAATCGGTAATCGTTGGGGGTGATATGTGCAGTTGGAATGCTTCTACAATGGGTTCAATGGCAATTTCCCTTAATTCGCTTTGCAATTGTAATCGTTGGCCGGTAATTAAAGATTGTCGTGGAATTTGTATGGTGACATCACTGGCTGCCAGGGTACAACAAGCCAGGCGCTCATTATTTAGTTGCTCAGCTGCGCTGAGAATAAACTCTTCATCTAAAGTAAGGGGAGATACCCGCCCATTCAATACAATAATTCGGCATTGTCCACAATTTCCTCCCCCACCACAAGAAGAGGCAAGGTCAAGGCCGGCCTCTCGCGCAGCTTCCAAAAGATCAGTTCCCCCTGGCACTGAAATTCTTTTACCTACTGGCTGAAATTGGACACGAATCGTGTCCCGATTGTTCATTTCTTTATCTTTGTTTGAAATAAATTAAAATTCGCTGCTGTTGATGATTTAGTTTTGAAATCTGAGTAGGCTACTTTCTCACCAGGTTGTATAACCACAAAATCTGCGTCCCAATTTTGGGCCAGCATTTTTTGTACCAGCGCATCTGAACCTGATATTTCTTCATAACGGAGGTTAAACTGTTTAGCCATTTGGCGAGCATAAGCGCGATATTTTTCTTGATATTGCACGCCCGTATCAATGAAGACAAGCCGTTTATAATTTTTAAGCATGATGCTGATGAGTCGGTCCCCCGTTTTTTGGCCGTATCTTTCCACAATCCGGTTGTACTCATCCAGGAGGGTATCACTCACCTCAATCCAACCCTTGGTTAAATAATAAGTGCCCGGCTCCTCTTTTTGTTGTTGCAGATAAGCTTCTTGGGAACCTAAAAAACAGGCAATGCAATCATCCACTCGTGGTATAACGAGGGTACAATTGTTGGCTTTTAAACCAACAACAGCCATAGAACAAAGACCATATCCTAAAATGATGACATCAAACTTATCGGCCGCGGCATCAATGGCCGCTTGCAGGGCATTCGTCAATTTTTCAGGGTGTAAATGGAGCCCAAAGTCTAATACTTCATATGCTTGGTTTTCCGACATTAGGGGTAGCATCTCTTCGATGACAGTAGCACAGGCGATAATTTTGATTCGATCACTATCCATGTTTTCCCGTCTAATACGATAAGATGCTTTTAGCAAGAAAGCAGAAAAACTTGTATACTTATATAGGGAAGTTTATCTACTTGAATAATTTATATACTTATATAGGGAAGTTGTCAAGTGTTTGCTAATTATTCCCGGAGAAACAGATAGAACGGAGTTTTATCAAGACACAATGGAAGAAAAGGCCATTGAACAACAAATTATAAATCGAGACTCCTTCGAGCCGGCCTATGCCCAATTAGCTAATATCTTGCGGGGTCAAATTGCCAATGGGGAGTTCAGGCCTGGGGATCAACTTCCATCCGAGTCTCAGCTTTGTCGCCGATATGGCATTAGCCCAATGACTGTGCGCCGCTCGATCAATATCTTAGTCGACCAAGGTGTCGTCAGTGCTGCTCAAGGGCGTGGGACCTTTGTCAAGCATCTGGAATGGAGTGCTGCAAATTTCGATTTACAAGAATTACAAGACTTGTTTAGCAAGGGCGAAATCAACCATATCAAGTTGTTGGAAGCGCGTGTAATATCAGCCAACCGCCGCACTGCACGAAAATTAAACATCTCCGAAGCAGATTTTGTAATTTATATTCGCCGCTTATTCACCAAAGATGATAAGCCGATTTTTTACCATCGCGCCTATTTAATTTATGATCCTAAACGTCCCATAGTCGAAGCTGAAATGGATGTAACTTCTTTACAAGGCCTGTTTGCCGATGTTGACAATGCATTGCTAAAACGTGGTCTTATAACGATAGAAGCGACACTCTTGAATGAAGAAGAAGCCCAAATTTTAAAAACACCTCATCCTTCAGCCGGTTTTTATTTGGAACACCTTTTTTACGATTTTGAAGATTGTCCGATAAGTTGGGGATGGTTTATATTTCCCAACGACCGCCTGCGGTTTAAGACCCAAATTGGCGTCGATATCGCACATTAACCCGCTCGAATTTGGTTTGGGAGAGAAGAAATATGAGACCGTCTGACAAATTCAGTCCACACAGGCAAATCATTGACCTTATTTCTGCACTGGACGAAGAAGCGGTTCTTTCTATCGTTGATCAACAATTGGCAAACGGTGCTGACCCCTTAAAAATCATTGAAGATTGCCAGGAAGGGCTAAAAAAGGTTGGCGAATTATATGAGAAGCGCGTGTATTATCTCTCAGGACTGATTATGGGTGGCGAGATATTTCGTGGGGTCATGGAATTGGTACAGCCGGTCATTATCCAGGCCTTATCCGGAAACAGTACGGGTACAATATTAATCGGAACAGTGCAGGGTGATATCCATGATATCGGTAAAAACAATCTAACCATGCTCTTAAACTGCTATGGATTTTCAGTTGTTGACCTTGGGGTTGATGTACCCCCGGCAGATTTTTGGAGCCATGCGCTTGAAATCAGGCCAGATATAATCGGCCTTTCGGGGTTACTGACCAGCTCGTATGACATGATGAAAGAAACAATTGAACTTATTCATCAGTCCGGCGAGTCAACGATTGCCTCAATTCCCATTGTGATTGGTGGCAATCAACTCAATGAACAAGTGTGTCTATATGTAGGCGCCGATTATTGGGTCAATGATGCGATGACCGGAGTGCGACTTTGCCAGAAAATTGTTCAGGAAAAAAAACTTGAACCATAAACTGTTGGTCACTCATTATTAACCACAATATCCAACCTTAGGGTGCAGTTCCTTTTTGTGTATGATTTGAGTTGACATGAAATTCGACCTCTACAATGCTTCAATCATTGTCGTAGTGGCGGGATGCTTCGGCCGGCTCAGCACAAGCCGGCGGGGCAAAATCTTACCGGAAACCGTAAACTATCTACCCGCCTGTCTCGCCCGCTGAGACGCCGATAGGCCGAAGAGGGTGAGCCGGCGCGGTGGGCAGGTCATAGGTACCGTCAACAGCATGCCGCGCCGGCCCACCCCTAGTATCATAAAAATGCAGGGGAAACACCGTGCCCGCCCCTGGGACACCAAGCCCGTTTCGTAGATTGGTGAATCCCCTGCTTGACGACT
>JANQGC010000283.1 GCA_028277515.1 Anaerolineae bacterium
CACCCGGTCACCGTACGCTTGAAACAAGGGATGAAGGAAGACGGCACCTTGACCGCTCGCGAAGCGTTATACATATCCAATACCGGCGGCTATGCTTCCCACGGCCCAGGCATCACCGCCGTAGGAACCATTGACCTCACCTCGCTCTATCGCTGCGCCGAAAACTGGCGATTGGAAGGGCGTTCCATTTATACCAATGCCCCCATCGCCGGCGCGTATCGCGGCTATGGCGCGGTTCAGGGCTTCTTTGCCCTGGATGTGCAGATGGACGAGATGGCAGAAATGATCGGCATGGACCCGGTGCAGTTCCGCATCAAGAACGCCGTCAGCGAAGGGGACCTCAGTCCATCCGGCCATCAGCTAACCAGCGATTCCCTGGCCAAATGTCTACGCCGCGGCGCGGAGGAAATCAACTGGTCTGAAAAGTGGGGGCCACCGGAGAGGAAAAGCGGCCGAATTCGCGCCGGCCTGGGCGTGGGTACGGAGATGCACAGCAGCGGCGCTTATCCGGATATCAAGGAGATGTCCTCGGCGATCTTGAAAATGAATGAAGACGGCTCGGTCAACTTACTGACCGGGGTTGGTGACTTAGGCACAGGCGCCTTAACCGTCATGGCCCAAATCGCCGCCGAAGAAGTGGGAATTCCGTTTGCAGATGTCCAGGTTATCGCCGGGGATACGGATGTTGTCCCCTATGATATTGGCGCTTATGCCAGCCGCACGACGTATGTTGCCGGCAAGGCCGTACAAAAAGCGGCCGCAGAACTTAAAGAAAAAACACGTTCCTTTGCCGCTCAAAAATTAGACAGGCCATTGGCCGGCCTGGATATTAAAGATGGCCGGATCGTCGATCAGGGACAAACGCTCATGAGCATCAAAGAGTTGATTCAAGGTGACGGGGGCACGCCGGCAACATCTTTGGTCAGCGAAGTAACCCATGAATCAAAGGTCGCCTATTCCTTCGCCGCCCATTTCGCAGAAGTGGAAGTCGATACGGAAACCGGGCAAATCGAAGTGAAGCAGGTCGTCGCTGTTCACGAAGTGGGCCAGGCCATCAACCGCCGCGGCGTAGAAGGGCAAATCGAAGGCGGCATCCAACAAGGGCTAGGCCACGCTATTACCGAAGATTTGATTCTCGATCCGCTGACAGGCCGGCCCTTGAATCCCAGTTTCGTTGATTATAAGATGCCGCTTTCCATGGATATGCCGCCTATTAAAACCATCATATTGGAAGAGCATCCCGATCCCGGAGGCCCGTTTGGCGCCAAAGGGGTTGGCGAAGATCCAATCATCGCCATCGGTCCGGCCATCGCCAATGCCGTTTCTAATGCTATTGGCGTGCGGGTTCGCGAAATGCCGGTCACCCCGGAATCCATCTTAAAAACCTTAAAGGAGAAAAAATGAGCATTCCCATTATTGATTGTTTGACCCATATCGGCCGCGCTGAGGATGATGTCATCGGCTGGGGACCCCGGTTTCTGGCTGAGGATCTGATCGCCCAGATGGACGCGCCACGTACCGTTCTGGGCGAACCCAACCGCCGGATCGACATGGCCGTTACCTTTCCCGCCCTGGGCAATACGGTGCCAACCTCAACCCTTTCCTTTGACGAGCAGCATCGCTACGTGCTGGAAAGTGTGCAAAAACATCCGCAACGTTTAATTGGCGGCATCGTCATGCACGCCCGGTTGTGGCGTCCACAAGTTTACGACACCATAAAAACCATGGTCCGGGATCATGGCTTTC
>JANQGC010000328.1 GCA_028277515.1 Anaerolineae bacterium
TTTTGGCGGCCGGTCATTAGGTATCGACACTGGCACCTTTGATCCATTGCAATGGAAAAAATTGTTTGGCGTTGATACCGAACACATCGACCAGCTAGAAATCATTCGCCGTGCCGATCTTGTACCGGAGTCGGATACCGAAAAGATGGTGACCTGGCTCACACGCGGCGCCGGGTCCGTCGCTTACAACGACGACAAATTCACACCTGACAAACTAGCATTTCAAGTGCGCTGTTACCTGGCAACAATGGAAATCATCCGCGAAATGGGGCTGGATTTTGTGGCCATTAAGTGCATGCCTGATTTGACTACCCACTTTGTGCCCCAATGTATCTCTGCTGCCTTACTGCCGAGTCCATATGACGCCGATGGAAAACGAGACCCGATTATGATGGCCTGTGAAGCGGACGGGGATGCGGCGCTGACGATGGAAATTTTGAAGGCGATTTCCGGTGGCAAGCCGGTCTTGTTCATGGATGTCAGTTACATCGACGATGCGCAGAACATCTTTTATTTTCCAAACTGCGGCGCGTTTTGCTCATGGTACGCCGCCCGTTCCGATGACCCGCAGGAAAATATGGAGCGCATTGAACTACGCCCCGCAAACCGGCCGGGCGGAGGAGCGATTACCTATTTCACCACTGCTCCTGGGCCAATGACTTTAGCTCGCCTTTACCGGGAGGACGGCCGCTACAAAATGGGCATCATTAGCGGCGAAACCGTCAATATTTCAGCAAAAGATTATAACACCTTCGTTCAGGCTAGAGGCAGCCACCAGCTACCTACAGCCTTCCTGAAACTAGATGTAAACGTAGAAAGACTGATCGGTGGATTTGGTTCTAATCATGTTATGGGCGTGGCCGGCGATCGCGTAGAAGCACTCGTTCACTATTGCGAGTTAATGGATATTGAGCCGAGGTTTTTTGATTAACGGTGTGCGGGTGCTTTGTGCAGCACTCCTGCAAATCGCCTATCTTGGAGGATAGTATGGACAGACGAGAGCGCTATAAAAAAATTACCAATTTTCAAGAGGCGGACCGCGTACCGGTTGATATGGGCAGTCATGTTGCCTCCATACACCGATTTTCATATGTGGCCCTAAAAGAATACTTGAATGATCCTGACCTGGTGAACGAGGACCAGATTCTAGATCGCATGGTTCAAAATGTGATGCCGGATGAGAAGTTGCTGCGCCGTTACAACATTGATTTTCGTTGGATTGCACCTCACTGGCTTGATGTGATTGATGTCCGTGACGATATTTATCGTGACATGTGGGGTATCGAATGGCAGTACATGCTGGATGCGTACAGTGTCTACTCATCCCCCTTAAGCGAAGCGAAGACAATTACTGATATCGAAAACCACCCCTGGCCTGATCCGGAAGATCCTAAATTGGTAACTGGGCTAGAGGAAAGAGCGCGTTGGCTCTATGAAAATACGGACTATATCCTGATTGGCGACTCAATCAAAGGAGGCATTCTCACTAAAGCCCTGCAAATTCGGGGCTATGAACAGACCTTTGCTGATTTGGCTAATAACATTGAAATGGCCGAAGCTTTAATGGATAAATTGTTGGAGCTGTACAAAGCTTTTTGGAGCAATTTCCTTTCGGCCGTCGGACCGTATATACAAACTGTTTACTTCACCGATGACATCGGTGGACAATCTTCAATGATGATCTCGCCGGATACATTTCGCCAGCTAGTTAAGCCGCGCCTGGCTAAATTGATCGACCACATTAAAAGCTGTGCCGATGTGAAATTTATGTACCATACGGATGGTACCGTTACGCCCGTCATCGAAGACATTATCGAAATGGGAGTCGATATCTTAAACCCTATACAAACATCAGCCCTGGGTATGGACACGGCCGTTCTCAAGGAACTATATCACGGCCGTCTTTGCTTTCATGGAGCTATTGATGTGCAGCAAATGCTGCCCTTCTCCACGCCGGACGAGGTTCGTTATGATGTGGCCAAACGTATTTATGACTTGGGACGCGGCGGCGGATATATCCTGGCTCCTTGCCATAATATAGGCTCAGACGTACCCCCACAGAATGTTGAAGCGATGTATGAGGCGGCTCATGAATATGGCCGTTACCCTATCCAGCTCAATGACATCTTAAAGCCGGAGGATCGCCAAAAACCTACCAGCGAGCAAATCGCTGCCCAGGCGGCGCCCCCTAAGCGTGAAAGGCGTCCGAGGCGATCAAGACGATAAACACAAAGAATCTACTAGCACACAGACAATTTTAGACTTGGAGAGAACATGAGCAGAGAAGACGATATCCTTGATGAATTATACGATTATACGATTGACGGAGAGAGAAAGGGGGTGGTTGCTTTAACCAAAGAAGGCCTCGATTTGGAAATGGATCCCCTTGTAATTCTCTTTGATTCATTGATTCCAGCATTGGAAGAAGTAGGGCGCTTGTTTGAAGAGGGAACTTTTTTTGTACCTGAAATGTTGGTTGCAGCGAAAGCAATGCAAGGAGCGATGGATGAATTACGGCCGTTGCTGGCCCAGACAGATACCAAGCCTACCGGCAAATTTGTCATGGGAACCGTCAAGGGGGATATTCACGATATTGGCAAAAATTTATGTAACATTATGCTCGAAGGAGCCGGTTTTGAAGTGATCGACCTGGGCGTAAATGTACCGGAGCAAGCGTTCGTTGATGCTGTAAAAGAACATAAACCAGACGCCGTTGGCATGAGCGCCTTCCTGACTACCACCATGCCCATGTTTATCCCGGCCATCGACGCTATAAGTAAAGCGGGCTTTCGTGATGATGTCATTATCTTTGTCGGAGGCGCTCCTGTCACACAAGAGTATTGCGATAAAGTTGGCGCAGACGGCTACGCGCCAAACGCCAGCGCCTTGGTTCGCGAACTGAAAGCAAAAATGGGTATCTCCTAAAATATGAGTGTTACTTCTTCATTTGATACGATTGCCATTGGGGTAGGAGGTATGGGTAGTGCTACCCGCTAGTTGGCCAGGGGGGGACAAAAGGTGTTGGGTCTTGAACAATTTGACATACCACATGCGCAGGGGTCATCTCATGGCTACACGCGCATCCTTCGCCTGAGACCCCAATGAAGCCGGATGAAGCGCTTCTGCGCGCCTTTTGCGGCCGAATTTTTTCCGCAGGGCATCCAGCTATTTAGCATGCACTTTCTTCTCATCAAAAAATTGCCTCTTGACGTATGCATACGTATGCGTTATAGTAATGCATACGAATGCACAACACATTCTGTCCGAGACTAATATCCACGACAATCTCAAAACGGTGTTTCAAGTGATTTTTGTGAAAAACCATCAAGAGCATTAAAGATATCCTTTTGTTGGTATTACAGTAGTACAAACGGAATTCCTGAGCGAATTTACAATACAAATATCCAGGTTTAATGAATCATGGCGGGAAAGCGGATCACCTCAATTGACGTAGCACATAAAGCTGGTGTTGCTCAATCAACCGTTTCTCGCGTCTTGAATGGCAGCGGCAATTTCTCAGAAGAAACCCGAAATCGAGTACTGCAAGTCGCCAATGAACTTGGTTATAAACCGAATGCGCTTGCTCGTAGCCTGATCACCCGGCGGTCCGATTTCATTGGCATCGTGATGGCTGACATAACGAACCCTTTTTATCCTAATGTCCTAGAAAAATTCAACAAACGCTTTCAAGCGCTGGGCATGCAAGTTTTATTATTCACGGTACCGCCCGACGACGATGTGGATGATATATTGCCCCGCGCAATGGAGTATCAACTGGAAGCATTGATCATTACATCAGCCACTATCTCCTCAGAAATGGCCGATGAATGCGCCCAGATGGGTTTGCCGGTGGTCATGTTTAACCGTTACGCCAAAGATAGCCATGTGCACGCCGTTTGTTGTGATAATGTAATGGGGGGTCAGTTAGCCGCCGATTATCTGTTTAATATTGGGAGCCAACGTTTAGCATACATCGCGGGGACCGAAAACACATCAACTAACATCGATCGTGAAAAAGGATTTGCCGATCAACTGCAATTACATGGCGTGTCAACTTATTTGCGCGAGACAGGAACGTATTCCTACCAGTCAGGTTACAACGCCGCCATCCGCTTGCTGCAGCGCGACAATCCTCCGGATGCCATATTTTGTGCCAATGACATCATCGCCATGGGTTGCATGGATGCTGCCCGCTATCGAATGGGCTTGCATATTCCCAAGGATTTAGCAGTTGTAGGTTTTGACGATATTCCAGCTTCTGGTTGGCCCTCATTTGCCTTAACAACAATCCGGCAACCTGTAAATAAGATGATTGATTCCACGCTGGATTTAATAGCGGAGCACCAAGAAAAATCGGATATGGCTCCGGTAATGAAACTGGTACCAGGAAGGTTGATTGAACGCGAGTCAACCCAAAGAAACCGCAAGGGTTGATTGAGTTTAGAGAAAAATGATTGGTAACCACCTAAACTGGCTGGGTGAAGATCCCAACGGTTCGCGAGGTGCTTCAAGTGACTGGCAGGCATGTACTGATGATGAACAGAGCACCCTTTCATACGAGCAACGGCCGTTTCGACAATGTGATCTCCCCATCATTATCGAATTTGTTTTGCTCAAGACACTTTACCGCAACTACTAAAAGCCAGAAATAGGAGGAGATATGGCATAGAAAGCAGATGAGAAAGGAAGTTCCAAATTGGTATATTTAATTATTGTATTGTTCCCCTAAAGGAGAAGAACAAATGAAAAAATTTACTCGTCTTGTGATCGCCCTGTTGATGCTAGGAATGTTCTTAGCCGCTTGTGGTGGCGGGGAGACCGCAGCCCCGGCTGAGGAAGAAGCGGCGCCAGCCGAAGAAGAAGCAGCCCCGGCTGAAGAAGAGGAAATGGCCGAGGAAGAAGCGGCGCCGGCCGAAGAAGAGGAAATGGCTGAGGAGTTGCCTTATGGCTTGACACCCGGCAAGCCCTATGACGGGACGGAGATCAATTTCCTCACCTGCTGCCCGACAACGGCGCAATTTGCCTCCTGGGCCGAACGAGCATCCACTTTCACGGAAATGACCGGGATCGACGTTGTTTTTGCCAACGAACCCTGGGGATCATTCCAGGAACGCATTGTTTCTGAGTCAATAGCCGGAACCGGCGCTTTTGATGTGATTTTATGGCTTGACGCCTGGGGACCCTCATTCATACAAACTTTGGATCCCCTGGAACCTTATATCGAAAGGGATGGGATCGATTACGCGGATGATTATCCACCATCTTTCCTGGAGGCAGCTGTTCTTGATGGCACGCAATACGGCTTCCCAGTGCGTACACATGCCTTTGTCCTCTTTTACCGCGAGGACGTCTTTGATGAGCTAGGGTTAGAGCCACCTACAACCTGGGATGAAGTGCTTGAGGCCGGACGGACCATCCAAGAAAACACCGACATGGCCGGTTTTGCCAATTATTACGGTGTGGGTTCAGCCCAAAATCTGTTCATCTGGGCCTTGCAGCTGTGGGGTAACGGTGGGGACATCTTTGATGAAAATTTCCGTCCTATCTTCAATAATGAGGCCGGTGTTGAAGCTACCGAACTATATGCTTCTATGGCAGAAATCGGGCCGGAAAGCCAATTCTCTTACATTGAGGGTGATGCCGCTACATCAGTTTCACAAGGTGAATCGGCGATGATGATTACCTGGTGGTGGTATGCTCCAACCTTTGAGAATCCCGACATTACGGCCGAAGATGTCCTCGGCAATATCGCTCATGCCCCTCTGCCGGCATTTGAAGGCAGAGAGCCGGTTGGCTTTGCCTTGTCCGAACCCATCGGCATTTCGTCTTTCTCCAACCAAAAAGATGCCGCCTGGGAATGGATCAAATTCCTCTCCAGCCCTCAATTTGACAAAGAAGTTGTCTTAGATAAGAGCAAACCGGAAACCAGCACGGTTGTGGTCTCTCACTCTTCTAACCTGGAAGATCCGGAAATCAATGAGGTAAATGGCGGGCTACATGCATCGGCCGCTCCTGGTTTGGCCAACTCGCGCTTGATGCCGCTTATCCCCGAATGGGCAGAAGTATCTTCCATCATAGAAGTTGCCCTTAACGATATCGCCCTAGGAGCGGATATTCAGGCGACCCTTGATGAGGCCGCCGGTGACGTTGAGGCCGTGATGGAGCGCGCCGGTTATTACGATGGCAGTTAAGGTGAATAGTTAGCATTAAAGTTAATACAGTATAGCGTGTTACACCTGAGCCTGCCGCTTGTGTAACACGCTATCGAGTCAATCCCTCTATTGGATCGTTACAAATTAATGCGGCCATAAGAATAAGTGCGCATCCTCAGATGCGCGGCTTTTCCGAACCGGCATCAGAGGATGCCTGCTTACAGGATGACCGTATTATTATGTTAATCACCAAAAGAGGATGAAAGGAGAGGAAAACCATGCAACGAGGAAGGTATGCCAAATATGCGCTGCTCGGCCCGACGCTTATCATCGTCGTAGCTGTCTCGATCTATCCTGTGATATTCGCCTTAGTGACAAGTTTTCGGGATTGGCGATTAGCACGCTCATTAACCCCCCAAGATTTTGTTGGTTTAGAAAACTATTTACGCGCGTTTCAAGACGAGAACTTCATCAACAGCATGGTCGTCACCACACAATTTGTCATCATTTCTGTTACCATGTCGATTGTTTTAGGACTGCTGTTTGCCGTCGTCCTGCAACGGCGAACCACCTTGACCACAATTGCCAAAATCGCCTTAATTTTACCCTTTGCGGTGGCTCCCGCCATACGCGGGTTCACCTGGCGCTTCATGCTCAATCCCCAGTTTGGCGCATTTGATGCATTGGTGGATACATTTTTACCCTTTATGGCCGATATTCAATGGCTTTCAGAACCTTTTTGGGCATTATTTATGCTCGCCTTAACGGAGGTGTGGGGTTGGTCCTCGTTAGTGGCATTAATGTTTCTCGGGGCACTAGGCACAATTAACCCGGAGATTATAGAGGCCGGCTCGCTAGATGGCGCCAATGAATGGCAAACCTTTTGGAAAATTACCATACCGATGCTTTCTCCAATTATCCTTCTGGTAACATTGTTACGCATCATCTTCTCTCTTAAGATCTTTGACCAGGTCGTCACCTTGACCGGTGGGGGTCCGGGAAATGCGACAGAAACATTAAATTATTTTGTGTATAAGAATGGCTTTCGCTTTTTTGATATGGGCTACGCTTCAGCCCTGGGCTACATCTTAATGGTCATCATGTTAGTGGCCGCTTTTTTCTATGTGCGATCGTTGCTGAGGAGTGAATAAAATGATTCAAACAGCAGGAAGAAAAAGAGTTTACAATGCTTTGCACACAGTGGGTGTATTGTTCATCTTGTTTTTTATTTTGTTTCCGATTTTCTGGATGGCGATAACAGCTTTTAAAACCAGGCGCGACGCCTTTTCTACCAATCTTTTATTTACACCCACTATCAATAATTTCACTGTTCTATTTGATGGCAATCCTTATGATTTTGCCCCTCTGATCAGAAACAGTGTTATTATCACATTCACGACTGTACTGATTGCCGTGCCGTTGGCTGTAATGGCCGCTTATGCTTTTTCACGCTATAAATTCCGTGGACAGAATGCGCTGTTGATTCTTGTCTTATCTGCTCAATTTTTACCGGCGACCGTTCTCCTGTTACCTTACTTCATTCAATTCCGAAATTTGGGTTTGTTGAATACACGTACCGGTTTGATCATCATGCACCTAACGCTGGCCGTTCCCTTCGCTATCTGGCTAATCAAAGGGTTTATAGATTCCTTGCCAACGGAGATAGAACAGGCGGCGCTGGTGGATGGATGTAACGAGTTTCAGGTGTTACGCTATGTGACTCTACCGCTGATCATGCCCGGGATTATCGTCGCTGTCGTGTTCACTTTTGTGGGATCTTGGAATGAATTTCTTTTCGCCTTTATTATGACCTCTTCAGATGCGGCACGGCCGATGATGGTTGGATTAATGGGCTTGAATGAAGTGGGTGGTATCCCCTGGGAATTGCTTTCGGCGGCCAGTATGATCATTATGATCCCCATGTTCATCCTTGCTCTTTCAATCCGTAAATATTTCGTTGGTGGCTTGACTATGGGGGCTGTTAAATGATAAAAGTAGCATGGCATTTTGTCAAAGATGCATTGAGTAATGGTATTTTTTCAAGCCGATCACCAGCTATCTTGCTACTTTATTTAATCCTGCTTAGTTGGCAAGGACCGATTGTTTCTCTGGCACAAGAAGATATTAATTCAGATCCTTTTGTGGACGTAACCGAGCAGGCCGGAATCAAGGCGATTCATGAAAGTGTATGGGATTACGAGGATATTTTTGGTTACCTGGGTGTAGGCCAGGCCTGGGGTGATTATGATAATGATGGCTGGTTGGATCTTTATGTAACGGGCAATCAAAGCAAAAATGTCCTTTATCACAACAATCAGGATGGAACATTTTCTGTTTCACCCTTATCCACAAGCGTCGATGTGCTGCTCTTTTTGAGCGGCGGGGCCACCTGGGCCGACTATGACAATGATGGTTGGCAAGACTTGTACGTACTGGTCAAGGGGCGAAACATCCTCTTTCATAATGACCAGGGAGAAGGATTCAGTAACGTCACCCATGAAGCAGGTGTTGGGGACACAGGAACCGGGCAATCGGCCGCCTGGGGGGATTACGACAACGATGGTTTCCTCGACCTCTATGTTGTCAATTGGACTTGCCTGCCCAACTGTGATCCTGTTGACTTTGCCCAGCATCAAGACCGCCTTTATCACAATAATGGCGATGGCACATTCAGTGATGTTTCCTCAGACCTGGTTTACGACAAGCTGTTAGGAGCCGGATTTGCTGCTAGTTTTTTCGATTACGACAATGATGGCGATTTAGATATTTATGTCATCAATGATGAGTTCGAAAATCCTATTGGAAATGTCCTTTTCCGCAATGATGGGCCAGGTTGCGAAGGTTGGTGTTGGGTTGATGCCTCGGAGGAGAGCGGTGCTGATATCGTTTTGAGCGGTATGGGCATTGCCGTGGCCGATTATGATAATGACGCCGACCTTGATATTTACTTCTCTAATATGCTCAATGCCTTCTCTTTACTGCAAAACCAAAACGACGGCACGTTCACCGACGAGGCGGAAGCGGCCGGTATTCACTTTGGTTGGACAAACACGGTAGGGTGGGGAACCGGCTTTTTTGATTACGACAATGATGGCTGGCAGGACCTATTTTTGGCCGCAACCGGCTTTATCCAGCGTGATTTAAATGTTCCTCCGGAAGGGATGCATTTTTCCCATCCCAATTACCTCTTTCGCAACAACCGTGATGGTACGTTCACCGATATATGGACCGGAGAGGAAATGCCCAGTATGGGATTTGCTTATGCGGATTATGATAATGATGGATGGATGGATTTTGTCGTCGGTAATTGGAATGAAGGCTATCGCTTGTTCAAAAATGAAGGGAATGCAAACGCCAATTGGCTTGCTGTCGATCTTGAAGGCGGAGGTCCTGTCAATCGCGACGGTGTAGGCACAAAAGTGATCGTAGCCACGGATGATGGTTTAACCCAAATGCAAGCGGTGACCAGCGGCGGCAGCCTCGGCGCAAGCCATGATCAACGCCTCCATTTCGGATTGGGAGAAGCCGACATCGAAACGGTAGAAATCATTTGGCCTGATGGGGAGACGGCCGTCTTTGACAATGTGCCAGTCAATCAAATCTGGCAGGTATCTTACGGCGAGCAAGATTTAAGCAATACACAAATCGCTCTCGTAATCATTATTGTAATTACCCTGATCTTGGTTGGCATTCTACTCCTGATTTTGCTCAGACGCCGGCAATCCCAGAGCAGCCAACAGGAAAGTGAGCCTTAAGACGCATCCTAAAAATAAGGAGACCAAACAAATGGGGATGGAAAATTTTTCTTCAGAATTCCAAACGCCTGAACAGTATATCATTGACATCACCTACATCATTTGGGAAGAGGGTGATGTGGGACGTATCCGAGAGTGGTACGCACCAGACTGTCCGGTTCGATCACCGCATCGTGTATACAATACAGTGCAAGATGTAATCGACGAAACCTTGGAAAGTATGCATGTTTTTTCCAGCCGGCGTCCGTATGCTGATGATGTGATCATCGGCGACAAACCCAGCGGCTTTTACTCCTCTCATCGCGTGCGTTCAGTGGGGTTGCACACAGGCGATGGCGCAATAGGACCTGCCACCGGTCGTACTTACCAGGGGTTAGGTATTGCCGACTGCCTCTGCCTCGATAACCGGATTGTGGAGGAGTGGAAGCTGCGTGACCACGCTTCCTTTATTCGCCAGCTAGGACTAGACCCGATTGAATACGGTCATTCCTTGGGAGCCAAGAATCCGGAAGTGTATGCTGTTGGCAATGAAGCCATGCGCCGGCGCTGGACGAACGATAATGGCTTGACCATCATCGGGGATACGGCCGTCGCCAACAACATCATTGATACCTATGACGCTCTGTGGAATGGAAAACACCTGAACGTTCTGTCTGAACAATATGTGCGGTCAATCCGCTTCGAAGGACCGGGTGGTCATCTCAGCTACGGCCGTGCGTCTGCCGGTAATTTACTCTCAAGCATCTTGGCTTCTCTGCCAGACGGCAATTTTGAACCTCATCATCTCATCATCCGACATCGGCCAGATCGTGCTGTGGCTGTAGCCCTGCGCTGGTCTTACTGTGGTACCCACAGCGGCATTGGGCGGTATGGATCTCCGACCGGCTGCCCGCTTGCCCTGTTGGGCATCTCACATTTTGAGCTGCACGATGGCTTGATTGCCAATGAGTGGTTAGTGCTGGATGAAACAGCGGTCTACGCTCAGATAGCTGCAAATCAAAACAATTAAAAAGGAAAATCCTATGGGCATGGAAAATTTCTCCGCAGAGTTCCAAACACCTGAGCAATACATCATCGACATCACATATAAAATATGGGAGAAACGAGGTGTTGCGAGAATTAACGATTGGTATGCGGCCGACACTCCGGTGCGGACTCCGCATGGTGTCACAAACAGAATCGAATCGGTGATCTCGCACACGCTGGAATCGATGGCCGAATTCCACGATCAGGAAGCTTTGGCTGAAGATGTCATCATCGGTGACAAGGATAGCGGTTTTTACTCTTCGCACCGGGTTCGTTCGCAAGCCACACACATGGCTGATGGTTATTATGGACCAGCAACGAACCGTTATGTGAGTACGCTCACGATTGCTGACTGCCTCTGCCGAGACAACAAAGTCGTTGGGGAATGGCTTCTTGGCGATCACGCCGGCATTGTACAACATATGGGGCTGGACCCGGAAGCATTTGGCCGACGATTGGGCCGGGAAAACCCCACCGCTTATACAATGGGCAACGAGGCCATGAGAAATCGCTGGTCTGACCCGCATGGTTTAACAATCGTTGGTGACCGCACAATTGCTAACCGCATAATCGACATCTTTGACGCGATTTGGAATGATAAAAATCTTTCCGTGATGGATGAGCAATATGATCGGGCGCTGCGCTTTGAGGGGCCGGCCAATCATATCAGTTTCGGCCGCGCTCATGCAGGAAACTGGCTATTTAACGTCTTGGCTGCGATTCCGGACGGCTTTTTTGAACCCCATCATATTATCGTTCGCCAACAAGAAGCCAGACCTATACGCGTGGCCATACGCTGGTCTTACTGCGGATCACATAGTGGGAACGGTCGCTATGGCACAGCAACAGGATTACCGGTCACACTTCTGGCTATCAGCCAAATGGAATTACGAGATGGGTTAATTGTGAACGAATGGTTGGTGTTCGACGAAACGGCCATCTATGCCCAATTAGCGGCATATCAATCAACATAAACGAATAATAAGGTAAAAAATCTCATGGGTATGCAAAACTTTTCTCCGGAATTTGAAACGCCGGAACAATATATTGTCGATATTACTTACCAGATTTGGGAGGAGCGTGGCATTGGCCGCATTCATGACTGGTATGCTACCAATTGCCCCGTCCACACACCACATGGTGTCGAAAACAGGGTCGAAGATGTGATTGACCACACGTTATCTACAATGCATCTCTTCCCCAATCGGGATATTCTGGCTGAGGACGTTATCATTGGGGATAAAGCTGATGGTTTTCTATCCTCTCACCGGGCTAGATCTCTAGGGATACATAAGGGAGACGGCTACTATGGTCCGGCTACCAATCGCCAAATTGTCATGCTAGCGATTGCAGATTGCCTTTGTCAAAATAACCAGGTCGTATCTGAATGGCTTTTGATCGATCAAGCTCGCAATGTTCTTCAGTTGGGGCTTGACCCGGTGCGCTTCGGCAAGGAAAAGGGGACACTCAACCCCGAACCTTACACGGTGGGCAATGAAGCCATGCGACAACGCTGGGCGGACCCTCAAGGCTATTCAGTTGTCGGTGATGAGGCCATTGCCCAACGCATCGCTGATACTTATGCGCTGATATGGAATGAAAAAAAGCTGAACGTGATCGATGAACGGTACGATCGCGCCGTGCGCCTTGAAGGACCTGTCGGCTATCTTTGTTATGGTCGTGCCCAAACAGGCAATTTGTTCTCCAGCATCATCGCCTCGATTCCCGACGGCCGTTTTGAACCCCATCACCTTATCGTTCGCCAACAACCAGAGCGATCCGTTCGGGTCGCTTTGCGCTGGTCATATTGCGGCACGCATAGTGGCGTTGGCCGTTACGGTCAGCCATTAGGTTCACCCGTGGCCATATTGGGCAACTCCCATTTTGAACTGCGTGATGGTTTGATTGCCAATGAATGGATTATGATTGATGAGATAGCTATCTATGCCCAAATGGCAGCATACCAACTGGCATAAAGGGATTTAACAGGAGTTATCATGTGTATTATCGCCTGTCCTGGAGGAGTTGGGCTTCGCTATTCAGCAGGTTGGGGCCTTCGCTCAGGCGTAAAGGGAAAGCATGGGTGAATTTGAAAAGGAAATAGCGCCAGAAACCTGGGTACGATGGGCCTGGCCCAGGTTTGGAAAACATTTCGCGATATTCCGGTGACCTATCCACCCTACGCACGTTCAAAGGTGGAGAGTCCCTTGTTGGCCGGTTTAGAAAGTTCAAAATATCATAACGCCTTACGTCATCTACGTGTGGCCAATGATAACAAGGATTAAAAAAGTGAGGTGGAAATATGGCTTCTTCCAAGTCTAAGAAAGAAAACAAAAACAATACGATAGAAATCGCCGATAAATCCATCATGTCTTCCAGGCATGAGGTGCGGAAAATGCCGACCGATTTTTCTATCTCGTTAGCCGCTAAAGGTGGAACGGATCAATTGTTGGTCGATCCGGGCAGCAAGCATTTACAACCGATGCGCGGCTTTGAAGAAACTTACGTGGACATTATTGATTATATTGTGCGCATCACCCACCGTATATGGGAAGAAAAGGATATCGGCTACATATACGATACTTACAAGCATAATTCCAGGGTTGTAGATGGCTATGGATTGCAATACGGCCGTGACAAGATCGTCGCCGATACCGTTCACACAATCAATGCTTTTCCCGACATCCGCCTTTATGCAGACGAGATTGTTTGGGCTGGAGATGAGGAAGTTGGATTCCATACTTCCCACCGTACGGTTATCAAAGGAACCAACACCGGGATCAGCCGCTACGGTCCACCCACCGGCCGCAAAATAGAATTGTGGTGTATAGCCAACTGTGTGGCCCTTGAAAATGAAATCTTTGAAGAGTGGGTCTTATATGATAACGCTGATTTGGTCCGGCAATTGGGCTTTAATTTGCGAGAGATGGCGCGGGAAATAGGAAACCAACGTGTGGACGATCAGGTTCATGTGCCCTCTTTCGAGCCGGAACGCCTGCCAGGACAAGGAAAACCAAAATATCTCACTTATGATTATGCGTCCGGCAAAACATTTGACCTGGTCGATTTTCTTTCAGCAACCTACCACAACATCTGGAATAGGCGCATGCTTGGAACGATTCATAAATCTCATGCACCTAATGTTCATACCTTGAGTTCTAACGGCCGTCGATTTTATGGCCAGAACCAGTTGCAATCTTTTTTTCTTTCTCTCCTGGCAGCTTTTCCTGACCTTACCTTCCAAATCGATGATTTGTATTGGATGGGCAATGATAGTGACGGTTATCTCACGGCAATGCGCTGGAGTATTGTGGGAAATCATCGTGGTTGGGGAATTTATGGCCACCCAACCGGCCGGCCGGTTCACATTTGGGGGATCACGCAACATCGCATAAAAAATGGTTTGATAACGGATGAGTGGATGTTATTCAACGAGTTTGCACTCATGCAGCAAATATTCCACGATTGAACGAATCATTCCTAAACAGTTTGGAGCATGACGATTGAGTAGAGCTGAGGGAAAGGTACAACTAACGGCCGTAGAGCAATTTCGCAGTGCTCGCCTGCATGCCAAAATCGATCAAATTAAAGCTGTCTTAACCGGTAAATCGGCCGATTTGTTGTCATATGAAGAGGTGCGCGAAAAAGTCCGCGCCATCGAGACAAACAAACGTGAACTAAAAGAGATTCCCCTGGACGCCATTGTGGGCAGCGTCGGCCGTTACAAAGATTTCACGCGCCACTTTTTCCCCCTGGTGGAAGAGGATGAACATCGGTGGGCGCGCGTCTATATGCTCACCGGGGATATGGAGGGATTGCCCCCGATAGAGACCTATCAAATTGGCGACGTTTATTTTGTACGAGATGGAAATCATCGCGTATCCGTGGCGCGCGACCTGGAAGCGTCTCATATTGAAGCCCATGTGACCCAGGTAGAGACACCGGTCCCCTTGGAGCCTGACCTGCAACCGGGTGATTTGATCATAAAAGAACGGTATGCGCGATTCCTGGAACGGACTCAGCTTAATAAAGTTTACCCTAACCTGGATTTGAGCATGAGCGTTGCCGGGAATTACCGCGTATTGGAACAACAAATAGCCGTTCACCAACATTGGGTCAATGAACATAAAGGGGAAAATATTACTTTTTCCGAAGCGGCCATACGTTGGTACAAACATATCTATTGGCCGGTTGTCCAGATCATTCGCGAGCATGGAATTTTGCGTGATTTTCCCACCCGTACAGAAACAGATCTATATGTGTGGATTGACAAACATCGTCATGAGTTAGCTAAAGAGCTAGGCTGGTCGGTAAGTGCTGAAGCGGCCGTGCTTGACCTTGCCAATAGACAAATCCAAAATCCTGTAAAATCAATGCAGCGCTTGGGCCAGAAACTGCGTAACACGATCACACCCGCGGCGCTTGAAGCCGGCCCTCTGGTTGGAGAATGGCGCGAATCCTGGTTATCCACATATCGTGCCAACCGATTATTTACCCATATTTTGGTGGCTATCGACGGGAAGGAAGCCGGCTGGCAGGCCCTTCAGCAAGGGCTGCGCGTTGCTCAGCAGGAAGAAGGTAAAATTTTCGGACTGCATGTCTCAAAAACATCAAAAAAGAAATCCGATCAAAAACTGCGGCAAATGCAAAATGAATTTAACCGCCGCTGCGAGGCAGAGCATATTGCTGGTGAATTTACGACAGCCATGGGATCAACAACTGACACAATCTGTCATCGTGCTCGCTGGGCAGACCTGGTCGTTGTTAGCCTCAGCCACCCCCCAGGCCCCACGCCTGTTGACAGGCTTAATTCCCAGTTCGCCCAACTGCTGCGCCGCTGCCCGCGCCCGGTATTGGCCGTGCCGCGCGTTTCTGCTGGTTTGCAACAATTACTGCTAGCATACGATGGTAGCCCCAAAGCAAATGAGGGCCTGTTTGTGGCGCGCTATATGGTTGAACAATGGGACGCTTCTTTACTGGTTGTGACCGTAAAAGAAAAGAATGGTGGGGGTAAGAAAACCGCCGCCCGCGCTCGGACATATCTTGAAGAGCATAAGGTCCAGGGAGAATTTTTAATAGCTAAGGGAAAACCATCTCATATTATTCTCCAAACAGCCCGTGACATCTCTTGTGATCTGATCATTATGGGGGGTTATGGCAGCAATCCTTTATCAGAAATTGTAACGGGGAGTGTCGTGGATGAGGTTTTACGCACTAGGAATCGGCCTGTATTGATCTGCCGTTAGTAAATCATCCGCAACGCCCCACCCTTGACAGGAAATCGATTTCCATGTATTCTTATAAAAGATTCGGAAATCGATTTCCTAGGAGAGATTCAATTGGCCGTTACCATTCAGGATGTTGCCCGCCATCTAAACTTGGCTCCCTCCACTGTCTCCAAGGTTTTGAATGATTATCCTCATGTCTCCCCCGAGACGAGGACCCGCGTGTTAGAAATGGCTCGTGAATTGGGCTACTATCCTAGCGCAGCGGCCCGTGAGTTGCGCCGCCGTCGCACGAATAGAATTGGCTTCTCCTATGGATATACCACGACCGACATTGGTGAGTTCGCTTCACAGCTCGTCAATGGCGCAGTAGCCGCGGCTGAAAAAGCGGGCTATAACGTTTTGCTTTACCCATTAACGGGAAACCAGCGAGAGAAATTGGCCCGTATCTGCCAGACGCGTGAAGTAGAGGGCTTGCTTCTAATGGGGGGTAAGCATTTAACAGAGTCGATTGATTTGCTACAGAATGGGCAGATCCCCTTTGTCGTCTTGAATCGCCAGCTCGATCAACCGGATGTGCCATTTGTCTCCGCCAATTATCGTCAGGCAACCATAGAGGCCACACGCCATCTCATCGATCTGGGACATGAGCGTATTGCCTTTATGGGTCAGCCAGACTTAGAAAAACTCAATAGTGACCGCATCGACTGTTATCAACGGGCGCTCAGGCAAGCAAACCTTCCAGTTGATGATAATCTGGTGATGTCCGCCGGTAGAGAACCAGGTGCCGGATATCGGGTAATGCGAACGTTACTGGAAACTGACCATCCGCCAACAGCTGTATTGGCGATTCATGATCCGCTGGCCATCGAATGTTTGCAAGCTGCGACAGATGCTGGCTTACGGGTTCCCGAAGACGTAGCTATTATTGGATCTGACAATATTCGAGAATCGCAAGCTACAAAACCACCGTTAACGACTATCCATTCCCCTTTGGCTGAAATAGGGCGATGGGCGATGGAAGGTTTGTTGCGCCAATTAGCCAATAGCAGCTTACCTCCTATGCGCTTAGTTCTACCTGCTGAGTTAATTATTCGTCAATCAACGGTTGGGAAATCAACTTGAGGTAAACTATTTACACAAAAGAAATTCGCTTTTTTTCTTATGTTCGGAAATCGATTTCCTAGAAAGTGAGGAAGGGAGATAAATGGTCGATTTTCAAAAAAATAAATCATTAATCCTGAGTTTCTACGATCAGCTTGATGCGGCCGCGGGAAATGAAATCAACGAAGTACTGCGGCAATATACGGCCGAAGACTATTACTGGCGCGGTATGCATCCTTTCTACGAACAGCATGGGGCAGAAGCGGTCGCCAACGTCTTTTGGAAACCTTTTCACCACTCATTTGCCCCCATTCAGCGACGCCAGGATGTCTTTATGGCCGGGTTAAACCAGGTTGATAACTTTGAGAGCGAATGGGTTTGCTCAATGGGACACTTGTTGGGTTTGTTTGATGAGGACTGGCTGGGTATTCCCTCAACCGGCAAGATGGGATTTCTGCGCTATGTGGAGTTCAATCGAATTACCAACGGCAAAATCAGCGAAACCGCCCTGTTCTGCGATGTTATTAGCGTTATGCTTCAGGCTGGACAAAATCCCCTGCCGGAACAAACAGGCGCTTTCTTCATCACGCCCGGTCCACGCACACATGATGGCCTTCTGTTCGGCAAGCAGGACCCGGCTGATACAAAAAAAACCCGGAATTTGATCAATCGCATGATCGATGACCTGGTAACCGCCGGCATGCACTCAGAACAGGGAGAGCTGGCCGAGACGTGGCACCAGGACATGATCTGGTTCGGCCCGGCCGGGATCGGAGCAGCGTACACCATCAATCGCTATGAGGAACAGCATCAGGGACCATTCAGAGAGGGCCTGGACGATATTAAATTCCATGGCCATGTCTGCTTCTTGACAGAAGGTCATTATGGTGGCTTCTTCGGCTGGTCAAATCTCTCCATGAAACCCAATGGCGGCTTCATGGGGCTGCCTGCATCCGACAAGCAAGCTGAAATGCGAGTTGTCGATATCTATCGTCGAGAAGGAAACAAATTGGCTGAAAATTGGATATTTATCGACCTGCTGCATTATCTGTCGATGCAAGGCCTGGATGTGCTGGGGCGGATGAGGCGGATTAACCGCCGTTAGGAGATAGGGTAATCCGTAATCGGTATCAATAATGAGCATTTTCAAATCAGACGAATTTCTGAAAACCGATTCCTGATCACTGTATCTTGAGGAGAGGATGTTTATTGATTATTTGACCTTTATCTCATACGTATGAATGCTTTTTGCTTTTACCTATATGCGAAGGAGAAGACAATGATCAAAAAATCTAAAGTATTAATGTTGATTTTGGCTTTCATCATTCTCAGTGCCCTGGTTGTGGCCTGTGATACAGGTGAGCCGGAAACAATTACGGTTGTGGAGACCGTAGTAGTGGAGAAGGAAGGTGAGACCATTACCGTCGTGGAGACCGTTGAGGTCGAGAAAGAAATTACTGTGGTGGAAACTGTCGAGGTCGAAAAGATCATCGTCGCTGATTGCGCTGTCGACCCCCCGGCTGAGGAAATCGAACTTACGTACATCGGCTGGCCGGGGCTCGTCACCGACGCAGTCGCTGATTTCTTGAGCAAGTGTGACGCTGTGGAAAATGTTGACGTCAATGTGCGCATTATGGACAATGCTGCTGCCATAGAACAGATGGCACTTGCCTTCTCTTCGGGTGGCGCGTCACCATACGGCATCGTCCACCAGTCTAACGGCTCGATCCAGGAAAACGCCTGGGATGGACACCTGATGCCCCTCAATGAGTTCATCGACAAATACAGGGAAGAATATGATCTAGATGATATCGCGCCGGTTCACTGGGAGGCAGCTACTTTCGACGGCCAGATCCTGGGTGTCCCCTTGGCGGCCAACACCATACACCTGATGTATCGTGCGGATCTGCTCGAAAAGTACGAACTGGAACCACCGACGACTTACGATGAGATCGTGAATATGTGCCAGGTTCTAGAAGCCGATGAAGATATCGAGGTGCCCTTCACCATAGACCTGAGTGCCGGCTGGGCCTGGCGGATCGCCTTCTTTGAGGCACTGCGCTCCTCAGGCGGTGAATTGTTCATTGAAGGCTCCAACGAGCCGGCCTTCAACAGTCCGGAAGGCGTGTATGCTCTGGAAAAAATGAAGGAAGTCGTAGATGCCTGTATGGGAGAAGTGGGTCTGACCTATACCTACCCGGACAGCTTGCGCGGCCTGGGCAATGGCAGCGTAGCCATGATTCACACTTGGGCAGGCCAGGCCCCCAATTTACTCGATCCTGACAAGTCCGAGTACCATGACCAGATCGCCTTTGCGCCGGCTGCGGCCGTCGATGAGGGTGGTCCGCTGGCCGGCAGCGCCTGGAATGATTACTGGGCCGTCCCAGCATCATTTGAAGGTGATGCCGATCTCGTTTTCCAAATGATCATGGAAGCAGCAGACAAAGATAACCAGATGTCGGCCGGCAACGTTGGATTGGTCGTTCGCTCCTCCGTTGCTGAGGCCGGCGTCGGATCAGCCTCAACATCAGCGGCCACAGAGACGATCCTGAATGGCATTGGCGCCTTCCCCAAGAGTCCGGCCATCAACCTTGTGAACTCAGCCCTGGGCAACTGGCTTCCCTTCGTAGGAACGGGAGAAATGACACCTGAGGAGGCGCTAGCAGCGGCTGAAGAAGAGTATATCACAGAAGCCCAAGCGCAAGGATTCATCGAATAGGGGATGTTTGACTTGCAAAGTCGCGTCCACTTTGGTGGAGGCGACCTGTGAGGCTAAGGACGGATACTCATGAATCGAAAAACATTCTACGGGTTTTCTGGTTTAAGCATCATCCTGATGGTGTCCCTCATGATCATTCCTCTGATCATGGCCATCTGGCTGGGGATGAACTATGTAACATACCGGAATTTAAACGCGCCCGATTTCATCGGCCTTGAGAACTATCAGGCCATCCTGGGTGACGCGAGATTCTGGCAGTCACTTCGATTCACATTGCTGATCATCGCCATTGTCACCCCGGCAGAGATGATTCTGGGCTTTTTCATCGCCTTGTTGCTGGATCAGACCGACAAACGCGTCCGGGGCATCTTCATAGCCCTTCTACTAACGACCTACGTCACCGTTCCTGTGGTATCCGGATTAATGTTCAGACAGTTGTTTGAACCAAGTAGTCTTGGCGCCTGGATCTATGAGCAGGTCTTGGGCAGTCGCCTTGTGCTGACGGAAACTTCAGTCAAGACCATGATCATGATTTATGGTATCTGGCGGGATACACCCTTTGCCATTGTCGTGATGTTTGCTGGACTGCAGACACTCTCTGCGGAGCAGCTTGAGGCTGCCCAGATCGACGGCGCCAATCGCTGGCAGCAATTGCGATATATCACCCTGGCCCACCTGAGGCCGCTCCTGATCCTCATCGCTATGATCGTGATTATGGACAAGTACCGTATATTCGACGCCATCCTTGTCTTAACCAAGATGAACCCGGTCTATGGCGCCGATACCTTGATGCTCTACAACTGGAGGATCGCCATTGAAGTGCAGCGGCTCGGAAAGGCCAACGCTATGTCGATCTTGACCGTGATTGGGATCATGGTGGTGCTTGTCCCTTTCCTTTACCGCACATACGGTGCCCAGAGAGAGGAGCGCTGATATGGCACCTATCAAGAATAAGTTTGCACGATTCCTCATGTATGTCACGCTGGCGCTCTTTGCGCTCCTCACCAGCATCCCGTTTCTGTGGACCTTCTTGCAATCGTTAAAGTCCGTACGGCAGGCATCCTCCCGCACACCGCTGCTGATCTTCAAACCGACATTAGATGCCTACGCTACACTGTGGCTCAAGTCAGTTCCTGAAAACATGCCTTTGCTGACCGTGGGATTTGCGGCTGCCGTTCTGGCCATTTTCCTCCTGGCAGCTGTCCTGCGGCGTTCGGGCGCTCCCGGTTTCCAAGTTGCAGCCCTGGTGGTGGTAAGTTTAATACTAATTTTTTGGACGATCCCACGCGTCATCGACACGGCCGACTTCTATAACTTTTTTATCAACTCGGTGATCGTCACGGTTGGGACGGTCATTATCACCATCAGCGTCGGTTGTCTGGCAGGCTACGGTTTAGCGCGCTACACCGGGATCGACGGCGTGGTCATTTTGATTATGGCCCTGGCCTTTCGCGCACTGCCCCGCATGGCTTTTGCCCTACCCTATTTTCAAATCAGCCAGAGGCTAGGAGTACACGACACTTACTCATTGTTGATCCTCGTTCTGGTGGCCGTAAATCTGCCCTTTGCGATTTGGATGTTGCGCAGCTTCTTCATGGATATCCCGCGCGAGATCGAAGAATCGGCCATGGTCGACGGTGCCGGCCGCCTCAGAGCCTTTCTGTCGGTAATCATGCCCATCATGTGGGCCGGCATCGTCTCCACAGCATTGTTTACTCTGCTCAGCGCCTATCATGAGTTCTTGTTGGTACGGGTACTGATGCAGGAAAAATGGACGTTATCGGTGGCCATTACCCAGTTCGCTGGCGGAGAGTATGCGTACAGCACCATCCCCTTTGCAGCGGCCGTGTCAGCCACCGTTCCGCTGTTGATCGTCATTCTATTGTTCCAGAAGCAATTGGTTAAGGGTCTGACAGCAGGGGCAATCAAGGGATAAGAATAAAAAAAGACTGACAAAAAGTCAGCTGAAAAAGTAGGAGTACTGACAATGTCAAACACATTATTACAGGAAAATAAGATGCTTGTCTGGGATTTCTGGCAAGAACTGAACCAGGTTGAAGCCGGAGGTATCCCAGATGTCATTAGACACTATTGCCACAGGGACATCAAGTGGCATGGCCCGCATCCTATCTGTGAGTTAGCGGGAGATGAAGACTTGATCTCGTCATTCTGGCAACCACTACTGCAATCCTTTCCTGACCTGAAGAGAGAATGCGACCTCTTTATCGGTGGGTACCAGCATTGGATTGGCGCCGTCGGCCGCTTTAATGGAACCTTCACCAAGGATTGGCTGGGGATTCCGGCCACAGGCCGTAAGGCACAGATTCGCTTCGGTGAGTTCAGTGCTGTACACGACGGTCAGGTCATCCTGACTTATATCATCCCCGATATCCTGGATCTGATCCGCCAGGCTGGCTACCAATTGCTACCACCCAGCCGGGGAAAAGAAGGTCCTTGGCTCGGTCCCCAGACAGGTGATGGTGTGTTGCTAACAAATCGAGATGACGGGGAAGAGGTGAGTACGCTTCACCTGGCTAAGATCATGTGCGGGGCTTTGGACACGCCAGGCCTGAGACAGTATTGGGACCCAGAGACGATGATCTGGTACGGACCGAGTGGTATTGGCACCTTGCGCACCCTCGAAGGATTTGAGGATGGTCACGAAACACCCTTTCGCCACGCTTTACCGACTTATGGGCGGAGCCTGCAGGGCAACCATACAGTCGAAGTAAACGAGGGAAACTACGCCGGTTGGGTTGGCTGGCCCAGCATCTGTGCCATCCACGCCGGCGAGTACCTTGGTATTCCACCAACGGGAAATGCGGTGAATGTACGGTTGATGGACTTTTATAGGCGCGAGGGTAACCTCATCGTTGAAAACTGGGTTCCTATTGATATGATCCACTTACTTTTGCAGATAGGCTTTGATGTATTTGAGGAGTTACGGAATCGAGTAAACTAATACAAACGGATTGATGTAGCCGAAATTTCATAATTTCGCTCCTCAGTGCAATAAGAAATCGCGGTTACATATCCGGCCTTGGAATCACCCTGCGAATCACACAATTGCTCTTGACGCGAAAACGATTTCGTGCTAATCTGCTTCTAATCTAAATCGATTTCGACACACTTAACACCTGGACAAGAGACATGTCTGTGACGATAGAAGACATCTCCCGGCAACTCGGTATCTCTGTATCGACTGTCTCCAAAGCGCTTAATGATTATCCTGATGTATCACAGGACACACGTGAACGTGTTAAGTCCACAGCCCTTGCTCTTGATTACCATCCCAGTTCTGTCGCTCGAAATTTGCGACTGGGTCGAACCGACAAGATTGGCCTCTTAATCAATAACCCTATTTCATTCATCAGTGAATACATTTCCGAGATTATGACCGGGGCAGCTTTGATCGCCGAAGCACAGAACCAAAATATAATCCTTTACACCACAGCAGTAGACCAACCAAATAGCATCAAGCGCATTTGTCGCAGTCGTGAAGTAGATGGTTTGGTTCTGATTTACGAACCATCGACCGCAGTAATCGATGTCCTGGAAAAGGAAATGATGCCCTTTGTCGTGTTTGGACGGCGTGTCAAAAGCCCCAATGCCTCATTTATCGCCCCCAATAACCAGGACGGCGCTTTTCGCTTAACGATGCATCTTATTGAACAGGGTCACCAGCGTATCGGTTTTACCACACGACCCCAACTAGGGACAGTGAGTGAGGATCGTTTTGCCGGTTACCGGCTGGCTCTCAGAGAAGCCGGCATCACTTTCGATCCCCAATTGGTGGTTGAAACAGTGATAGAACCACGCAGCGGTTGCCGCGCACTTGAAACCATGCTTAACCTGCCAGAGCCGCCAACTGCTCTATTTGCTTTCTATGACCTTATGGCCGTGGATGCTGTGCAAGCCGCTCAGGAACGAGGATTACGCGTTCCTGAGGATATTGCCATTGCTGGCTTTGATGGTTTGCGCTCCTCACTTATTACAACCCCAGCAATCACGACGGTCCAACAACCCTTGCAAGAAATGGGCCAGGCAGCTACAGAAATCTTACTCAAGCGTATTCAGGATAAGACGCTCCCACCGGAGCAACAAGTCTTGCCTATCGAGCTGATTATTCGCGAATCGACACAATATTGAACTTAATATCTTTAACCAGATCGAAGACACTGGAAGAGAGACGCTTATTATGACCAAAGAAGAGACAACAAGTCAATCAGAAGATACTCAGTCACTGCTATCTGACACTACATTACCTGGAAAGGGAGACCTCGTTCGTATTTTGTCCTCAAATAATACAAATGAGCCTGGTATGCGCGGTTTCGATCCCAAATTTGGCGACATCATCGATTACATTATCAAGATCACCCATGAGATTTGGGAAGAGCGCGGCATCGGCCGTCTCTATGATTATTACGGCACCAATATGCGCATTCACACTTCCAATGGGGACATTTACTCACGTGATAAGGTTATTGAAGGGACCATCCAAACCCTGGCGGCATTTCCCGACAGACGCTTATATGGCGATGAAGTGATATGGACAGGAGATGACCATTCCGGCTATTTCACCTCCCATCGTCTAACGCATGAGGGGCATAACTGGGGACATACAAACTACGGCCCTCCCACCGGTCGCAAGGTCAGTTATCGCGCGATTGCTGACTGTTACATTGTCGAAAATGTCATTGTAGAAGAATGGCTTGTGCGCGATGAGTTATCATTAATTTATCAACTTGGCTTTGATGTTCATGAGCTGGCCCGTAAGTTCGCCGAACAAGAAGATGGTTCAGCACCGTTGGCCACAGTTCCTTCAGAGGCCGATAGATTACGAGGTCAACTACCACCTGAGCCATATGCAGATGAGGCAGAATCTGATATCGAAAATTTCGTGCGGCAGTCTATTCATGAAATCTGGAATTGGCGTCTGCTGAACAAGATCGAAGAATATTATCGGCCCAATTACCTTTGTGATACTGCATCGGGGAGGCAATTATACGGCCGCGGCCAATTCACCAACTATATCCTTTCATTATTATCCCCCTTCCCTGATCTGGCTCTATCCATCGATCATTTCTGTGCTTTAAATGATGGCCCCGATCGCTATCGCACGGCTACGCGCTGGACCATGATGGGCACGCATACAGGTCCTGGTATATACGGAACACCAACAGGGAATCAAATCAAAATTATGGGTATTTCTCATCATCTCGTTGAGAATGGACGCTTTGTCCAAGAATGGACGGTTTTTGATGAGTTTGCCTTGCTCAAACAACTGTACCGACCCAAGTAAAATGAGCCAAGAATAAAAAATTTAGGTACAAGATCAAAGTATCTTTTTTTGAAAGGATCGAAAACGATTTCGGTAAGCGTCACAAGATACTAATCTAAGCAGGCTGGGTAATTATTTTTTTCTAAGGAGGTGATTATTAGGAGTGGAATGCAGATCAATCAGTTTAATGTCTATTTTATCGATCTATCTGTCTAAGGAGAGAGAACAATGACTAAAAATAAATTTTTCCTTTTGTTAGTTTTTGCACTTTTAGGAACATTGTTATTAGCTGCATGCCAACCTCAGACTGTCGAAGTAACCCGTGTAGTCACCGAAACAGAAACAATCACGGAAGAAGTTGAAGTGACCCGAATGGTTGAAGGCGAGGTTGTCACCGAAGTAATCACCGAAGAAGTTGAAGTGACCCGAGTAGTTGAAGGTGATGTGGACCCGACTGCATGTAATATTGAACCCCCTGCTGAACCTGTGGAATTAAGTTTGCTTGGGACAGCTTTCCCTATTACCGAATTTATTGCAGAAGAAATGGAGAAATGCAGTAATGTCGACAATCTGACGGTAAACACCCAGTTAATGGATAGCGGCAGCCAACTAGAGCAACAGCGCCTGGGATTGGCTGGAGATGTGGCGCCATGGGCGATTATTCATACAACACCCGGATCGCTCGAGTTCATCGAACAGGGATTGATTCTTCCACTTAACGATCTTGTCGAAAAATATTGGGTCGATTACAAGCTCTTCGAAATCCCGGAATCATCCTGGGAAGCTGCTACTCATGAGGGAAATATCTATGGCGTACCCTTTATGGCCAATACGTTACATCTATTCTACCGGGAAGATCTTCTCGAAAAATATAATTTAACCCCACCAACAACCTATGATGAAGTCATAGCCGCTTGCGAGATATTAGCCGATGAACCTAGCATTGATATTCCTTTTACAATAAACGTGCATGCCGGCTGGGCCTGGGACATAGAATTTTGGCAATTCTTACGCTCATTTGGTGGGCAATATCTCAATGAAGACAACACACCTGCCTTCAACTCTCCCGAAGGTATAGCGGCATTAACTAAGATGAAGGAAGTTGTTGACGTGTGTATGGGACCTGAAGGGATGACATATAGCATTGATGACTCTGAAATTGCTTTGGAAACCGGTGGATTAGCGATGGCCAATATCTGGGCCAGCCGGGCAGCCAATATGGACGATCCCGAAAAATCCGACTTTGTTGGCGGAATCGGATTCGCACCAGCCCCGGCCCCGAATCCTGGTGGACCTTTAGGAGGCTCAGCCTTCTTGGATGCTTATTCAATTCCAGCAAACACCGACGTTGATCCGGAAATCGCCTTCCAGGTGATTATGGAAGCGATTGATTTCCAAAGCCAGTTAGAAGCTGCCGAACATGGCATCGTCATTCGCACATCTGTAGGTGGCGCCGGTGGTGGAGCAAGATATCAAGAAGCAGCTTCCCAAACCATCGAAGAAGGTGTGGGTGCTCTACCTGCCAATGCAGCTTTTCCTCTTGCCCAAGCAGCATTAGGTAATTGGCTGCCCTTGGTTGGCAGTGGTGAATTGACCCCTGAAGAAGCTTTGCAGAATGCTGCTGATGAGTATCTCGCTGAAGCAATCGTGCAAGGTTTTGTTGAAGAGTAATTAAACCATACCTTAAATTGGATTGAATGGCCTTGTCCGGTAGTTTAAGACCTTGGCCCTTCAATCCAACCACCTTGTTTTATAAGGGGGTTATTGATGAAACGAAAGACTTTCATTCAATTCACAGCACCAAGCGTCATTGCTATGGGTACGCTCATGGTATTCCCATTGCTGATTGCCATTTGGCTTGGCATGCATTTTATGACGTTCCGCAATATTGATTCACCAGAATTTGTGGGATTCGCAAACTACATAGAGGTTCTGTCCGATCCGAGATTTTGGCAAGCCGTACGTTTTACTTTAGTTTATATATTGATCGCTGTTCCCCTCATCATAATCAATGGTTTTATTATTGCCATGCTTTTGGATCAGGTGACACGAAAATTTCGTGGCATTTTCATATCTGCTCTCTTACTGCCAATGATTATCGTTCCTGTCGTGGGAACGTTGATGTTTAAACAGCTTTTTGTGCCGAGCGGCATTGTTTCCTGGTTCTTTCGAGATATTATTGGGCAACGCTTTGTCTTCACCGAGCTTTCAGTGAAATTTCTCGTCATTGTTAACGCAGTTTGGACCGGTACCCCATTCACGTTCATAGTCATGTACGCTGGTTTATTGACCATATCAGAAGAGCAAGTAGACGCCTCTTTAATTGATGGCGCTAACAGGCTGCAGCAGATTAGATACATCGTCATACCTCATCTCCGTTCCGTCCTGACCTTTCTCGGCCTCATATTGATTATGGACGCCTACCGAGTCTTCGATGGTGTATTTGTTCTTACAGAGATGAATCCAATTTTCAATGCGGATACCGTCATGTTATATATATTTCGCACATCAATGAGCGTGCGGCGGCTTGGAAAAGGAAATGCCATGGCTATCTTAACGGTTGTCATGATTCTGATTATCTTAGTCCCCTTGTTAATCCGTACTTACCGCGAACAAGTTGAGGAGCGTTAATATGGCGAAAATACGTAACCCCATTGGATTGACGTTCATTTATATTGGACTAATAACCTATGTGATCATAAGTGTGTCACCTGTGTTATGGACCGTACTGCAATCCTTAAAAACACCAAGGCAGGCAAATTCCCGAACACCTTTGTTTATCTTTGATGTCACGTTCGATAATTACACGGACCTATGGCTAAACGAAGTCCCTGCAAATCCAGGGGCGCTGGTTTTTTCACTCCTGGCGATTATTCTGGTGCTGGTTCTTGTCGCTATTTTCGCCAATCGAATCCCGATTTCCAATTCCATTCTGTATGGTGGCGTTGTTGTTGCCGCATTCCTTACAATGTGGATGGTTCCACAATTTGTGAATACGGCCGAGTTCTATGATTACTTTCTCAACACCGTCATTGTCGTCCTGGGAACGGTGACAATCTCAATGACCATAGGCTGTCTGGCAGGGTATGCTTTGGCACGCTATTCAGGAATTTCCGGCGTACTCCTTCTAGTTGCAGCCCTTGGTTTTCGTTCCTTACCCAGTCTGGCTTTCGTGCTGCCCTACTTCTTTCTTGGGCAAAGGACCGGCCTATTCGACTCCTATGCGCTGTTGATTATCACAATGGTGGCTATAAACCAACCATTTACGATATGGATGCTGCGCAGCTTTTTCATGGATATACCAAAGGAAATCGAGGAATCCGCCATGGTGGATGGGGCCAGCCGCTTGACAGCATTTCGCAAAGTCATTATTCCGATCATGTGGCCCGGCATCGTCGCCACTGGTTTGTTTTCAATTCTTCTTGCCTACAGCGAATTTCTATTGGTGAGAATTCTGACCCAATCAAACTGGACGCTATCAGTCGCTATCGCCCAGTTCACAGGTGGTGAAGACCCTGGACACCTGACCCTTGCCGCGGCGGCCGGCGTGTCAGCCACGCTCCCCATCGTGTTAGTCATTTTAGTATTTCAAAAACAACTGTTGGCTGGCCTGACCGCCGGCGCGGTGAAGGGATAGTGTCCCGCTAATGAGAGCAATATCCGACACGGAAAAGAACCAAAAAAACAAAGCAGTTGTCTGGAAATTCTGGCAAAAAATGAACCACGTCCAACCCAATGAAATCTCAAATGTGGTTCAAGAAGCGATGTATGAGGATATAAACTGGAACGGTCCGCAGCCCATCAATAACATCCGGGGTACAGACGCCCTAGTTGAGGATTTCTGGCAGCCGTTATTACGGTCATTCCCCGATCTAAAGCGCAAAGCTGACGTCTTTATGGGAGGTGTAGGCAATGAGGAGTGGGTGTCCGGTCTCGGCTACCTCACCGGCACATTCACCCAGGATTGGTTAGATATTCCGGCAACTGGCGCAAAGGCTAACATTCATTTTGGACAATTCTATCTCATGAGGGAAGAGCAAATTGCTGAAAGTTATCTGATTTTGGATTTGTTGGGGGTCATGAGGCAAGCCGGCTTCCAGGTTCTCCCCCCAGCTCTCGGGGAAGAAGGCGGTAAGATTCCTGGTCCCCCCAGGGGAGATGGTGTGCTTTTGACCGAGCAGGATAAACTGGAAACATTGAAGACCCGTCAACTATGTGGGGCAATGGGCCAGGGTATGGAACGATATGTTCGAAGTCGAGACGGTGGGGATTTGCGCAGTATGGAGCAGCAACTTTACTGGCATCCAAACATGCATTGGTATGGTCCGACCGGGATTGGCTCCTGCTTCAGTTTACAAGAATTCGAAGATTTCCATCAGCGTCCCTGGTTGCAAGGCTTTGGAGATCGCGGTGTTCATCAAACTGGGGGTGGACGCGAAATCGAATTCCTGTGTGAGGGAAATTTTGGTGGCGGCGGCATTTGGGATACCGCTTTTTCTATCCATCGCGGTGAGTATCTGGGGATTCCGGCAACTGGAAATTTGATGACGATGCGTGACTTTGACTGGTATCGGCGAGATGGTAATTACCTGGCCCAAAACTGGGTTCCCATCGATATAGTTGATCTCCTCATGCAGATGGGAGTTGATTTATTCGACAGATTGCGCCATCAGATAGAACAGCGGAAACGGAATGCCTAAATTCCATCTGGCCATAACGGTTTGTTTTTGATTTAAGTAGTTTTGCATTAGATTTGTCAATTTTTTCTGTGAGATTTCCAGAGGTAAATGAAAATAAAAATTGACAAATCTTTCGAATATTTATTTAAGGATTGAATTATCGTTGTTATTTTTATAAAAAGTGAGGAAAAAATGTCTAAAAACAATCAAAAAAATAAAGAAATTGTATGGGATTTTTGGCAAAAACTAAACCACGTTGGGCTTGACAACGTGCCTGATGTAATCAATGCTGCGATGCATAAAGACGTAGACTGGAATGGCTCGGAGCCAATTAACCAGATCGTGGGCGCGGATGCCGTTTTTACAGATTATATGCGGCCTTTGATGACCTCGTTTCCTGATCTGAAATGGCGACCATACGTTTTTATCGGCGGGGCCGACAACGAAGGGGATGAATGGGTGTCCGGGTGCGGATATCTTACCGGGACCTTTGTCGAAGATTGGTTAGGCATCCCAGCCACGAATGATAAAACCAATATCGGTTTTGGCCAGTTTTATGTGCTACGAGAAGGCAAAATCGCAGAGAGCTACTTAATACTGGATATTCTTGGGGTTATGCGGCAAGCAGGATTTCAAATCCTACCTCCCGCCCGCGGAGCAGAAGGAGGTAAAATCCCAGGTCCCGCCGCCGGGGATGGCATTCTCTTGACGGAGCAAGACGAGCTGGAATCAAGAAAGAGCAAGCAGTTGACCATGATCGCGATGGATGGTTTGGGACGGTACGATCGCAGCCGGGATGGCGGTGACATGAGTCGCATGGAGCACGAACATTACTGGCATCCGCAGATGCACTGGTATGGCTATACAGGGATCGGGGCCACTTTTAGCAAAGAAGAATTTGAGGATTTCCACCAGCGACCCTGGTTGCACGGATTTGGAGATCGCCATGTTTCCATTCCGGTTGGTCGCCATATGGGGTTCGTTGGGGAAGGGCTTTATTCAGCTGGGGGTATTTGGGATGTAGCCTTTTCCATAAATCATGGTGATTATCTTGGCTATCCGGCCACTGGGAAAATGATGACGATACGTGATTTCGATTGGTGGAAGCGTGAGGGGGATTTGCTAATAGAGAACTGGGTTCCCATTGATTTAATCGATATTTTTAAACAAATGGGTGTCGATCTGTTCGACATATTGCATCATCAAGTTGAACAGCGCAAAAAAGGCATTCAGTGGTTTGATCAATCATAATCGTTCCTCAGGTGGGAACCAGGTATTTTCCAATACCAAACGAAATCGAGAAACGCAGCTCTTATAACACTTAGCAAAGGAAATGAGATGTCAAATAACACCAATCAGAAAAACAAAGAATTTGTCTGGGATTTTTGGCAAAAAATGAATCATGTTGGAATCGACAATGTTCCCGATATTATCCGTGCCGCTATGCATGAAGATGTAAACTGGAATGGTTCTGCACCTATAAATCAGATAGAGGGAGTCGATGCGCTCATCACGGATTTCTGGCAGCCTTTATTGACCTCATTTCCCGATCTTAAAAGAAAAGCCTACATATTTATGGGTGGAACGGACAAAGGTGATTCAATCTACGGTACCGATCAAGTTGAAGAGTGGGTATCAGGTGTAGGGTATCTCACCGGCACATTTGTTCAGGATTGGCTCGGTATCCCAGCGACCGGAGAGAAGACCAATATCCATTTTGGCCAGTTTTACCTTCTCCGTGAGGGAAAAATAGCCGAAAGCTATGTCATGTATGACATTTTGGCCGTTATGAGACAAGCCGGTTTTCAGGTACTGCCTCCTGCACTTGGAGGAGAAGGAGGCAAGGTTCCTGGTCCAGCGGCCGGCGACGGGGTCCTCTTAACAGAACAGAACAGTCTGGAATCGCGTAAAAGCTTGCAGCTCGTCGAAGCAATGGGTAGGGGTTTGGAACGCTATGTGCGCAGCCGGGATGGGGGCGATATGCGAAGTATGGAGCAATGGCATTATTGGCATCCCCAAATGCATTGGTATGGTCCGTCTGGAATAGGTGCTTGCTTGAGCCTGGAAGAGTTTGCAGATTTTCACCAAAGACCCTGGCTTCATGGCTTTGGAGACCGTAATCTTAGTCACAATGGGGGTGGACGAGCCTTAGGGTTCATCGGCGAAGGGCAATATGTTTGTGGCGGCATATGGGATAGAGTATTTTCTAGAAATCATGGTGAGTATGCTGGAAATCCAGCCACCGGAAAATTAATGACAATTCGTGATTTTGACTGGTGGAAGCGTGAGGATGAATTTTTAATTGAAAACTGGGTACCGATTGATTTGATCGATATTTTTAAACAACTAGGTGTCGATCTTTTTGACAGGCTGCGTCATCAAATCGAACGGCGCAATCAAGGTATTCATTGGTACGATTTATCCCAATAATTCCTTGATTATATCTGCTAGAAAGGGGTTGCCCTATGTCAATCGAACTCAGTCAAAATACCGCTGTGGTAACGAAATCGTTTTCGCGGTATCGGTTTGTTATCGCAGGTCTTCTTCTGGCTGCGCATTTCACGTTAGGTATAAATTTTTTCTCAATTTCGCCACTGTTACCGCTGGTGATTGAGGATTATGACATAACACGTGCCACAGCTAGTTTACTCATTGCCGTACCAACTCTAGCTAAAGCCTTCTTTGGCTTGCCGGCAAGTGTTATTATCAATCGTTTTGGGTTAAAGCCTGTATTCTCCGTAAGCTGGTTCATGATTGCAACATTGTCCCTTTCCGCACTGGCTCCCAATTTCGGCAGCCTGCTTCTCTTGCGGCTCCTTTATGGGATAGGGGCCGGCTTGATGATGCCAGCTATTGGTCCATTGGTGATGCAGTGGTTCCGGCCGAAAGAAATGGCGATTATGAACAGCGCGGGTTTGATTGTGATGAGTGCAGGTATTGCTTTTTCGGTGGCCATTGCCGCCCCGCTGTCAACGGCCGTTTCCTGGCAAGTTGTCCTAACCATATTTGGTCTTATCACTTTAATAAGCGCAGTGGCCTGGAGTTTCTTGGGTAGAGTTAAACAAAAGAAACAGGGTTCAACATCCCGGTTTACCTTCAAAGACATGTGGCAAGTTTTGAGCAACCGGACCATATTCCTATTGGTCGTTTCGGATGCATTGGTTTTCATTCTCTATGCAGCTCATACGAGCTGGCTGCCCACTTTCTACAATGAATTTCGGGGTATGTCCCTTGTACAAGCCGGTAATTTAACAGGTCTGCTGCCCTTTGTTGGCATGTTTGCCGTACTTCTTGGCGGCTACCTGGCCCTGCGTGTGAAGTCAAAACGCTTATTCTTTATCATCCCCGGCATTTTGGTGGGTCTGGGAGGCTTTGGTGCCTTCATGTTTGAACAGACTGCGTTGATTGCACTGTCAGTCATGGTGCTTGGCATAGGAACATGGATCTACCAACCTATGCTGCTCACTCTGCCCATGCAGCTGCCCTGGATGACGGAAGAAAAGATCTCTGTGGTCTGGGGATCATCATTGACCATAGCCGGCCTGGGTATGTTTATCTCCCCAATTGTGGTTGGGGCATCTCGGGATACACTTGGCACTTTTGTACCTGGATTCTTTATTTGGGCCATGCTGGCCTGGGCTTTGTTAATCGCCGGATTTCTCCTGCCAGAGCAAGACGTCTCAGGCGAAGCATAGAGTACTAAGAATTTACTGACAGAGCAAGATGGACTTGAATCACGAAAAAAAGCCCAACTCATAGCAGCGATGGGCAAGGATTTTTTTACACTCTTTTGAGGATAAAAAATTGAGTAAATTTCAAAAAGCCAAAACGGTTGTTCTCAGTTATTTTGATGCTCTTGAAAAAGCCTCTCCGCAAACAGTTGCCAATGTTTTAAGAGAATTTACGGCAGAAAACTACCACTGGCGCAGCGTGTATCCATTCCGGCAATTGCATGGCGCTGACGATGTGGCCCAAACCTTTTGGACACCATTGCTGCATGCACTCACCCGCATGCAGCGCCGGCAAGATATTTTCATCGCCGGTAAAAATGAATTCCGAGATGAGCAATGGGTCATGAGTATGGGCAACTTCATGGGCCTATTTGATAATGATTGGTTAGGCATTGGCCACACGCGCAAACTGGCAAATCTTCGCTACGCGGAGTTTAATCGGGTTGAAAACGGGAAAATAGTTGAAACTGGGCTGTTCATTGATATCATCGGCCTCATGATTCAGGCTGGCGCTTACCCTCTGCCGCCATCAACCGGTGTGTATTTCAATTATCCGGGACCGCGCACGCATGATGGCTTGCTGCTTGAGGATGCGGATGAAAAAGAAAGCGTCATCACTCTAGACTTGGTGAAGGAAATGATAGGCGATTTGGTCACCCTTAACGAGAGTGGCTCTATGACCTGCCCACCGGAAGTTCTGGAAAGAACCTGGTCCGGCGACATGCTTTGGTACGGTCCGGCCGGCGTCGGGGCTACATACACCATACCCCGCTATCAAGAACAGCATCAATTACCCTTCCGCAATAACCTGGCGGATAAAAAATTTATCGCTCACACCACACGTTTCGCCGAAGGCAAATATGCTTGTTTTTTCGGTTGGCCTAACTTATCCAATTCCCCACTCGGGGGTTGGTTGGGGTTGCCTGGTGGAACCAAAAATGTGGAAATGCAAGTGGTTGATGTTTACCGTCGTGATGGGGATAAACTAGTTGAGAATTGGGTATTTATTGATATCCCTTATTGGCTGAAACAACAGGGAGTAGACATTCTAGAACGCACTCAAAACATAGTAAATCCTATCAACAAGTAAGGAATAATGTGCCGGATTTGTCAGTTCCCAACCCAGCCAGTTTTTTTAACCATTCTCAACAGTGATTGGTTAGTATAATGAGTTAAGAAGATGAATATGGTCAAATAATAATGACAAATCCTCACTTTGATTCTCTCACAAAAATTTCTATCGTTGGCTTGCGGGGACGAACGTATGGATCAACTTTGAAGATAGAGGAGCACCTTGGCGATGATAGTGGTTCTTCTGCGTATTCGCAATATTATGGCGAGCCATACTACAACACTTTTATGGCCTCCTACAAATCTGATGGGTTATATGTTTATTCTCGCGTCGACATTCCGCCAACGGCAATGCCGGAGAATGGTTATCCGGTGATAATTTTTTCCCATGGCTGGATTGGCGAGGACAATGCGCCAACCTATAACTTTAGTTACGCGGTCGATTCCTATTATGGCGACATATTGGATGCATATATTAAAGCAGGCTATATCTTGTTGATGCCGGGATGGCGTGGACACGGAACTGTAAACAATATTCCAGCAGAAGGCATCGAATTTATGCAAGCGTATGACAACGGCAGCTACTTGTCGACTATGTTCTATGCTGTCGACATCCTCAACCTATTAGACTGTATGGGTACTTTGGAAGATATCAGGGAACTGGCTCCTTCGGAAATTGAGGGATTGAAAATAGATCGCAATCGCATTTATCTTACCGGGCATTCTCAAGGTGGTGATGCGGCCTTCACAGCCCTTACCGTAGCCGGCAGTCCCAATTTGAAAAATCATTTTGCCGCGGCTTCGCTTTGGGCCGGCAGTATCGAAGGTCGTATTGAGCAAGGTGCTTTCTTAGGGCCACAGGAATGGAGCGCCGATGCCTGGAAAGATCCGGCTTATTTCCTGCATATGCCATCATGGTGGAACCCTAATTCCTCTACAGCAGCCATTGAAGAAGGAATTGCTGATCGGAAGAACACTATGTACGATACGGTGAGGGAATATGTCGCCGATCAAAAAGATGCCGATCCGCATACCAACTCTCTTGTAGATGACATGGCAGCACTTGATGCAGCCAAGCACACACAATATATTGAGGCGCCATTAGATCTCCATTACTCAGATATGGACCACTATTCCACCCCTGATTGGAACAAAGGTGTGATCAGATTGCTGCGTATGATGGGCGGAACAGGGAACGCTTACATGTACGAGGGCAATACACACGAATTCAAGATAACTGAGGGATGGTCACCTGAAGGTGCAATTCCTGGAAGAGAAGCAGCGACAAATCGTACGATTGGTCTGTTTGATAACAACAAACTACCTGTGAAGGATAAGCTTTAAGCGGCAGGCCCTTTCAATAAGTCACTGAACTGCTGTCGACTTTTTGGCAGGCGAACACTAAAAAAATTCAATGGTAAGTATTGACAAAAATGCCCCCATCGTTTACAGTATGCATACGTATGCATAAACGGGTATATAGGACGTTAGATTCAGAGTATTGATCCCCTCAAGGAGATGATATGAGGGCCAACAAATTACGAGAAATCTGGGCAGAGGGCGGAACGGCCGTCAATGGTTGGCTACATATTCCCAGTTCCTGGTCGGCCGAAGTGATGTCTCATGCCGGTTTTGACAGCGTGACTGTAGATTTACAGCACGGGCTGTCAGGATACCAGGATACCGTCACCATGCTGCAAGCAATCGCCACTTCGGATGCCATTCCTCTGGCACGGTCCTCCTGGAATGATCCCGCGCAGATCATGCGCCTTCTTGATGCTGGAGCCTACGGCATCATCTGTCCCATGATCAACAACCGCGCCGAAGCAGAATCTTTTGTCGGCGCCTGTCGCTATCCCCCTCTCGGATTCCGTAGCCTGGGACCCACCCGCGCTCGCATTTATGCCGGGCCGGATTATGCTCAATTCGCAAATGAAACCATCGTGACTCTGGCCATGGTTGAAACAGAGGAAGCACTTCATAATCTGCCCGATATCTTATCCACACCAGGATTGGATGGTGTTTTCGTCGGGCCTGGGGATCTAGGATTTTCGTTGACTGGCCAAACAGCCATGGACATGAATGATCCCATAATGGGCAATGCGCTCAAGAAAATCGCGGAAACTACCCATAAACATAACCTTGTTGCCGGCATTTGGGTCCCTACTGTTGAGAGTGCGCAAATGATGCGCCGGCTTGGTTACCAATTCATTACTCTTTCGTCGGACACGCGGCTATTAGATGCTGCCGCAAAAGATTTTATTAGTAGGTTTAAATTGTAAACTGTGAGCTTAGATATTAAACATATCGTTTAGAAAACGAGATGGAGGATTATAATGGCAAAAATCTTAAAACATGGCATCAGCGAAGAAGAGGCCCATGCGGCAGATGTCAAAGTTCAACAAATTGTCGCCGATATTTTGGAAGACATTCGCCTTCGCGGTGATGAAGCTGTCCGTGAATTATCAGTCAAGTTTGATGATTGGGATCCCCCCAGTTTCAGATTGTCGGATGAACAAATTCAAGAAGTTATTGCTTCTGTCGATCCACAAACCATTGAGGATCTAAAATTCGCACAGGAGCAAATTCGTAATTTTGCTCAGCATCAGAAAGATGCCTTACTAGACATTGAAGTTGAAACACTACCTGGAGTAATATTGGGACATAAGAATATTCCTGTCAATAGTGTCGGATGTTATATCCCCGGTGGTGAATATCCAATGGTTGCCTCAGCGCACATGAGTGTCTTGACAGCCAAAGTTGCCGGCGTGAAGCGGATCATCGCCTGCACACCACCCATCAAAGGGGAACTGCCGGCAGAGACCATCACGGCCATGCACTTCGCCGGCGCTGATGAAATCCATATCATCGGCGGTATCCAGGCCATCGCCCGCATGGCCTTGGGTACGGAGACTATGGACCCGGTAGATATGCTTGTTGGGCCTGGCAACGCCTATGTCGCCGAGGCCAAACGCCAATTATTCGGTAAGGTGGGCATTGATCTGCTAGCCGGCCCGACGGAAGTCCTCATTGTAGCTGATGACACTGTCGATGCAGAGATGGTAGCCACCGACCTTCTAGGCCAGGCTGAACATGGTCCCACCTCTCCGGCCGTTTTGATCACCACCAGTGATAAGCTGGCGCGAGAAACAGAAGAGGAAATTGCTCGCCAGTTAGAAACCTTGCCGACAGCTCATATCGCCGGCGTCTCCTGGCGCGATTATGGTGAGATCATTCTGGTGGCTAGTTTGCAAGAAGCCTGTGTGGAAGCGGACAAAGTAGCCAGCGAGCATGTGCAAATTATGACCGCTGATGACGATTACTTCCTGGAAAACATGACCAATTATGGTGCCCTGTTCATAGGACCACGCACCAATGTTGCTTATGGTGACAAGGTCATTGGCACCAATCATACTCTGCCGACAAAATTAGCTGCCCGTTATACAGGCGGTTTGTGGGTCGGGAAATATATCAAGACTGTTACCTATCAGCGTATACTAACGGACGAAGCGAGCGCCATAATCGGTGATTATTGCTCACGCCTGTGTGCTATCGAGCGTTTCTGGGCCCACAAGGCGCAAGCTGATCTGCGCGTCGAACGTTACGGACAACCTGAGGCTGTTCTCACTGACTAATTTCTAGCGAGGTAGGAGATTTCCCCAGTCAAGAACAATCTCCTATCTCAACCCCAAGAGCAATATGGATCAAGACAACTCAATGCAAGGAAAAATTGCGTTGGTCACAGGTGGCAGTGGCGGTATCGGTTCGGCCATTTGTCGCCGGTTGGCCACTGCCGGTGCTCATGTGGTGGTGATTGATATTCAAAAAGAGAAAGCTCTAGAATTGATAGAAAGTCTACCAGGCAAGAATCATATGGCAGCGGAGGTTTCAATTACCGACAGCGATGCCTTAAAGCTTTTGGCCGAAAAAATTGCCGACCGCTATAAAAATACAGATCTACTGGTCAACAATGCCGGAGTGACGACACCAGTAGCCCACGATGATTTGGCTGGTTTGACCGATGAGTGGATCGACCGCATCTTCCAGATTAACTGGCGTGGTTCCTTCGCCTGTACGCGGGCCTTTAAAGAGCTACTTCAAAATGAAGATGGCGGCACAATCATCAATATCTCTTCTATTGCTGGCACAACCGGGATAGGCAGCAATGTCGCCTACTGTGCCTCGAAAGCGGCTATCGACTCGATGACACGCTCTTTGGGTCGCGCGTTAGCCCCCAAGATTCGAGTCGTATCCGTCGCCCCAGGATGGGTCTTAGGAGAATATGCCAAACGTATGGACCCGGCTTATTTGCAACAACAAGTTGACCTGACTCCCCTAGGTCGCCTGGCCACACCAGAAGATGTTGCCGAAACGGTATGGGCTATAGCTGCAAAGTTGACGCTGATGACTGGCAATATTGTACCGGTCGACGGGGGTCGGCCGTTGTCATAAAAGGATTTTGCTATAGGGCCCGTACTGCACCGCCATCAATGAGCAAGGAAACCCCGGTAATATAACCGGCAAGTTCGGAAGCGAGGAAGGCTGCCGCGGCGGCCGTTTCTTCTGGACGAGCCAGCCGCCCCAAGGGTATGCTCTGTGCCGTCAGGGCAAGTTCCTCTTCCACCAATATACCTTTTTTCTTGGCACGATTCGCGGCTAGTTCAATTGCTCTGTCTGTCGTTGTCGGTCCTGGAAGGATATTGTTGACAGTAATCCCGTATTGTGCCACTTCGCCTGCCAATGTCTTAGCCATGCCACCAACGGCCAGCCTAACCGCATTGGAAATCATGAGATTGGGAATCGGCTCTTTCAGGGCGCGTGAAGTGAAGTTTATTATGCGGCCCCATTCTTGCGCTTTCATGCCCGGCAGCACGGCCCGGATAAGACGAACGGCACTGAGAAAGGTGAGGTCATAGGCACGCTCCCACTTCTCATCGGTCGCCAGATCAAAACCACCTGGTGGTGGTCCTCCGGAATTCGTTATAAGAATTGAAACCGGCCCGAGGTCGTTTTCTACCTGGGCAACCAGTTGCTCAATGTCCGCAGCTTCAGTGAGATCGACGTGATAGGCAAAAACGGAAGCGTCGTTTCCGGCCGCTTCTACTTTTCCTTTTGCCTCGTCGAGCACCGTTTCGTCTACATCACAGATAGCAACGTTCACACCTTCCATGGCCAAACGTTCAGCCGTGACGCGTCCCAGTCCACGACCGGAAGCGCCGATCAGAGCCACTTTCCCACGTATTCCTAAATCCATCTTATTATCCCATCCCTTATTATTGAATCTTTCGCCTGTTTAAAGCTGTACCCTTTGTAGAAGATCATCCAGATCCGCCAATGTCTCTTTATCAAGTGGCGCATACGGTTCCCTCACCGTGGGTGATGAAATCACGCCGCGCATGAAGTAGATATATTTGCGCAGCGCCAGGTTAATCCGCGCCTGGTTTTCAAAGCGCATCAACGTGCAATAACGATCGAACGTTTGCGCAGCGCCAGCCTGATCGCCGGTCGTGTATTGTCGATAAATGCGTACTAAGATCTCCGGAAAGGCAAATCCGGTCATGGTGCCGTTGGCACCGTGCCGTAGCTCTTCATAGAACATCACGCCACCTAAGCCACCAAATATTTGAATGTTTTCATTGCCGGCTAAGATCTGACTGATCTTGGCCGGTGCGGGCTCATCTTCCAGTTTCACGAAACGACACTGCGGTATCTCTTCGGCGAGTGCCGCGATGAAGTTCGCGCTCATAAGCACACCGCTACTGTCCGGGTGATCCTGTACAACAATAGGAATATCGATGGCCTCGGCGATGGCCGTGTAATGTTTTCGCAACGCCGCATCAGTCGATCGTGCCAGCTTAGGAGGGGCAACCATCACAGCCTTTGCACCCATGGCCTGGGCCTGGCAGCTGAACTCAACACACCGTCCCGTCGCGGCATGGCTGGTCCCAACGCAAATGGGTACGCTGCTACCAGCCGCTTCAAGAAAGCGCTCAATAATCACGGATCGTTCGGCATCCGAGACTTTATGCGTTTCACCCAACACACCGAGTATCGTAATGCCGTCAACCTGCTTCTCAACCAGGAAACGGGTTAGGTTGCCGATGCTTTCTTCATCAAGCGCACCGTCAGCGCGAAATGGGGTAGGCGCAATGTTATAGACGCCACTTAGATAGGAAAAATCACTCATGTACAGGTTGCTCCTTTTGTAAAACTGGTATCTCCATTGAATTGGGCGCAGAGAACCCACATTAGAACTGGAGTAAACATAGTTTTCTTTAGCGTTCTCTTTTCTCCTTGTCTTCTCCGTGATCTTTGTGTCCTGATCACAACCGGTCGCTTAGCTAGAAGCGTAATCATTCTGGGAGCGGCCGCACAAAGTTGCCACCTCCGCGCTCGCCGACGATCTTTCCGTCGCGATAGACGACTTCACCGCCCACAATGGTCTGGTGTAACTTACCGCGCAGCCGCATGCCCGTGTACAGTCGGTCGACTGCGCCCGCTCGGCTCAGCCATTTCTTGCTGTCAACGATCGTTTCATCGCTGTCGTCGAAAAGTACGAGATCAGCATCGGAGCCGACCTGGATGGTGCCTTTTTTTGGGTATAGATTGTACATCTTGGCCGGGCCGGTTGAGATGAGGTTAATGGCGTGAGCCAGACTAAAGGTACCGGAGAGGGCTAAGTGCAGGACCAGCGGGTAGAGAATGTCGACGCTAGGAATGCCCGGCGGCGCTCGGCGAATGTCGTCCCATGCCGCCTGTTTCTCGGTGACCGTGAACGGTGCATGATCGCTGGCCAGGATCGAAATCGTTCCATCCTCAAGCCCGGCCCACAAGGCCTTGCGATCTCTGTCACCGCGCAAGGGTGGGTTGACCTTGGCGAAGGAACGTGCCTCACGCAGTGCGTCTGAGGAAAAGAACAGGTAATGGGGACAGGTTTCAGCCGTTACGGGTAGCTGCCGGCGCTGGGCATCACGGATTAGGTTCAGAGCAATTTCTGAGCTCAAATGGGCGACATGCGCAGCGCGCCCGGTATCCATTACCATGGCGATCAACTTGGCCACTGCTACGGCTTCGACCACAGGGGGTCTGGTCAGGGCATGATACTGCGGCGGAAAAGGATTTGTCTCCGCGTACAGACTCTCATACCAGTCAAGCATCTGGTTGCTTTCGGAATGGAAGACAGCGGGATGCTTGTATGGTTTGAGCAACTGCAGGACTTGGTAAAGGGCATCGTCCGTGGTGGCGCATAGTCCCTCGAATTCATCGACGCGACCTTCCGGCGCACCTGTCATGAAGGTCTTGAAGCCGATCGCCCCGGCAGCGACCATTTTTTCGATCTCCACGGCATCCAGCAGGCCCGGCGCAGCATACAAACCAAAGTTTACATAAACATCCTGTTCACCTACTCGACAGCGGTTCTCAAAAATTTCGAGGGTAGCCGTGCCCGGTTTGGAGATGGGCATTTCGAAGATAGTTGTTACGCCACCGGCCGCGGCGGCGCGCGATTCGGAGGCAAAGTCACCACGATCCGGATGGGCGGGCGCGCGACAGTGGAAATGTATATCAATGGCACCCGGTAGAACGAGTTGTCCTTGTGCATCTATAACCTGACCACGTTTACGGCCGAAATCTGGTTCGCGAATCTCCGCGATGATGCCATCTTCAACGACCAAGTCGGCCGCCACTTTGTTATCGTCAACGACGATCTTTCCGTTGATTATGGTCAAAACGTTCATCTTAATATTTCTCGATAAAGAAAAAATCCATTCGTTCTTCTTTTATCATAGCGGATTGCGGCAATGATGTAACAACTCTCGCATACACTGCACTGAACAACTCGTATCAAGGGTTTCCTATGACTGTTAGCCGGCAGCGGTAAGCGCCATCAATTGGCCCATATCACCAACAGTCTCTAGATTGGTACACATCTCGTAAATCGCGTCCCGCCGCGCTTCCGGCAGTATGTCCTGGCTGAGAATGTCAAACTTCTGGCGCAGCTGCTCCTTTGAAATGGGAGCTTCAGGCTCGCCCAGGGCAAAGGGTACATACCCCTGGCGAGCCGATCCGTCGGCCATCGTCAGAAGTACGCGGCAGCCATTCTGGTCGGGATAGTTCTCCTCGATCTGCGGCTCAACGGTGAGCTTAACGAGTTGCCGCAATCGGCGCACCTCGGGATCATCCCAGTGCCTGTAGTCACCGGGCCAAGCGCTGCCTCGGACCAACGCCAGTGCGGTAGCAACGCGAATACTGAGTCCGGCAACGTCACGCGACGGCGGGTTGGGATCTATGCGGAAGTGCGGTTCCAGAGCATATTTATAGGTCTGGACTTCGATGCCTTCAACAGATGCGGTTTGCAGCTCTTCTTCACGCAAAATGCTTTGCACAGCAT
>JANQGC010000059.1 GCA_028277515.1 Anaerolineae bacterium
GGAACATCCCGGATGGCTACACAAGCTGGGAGGGGTTCTCGGAGGCCACGGAAGAGCGCCGCCGGTTGCTTGAGGAACGTGAGGAACTGCTCGACTACCAGGAAGAGCTGGACGACGCACGCGAGCGCGCCCGCGAAGGCGACCTTACTGACGATGAGCTTGACGAGTTGATGGACGACCTCGAGCGCGACATGCCGCCAGCGGTGCGGGTCGAACTTGATAACGCGGAAGGGCCGGCGCCGACGAGCGCGCCCGCGGAAGCACCGAGCATCGGCGATCTTGCGCCCGCGGTCATCCCGCCACCATCGCGGTAGAGACCTCTATAGCCCCAGCTCAGGCCCTTGCCGTTCGCCCGCCATATCCGGAGCATCGGCGGCCCGATCCCGCCCAGGCGGCGGCTGCGCCGGTTCTCGCCCGGCCATCTGCATGTAGTCCGCCACGTCGCGGTGCAGCAGCAGCATCTCCTTTGTATGGTCCGAACGGGCAAGGCGGATGTCGTGTTGCAGCGCCCGCCGCTGATCGAGCTGGCGCTGGACCAGATCGTCGCGCTCGTCCCGGTCCCGCACGTGACCCTGCCACGCCTCCCACTCGTTCTGCCGGCGGGTGCGGGCATACTTGCCGGAGAGGCGATCCCAGAGACCGCGCAGGCCGTGCGCCAGGCGCGCTGCCACTTTCATGAGAAGCCTTGTCTGTGCCGCCACTCCCGCTCCTGGACCCCAAGAGCAGGAGTCCTCCGCATGAGCGCGACGCTTACCCTCTCCGGCAGATCGGCGTCGACGCCCGGCGCCCGTCATGACTCAAATCGGCGAGATCAGCAGGTGCGACTATTTGTCGCACCACGCAAAAAACAACATCAATGGTTGATTTTCAACAGACCGAAATCTCCATCAGGCCTGTAGGGCAATCGATTTCTCAAAGAATACGGGCAACCCAGGGTAGTTTGACTTGAAGACAGTATAGCGACTTCATTCCTTGATATATCTGGTTTTGTATGCACTACTCTTCCGGCTGCTTATAGACACATGCGGAAAATACAGGGAACACATAACTTCGGCAAAATACAATTCGAGTTCCATGCCAAATATGACGCTAGACATCATCCTCTGGAAAACTGCCACCGTATTGACGGCACTATTGTCTTTTGTCGTGCTGGGGTTTGGCGGTTTGTTCACGCTCTATATCGCCTTGTATTATGGCTATATTGAGTTTCAGGCTTCCAACAGGCCGCATAAACAGAACCCCGAACCTCTTCCGAAAAACACATCCGGAAACACGAATACAAAGGGCACACGTTTCATCGGACGCTTTTTCCGTTGTGCGTATATACCTCTTCTGGGTTACTGCGCACTCATCTACGTCTTTTATCAAATCTCAAGCACTTTCGAAGGATTACAAAGCTTTCTGGCGGTGTATTTTGACAGCAATGAAATCTTTCATCTTTTTTCCGGTCTTTTGTACAAGACCATTTCAACACACTACGCCGCTGTAGCACCGGAAAACCCGCTTCGTGCGGAAATGCTGGTGCAGATTTATGCGGTAGTCTTCAACTCGATGGTGCTGTTGCCTTTGGTTCTATTGCCCTCAGCGCCTGTATGGGTAAAGCGTATCCAAGCAAAAATAGATATCAAACAAAATAGCGCTCTTTTTATAGGCTGGCTATTCATGACCGGCGCAACCATTCTCGCTTTTTATTTGTATCATATTCTATTTGATCTGGCGTCATACAAAGAAACCAGGCGTCTAGACTTTGATGTCAGCGAAAACGACAAATTTCTTTGGATATTGTTGTTGTTGTCCTCCTCTTCATTCTTTGTGCTGATTCTAGGCGCAACAGTAAGCTTTTCTTACCTAAAAGCCCTTTTATCAAATCTTCGACCACACCGGAAAAACAACAGGAGCTAGTAGATGACGAGTGATAGCCAGTATATCGATGATGCCGTTTTTTTAACAGATGCCTTTGCTCAAGGAGCGGAGGCCTTTGTCAAGCTTTACGAAGATAAGCTTTCATCGAATCCTACATGGAAAGCTGTTTCCTGGATTCCTGGGGAAGCATCAAAGTTTATGCCCTTTGTCAGCATGGGTGTTGCAGGAGTTACAGCTGATAATGGTGAGCGTATGGCTGCAATGACGGCTGCGGGGTACGGTGATTTTTTGTCGGGCCTAGCAGGTCTGGGCACATTTATTATTATGCCGGGAGAGGGGTTTATCAAGACCGGTTCGGCTGCAGTGGTTGCTATTGGGGTTGGTGCTGCCTGGCAATATAGTGGCCTTGAAGAGGGGTTTAAAGACCGCATACTGGAGCAACTGCATAATGGTACTCATTTACAGGGGCACAACGACTATATTCAATCTGTTATTGTTGATCCTGTAACAGGCACAACTTTTGAACACACGATTACATCTGATGGTTCATTAATCAAGGAAGTCAGTAGTGGTGGCTATACATATAGGCACATTATCTCGGAAACTGCCGATAACGGTATTCAGCGTGAATATAGTATTAATGAAATACGTTTTGGTTTTCACACCTCAGGTGAAGTTTATGTAGAAAATAAAAATACGGGCTTTTTTCAATCAGCACCTAACTTCGATTCCATCACAGCTGAAATGGAACATCAGTTACAATTAGCTCAGCAAATAGCCCTGCAGAGTCTTGGTGCTGTCGTCCAAGCGAACTTCACAGTGCCGGAAATTGTACAGATTGACCCAGGACTTTGGAAGATTGAAACTCCAGATTGGACCGCATTTCAAACGGATGACAATGTGCGGATATACAAAGGTGCCGGTGCCACCACGCTTGACTTTGGCGGCAATCTGGAAGCTGTCATAACGAGCCCAACCTCCTTCATAGTCACGCGTTTTGCCACAGGCGATATTCCCACCATGAGGATCGAGTTCTCGGGTGGGCTCTATACGCTTTCTGGTGCTTATGAGGGTGAGCCGCCGATCTCCTTTGAAGACCCGAGCGAACTTTCTATGCCCTTACGGGCAAAGTTTGATGGACTGATGACATACTTCCAGGAAAATCTTGAGGTGGCGTTGAATGAGTCGCAACAAAATCATCCTGTTCTTCACAATGAAATCCAGACTGGCATTCCGGTCGAGATTATAGCACTCATGCAGGGCGTATTGGGCTTTATCGACCCGGAAACACATAGCACGTATTCTTACACTGAACAGGGTGTCATTGTTCATACAACTACCACAGTTTTTGAAGGAACCAGCATCATCAGTCCTTTCGTTGTCAAAATGCCGTCATTGGATCCCTTGGAGGGCATGAGCGAAAAAGATCTCCTAAATCTCATTCAGACAGGCACTGACAGCGATAGAATGAAGGCGTTTCAAAAGCTTTACGAGATCGCAGAAACGGATGGAACTTCTGAAAATCTTGCTAATGGCAATGTGCTGTTAGGTTTGCCTGAGGGAACGACCTTTGAAAAGGGCACGGCTATTCTCTTAGAAAATATTGACGCGCCCCGCATCGAAAAATTTGTCATCGCGAAAGACCCCTCTGGGCTCGTTATTGGTGCAATTACTTCTGTTGCTGCAGGGACGGGATTAGCTCAGCAAACTTGGGAGCTAAGGGCAGGTGATCAGGGCCATGGCGTCATTAGACTCATTAACATTAATGACGAACTTCAGACCATTATTGATGACCCAAACAAAGAGATTCGGTGGCCGGCTAACTTCTTCCTGCAAGATGCGGGCGGATATGTAGGCTCCATGATCGGCTCGCAACTGGCACATGGGGATGTCTATAGGGATATAATGTATTCAACGTTTCTCAAGACTGTTGGTGAGAAATTTGGAACATTTGCCGATCTTGTTGCTCAAGGCAGTGGAACGGCCCTTTCAGGTTACCTTACGACGGAAGGGGTTGACTGGAAGGTCCTTGAAGATATTCCCGAGCTAAAAGAGGCCTTCTTTGACAATTTAAGTACAAAGATCACGTCAGTCCTGTCGAGCGTCATTATTAGCGAGCTTGGCGATGTTATTGAGCTTGAAGGGATTGCCGGTGAAGTTGTAAGCACGGTCGGTGACGCAGTGACGCTGGAGTTCATTTCGGAAACCTTTGATCTAGTGTTCAAGAATCTCGACGGCACAATATTTACAGGATTCGCAGATGGCTCGTTTGATCTTGGGGTGGATGGAATTAAGGATATTGCTCTCAATGCTCTCGCTTCGTATGTCGGCGGCAAGCTTGCAGGGGAAATTATCCAACCTGAGAGCGCCCAAGCTGCCGTCTTTGGTTCAATTGGATCGTCATTAGCCACCTACGTTGCCGCTGCCAACGCGGCAGCTGGGTCGGCATTGGCATCAATTCAGGGCGCCCTAACTTTCGGCGCGGCAGGCGGGCCTGTTGGTGTTGCTATAGCAGCCTTCGTCGGACAGATTGCCGGCACACTGATCGGCAATCTGTTTGCCGACGATCCGGAGGTACCGGAATCCTGGGCGCGGATCGAGTTCAATACAAGCCTTAGCGATTACATCACCAGCTATAGCTGGGGTGACGGCGGCGCCACGGCTGACACGGCGAAAGGCATGGCCAGTGCCGTGACCAATGGCGTCAACGATATTATCGAGATGACCGGCGGCATACTGCGCCTGAATTCCTCCACCCCGCGACTGACGATCGGCTTTGAAGGCAACAGCTTTATCGTCGATGGGACCGGCGGCCATGCATCTTACGACAACTCCGGCGATGCCATTCTGGATGCGGCCTTCCGTCTGCTAAAGGGCTTCGACCTGGTTGGTGGGCATGCGGTGCTGATGCGTGCCTGGTACAATTCGGACGCCATCAATATCTATGAGCTAAAGGAAGATTTGCAGGTCGCCGAGGCGTTCCAGCAATACTTGGCCAATCCGCTCGGCGTTGTCACGCTGATGATGGACGATCCTGAAAGCGCGGCGGCGCAGGCCTGGGCCACGATCCTGCAGCGGGCCGCTGAGCTGGAGCTGCACCTGCCCCACGACCGCGACCTCGAAGGCGGCTGGAGCGAAGTGCTGCGCGCCAACGGCAATGTCGATCCGGAGCTTATCCCGGATATCGACGGCGACAGTCTGGTGCTGACCGATCCGATCACCGGCGAGGAAACCATCATCCAGCACGTCATCGGTCCCGGTTACGAGATTGTCCGTGTGCAAGGAACGGACGGCAACGATGTGCTGCAGGTCATCGTCGATGGCGCGTCTATCGGCGTGGTCAATGGTGGACCGGGCGACGACCAGATTACCGGTCATGACGGAGTCGATATCCTGGTCGGCGGCGAAGGCGACGACGAGATCGACGGCCTTGGCGGCAACGACTGGCTGCACGGGGGTGCTGGAAACGACAATTTGGACGGCGGTTCTGGCGAGGACCTCGTCGTCGGGAGCGAAGGCAACGACGTTCTGATCGGCGGCAACGACCGCGATACCATGTATGGCAACGGCGGCGACGATATTCTGATGGCCAGCCCGGGGAGCGATTATCTCTTTGGCGGGCCGGGCAACGACATTTTGTACGCAAGCGCCACAGCCGAGCAGGACTGGCTATATGGCGGCGACGGGGATGACGTTTTATACGCCAATGCCCCGTTTAACGGACAATATTCAAGAATCGTCGGCGGTAAAGGCGATGACACCTATTACATTGCTGCGGGAACGAACCGGATCGAAACTAACCGAGGTGATGGCAACGACACGCTGTATTTCCAGACGAACCAGAACTCCAACTATATTGTATTCGATGCGACGATCAGCCCTAACGATCTGTTCTACACGCGCGGCGGCAACGATCTGACGATCCATGTCCTTGGCGAGGATCAGAGCCTTACACTGGCCAATTTCTATGGCTCAGGCCAGCAGCAGAACATCACGTTGTTCCTGCTGGATGACAAGATACAGATTGCCTCCCCGTTGTTCGACTCGCTGGCCGGGTACGATGCGAATACCAATGCCTTCCCAAGTGGGGAGAGCAATGAAGTATCTGACGCTGTTATGCAGCTTCGAAGCGCTCCTGCCGCACTGCCTACCAGTGCTGGCAGCTCTACAGCCGGAACCTACTGGTCCGGAGCGGGTGACGACAGCATCCCATATAGCTCTGCTTATAACTACGTCATGGGAGGCGCCGGTGACGATAGCCTCATCGGCGACGACACCGAGCACGACCCGCTATATTACTTTGGTGACAGTGGCGACGACTATGTTCGTGGTGGTTACGGCCCGGACGTTCTTGGCGGTGGTCTCGGGGACGATGAGATCGTAGGTTCCGGCGACAACGATACGATTCATGGCGGCGCGGGTAACGACACAATACTTGGCGGAACAGGTGACGACATCGCCTGGGGCGGCTATGGAGACGACGATATCCACGGGCATGCGGGCAACGATATTATTTACGGCGATCAAGGAAACGATGCGCTGACAGATTATAGCGGCGACAACATTCTTGACGGTGGCGAAGGAAACGACATCCTGCGCATCGAAACAGTCTCGGGCCAAAGTCACGGCCAAAATGTCATGCTCGGCGGAGCTGGCAACGACCAGATATACGGCGGCAATGAAGCCGACGAGATGCATGGCGGTACCGGGAATGATAGCCTCTACGGCTTCGGCGGTAGCGATTGGGTTTCAGGTGATGAAGGAAATGACATAGTCAATGGTGGCGATGGCGAGGATTTCCTCTCCGGCGGTGAAGGCGACGACACACTGAGTGGTGGCGATGGTAACGATTCCCTGTCAGGTGGTCGTTGCCCGCGCCACCGAACAGGGAAT
>JANQGC010000346.1 GCA_028277515.1 Anaerolineae bacterium
GCGTCTCGATTTTCATCCTCGCGGGCCATTGAAGCCATGCGCAGGTAGCCGGTAGGAACGCCCGGCATCACGCGGGTGGCTTCAATGAAATATTCCTCGGCCAACGTTTCGTTGCCCTGGTTTCTGTGCAGATCACCAAGCGCCACCAATGTTTCCACGGCCGCCGGTTCAAGGTCCAATGCACGCTCCAGATCTTGTTGTGCCTCGTCGATCATATCTAAAGTGATATAGATATTAGCTCTTCTAATAAAAGTTGCGGCGGTTGGTGAAACCTCTCCGGCTTCCTCTAGCAAGGCCAAAGCCTCTTCCTCCTTGCCTTGCGAAATTTTCAAGGTGGCGTATTGCGTCAACAATTCGCCGGAGGTGGGGGTCATTGCCAGACCCGTTTCATATACCTCTTCGGCCTTAATCCAATTCCCCTGCGCTTGCAATAATGTGCCCAGGTTCAGATAACCGTCAACCAGGGTGGGGGCGACGGTTAAAGCCAACCGGTATGCATCTTCAGCCTGGGCCATATTTCCGTCTGCCTGAAAGGCGTTGCCCAGGGCTAAATAATGGCCGGGTGTTGCCGGGTCAATGGTGATGGCATCCCGGTAGGCATCAATGGCATTGTCTAATTCGTCGGTTAATATGTAGAGATCGCCTAAGGCCACATGAACATCCGCCACGTCAGGTTGGGAATCGAGTGCTTGATCGAACTGCACTTTCACTTGCTCGTAATTGCCACGATTGACGTAATAATCACCCATCGCCAGGAACATCTGCGTATTGTCGCCCAGTATATCAATGCCATTGCTCAAGGATTGCAGCGCCTGATCGGGCTGGCCTTGCTGGAGTTGCAGGGTTGACATCGTGCTGTACAAGACAGCCGGGTTGGTAGCCTGAGCAACTCCTTCCATTAATACATCTTGAGCCTGCTGCGGCTCATCCTGGGTTGCCCACAATTGGCCGGCTACAACATAATAGGTGGATTCGGCCGGTTCGAGCGTAATCGCCTGTTGGTAGGCAGAAAGGGCATCACTGATTTGACCTTGGGCGAGATATAAATCTGCCAAAGCAACATACAAACGGTCATTGTCCGGTTCATTGGCCTGTGCCTGGGTATAGGTGGTCAAGGCCTCATCATATTGGCCGTAAATTTGTTCGATTCGGCCGCGACGCATGAGTAAATCGGTGTCGTTCGGCCGCTGCTGTAAGGCTCTATTGGTGTAGCTCTCAGCCGTCTCATAATCGCCATAGCGAATTAGTGAATCGATTAAAGTCAGGTTGAGAGACTGGTCGGCCGCCGGCAGCGTCGCTGCTTTTTGGAACCAGGCCAGGGCGGCTTCGATGTCACCCCGTCTTTGTTCCAGTTCACCGAGGCGAATATAGCTGCTGACGTTATTGTAATCAATGGACCGGGCCAGGTTCAACAACCTTTCGGCTTCGTCCAGCTCATTGACATCGAGATGCAGCTCAGCCAGACCGACATGTGCATCGGCCGATCCCGGGTTTTTAGCAATCGTGTCACGGAAGCTTTCCTCAGCTCTGTCCCACCGACTGCGTGTTTGCCAGGCGCGGGCCAGGGCTAGTGTGGCCTGACCGCTGCCCGGATGATTGCGTGCCGTATTAATATAAATGGTCATGGCTTCCGTTATTTTGCCTAATTCATCCAGGGCATTTGCCAGGGCAATTTGCGCTTCCACAGAGCCGGGAGAGAGACTCACCGCCGTTTCCAGATGTTCTATGGCCTGATCCGGTTTATCTTGTAAAGTCAGTGCTTCCGCCAATCCCAAACGAGGTGCAGGGGACCAGCTGTCCAGATGAATAGATTCCTCATAGGCGGTAATGGCCTCATCTAAATCAAAGCGTGTCAGATAAAGATCCCCAATTTCGTTGTAGTAGCGGGCCAGAATTGTCGGCGCTTCATCCGTTTCCAGGCCTTCGGCCAGCCGCTGCTGGTAAAGCTGCAACGCTTGATCTTCTTGCGACCGGCCCTGGTATAATTGAGCCAGGGCAAACACATCGCCTGGACTCATCACGGAGATGATATCGCTGCTCTGTGTGAAAATTTGACCGGCTGCCGGATCGAATGTGGTTAAGGCGCTGGTTGGCAGGAGCGTCTCATCGGAGGCAAACAGGGCATCTGTTGCTGTTGGTTGGGCCGGCAAGCCGGCAAATGTCGTTTGCGGGGCAACTTGAGCCAGGGTTGGATTGGTTAATTCCAGGGCACGTTGGTACAGAGAAGCAGCCCTTTCCGGCTCGCCGGCGGCTGAGTACAAATCTGCCAGCCGGACATATGCATCAACAAGATTGTTGTCAATGCTTAACGCCATTTCGTAGGAGTTAATTGCTCCTTCTATATCATTTTGGCGGCGCAAGGCATCGCCAAGGAGAAGATGCGGCCAGGCCGCGGCCGGGGCCGCGGCAACTGCAGAGCGATGGTAGCTTAATCCCGCTTGCGTTTCCCCGATATCTTCATAGACACTGCCGATTCTTGAAAAGGCAAACGCGCGGCTGCCGGCCGATGCCAGAGGGCGAGCGCGGTCATTGCTGCCATAGAGGGCCATTTGCTCTAAGGCGGATTGATAAGCATCAATAGCGGCGTCAGCCTCACCTAAGCGACGCCATTGGTCGCCCAGGGCTAACAGTAAAGTTGATTCATCAGAATCTTCAGCTAAGGCAATGCCCAACAGGACCATCACATCGTTGGGCGTTCCCCCATTCCGGCGCAGTTCATTACTCAGAGCGACGTAGACGCCGATTTGCGTCGGATCAAGCTCAAAAGCTCGTTGGTAGGCACGGATAGCTGTGTCCTGATCTTCTCTCTCGCGGAACAGATTGCCGCGCAGTCTGTGGCCGGACGGCGTATATGGATTTTGGGCCAGGGCAAAGGCCAGTTCATCACTCGCTTCTTCGAGCCTGCCGGCGGCCAGCAACACTTGGGCCAGGTTTAGATGGGTCAGATTTGATTCTTGAACTTGCAGTTCTTGCAGCCAAATGGCATGGCGCAGGAGATTAACAGCCCGGTCATAATCCTCTTGCGCTGTCGCCAGATCAGCTTGCAGGCTGACAACCTCGGCCGAAAGAGGATAGAGAATGCGCATGGAGCGAATCAATTGGAAGGCTTCATCAAACAACCCCAGTTCTCGGTAAACACTGATTAACAAAAACAGATTGTATTCACTAGGCTGCAGCCTGGCCGCTTCCTCATATAAAGGCAAACCACGTTCGGTTAAGCCACGTTGGCGCCATAAGCCGGCCTCAGCTACGAGCCGCGATGCTTCATCCGGCCAGCCCTGAAGATTGGCCGCATTGCGATACTGGACAGCGGCACACTGCTCCAGACCATCGCTTAAACAGGCATCTCCCAGGGCAATGTGGAACCGGGGAACGTAGGGAGCCCCTTTCTGAGCACGGTCAAATTCGGCGATACTCTCGTCCACTCTCCCTTCTTGAGCATGAATTTGCCCTAATTTAAAGTGTAGAATGGGCACATCTGCTTGCGCAATAGCTTGTTCTAGCAGGGTTTGTGCTTCCACAAACTCTCCTTTACGGCGGGCGATTTCAGCCAGTCCGACTTGAGCCAGGAGCTCATGTTCTCCTTCTTCTATGGCCGTTTGGAAATGAATTTCGGCCGCTTCCCATTCTCTGGCGGCCATGGCTGTGTTGCCTAAAATAGCGGCCGTATGCTCAGGGAGTTTGCTCACTTCGTAGAGCGAATATGATTCGCTGTCGGCCAGCCAGGTGAAGGATTGGGGGTCCATACGGAACTGTAAATCCAATCCGCTGCCGCTTTGGGCGATGACATATTGGACATCATACGCTTGCAAAATATTAAGCCCGGTTTCGGTGAGATAGGGGGTTGAATAAAAGGTATGTTGATCGAGCAAACGTTGTAAAGCTGTATGTTGTTGATCGGCGGGAAAGACCTCACTTGTCGTGGGCATACGATGGGCCAAAATATGAGCTTCACCTACAAAAGCGGGTAAAGTGACGCTTAAATCTTGTTCAGCCAACACCATTCCAGGCTCTCTAGTCTTAAATTCCTCGTTCAAGCGGCTGAAAATAGCATTGGGGGTGGGATAGGAATAGGCAAAAGCGACCCGCCCTTGAAGCCTTTTAATATTGCTCAAAATACTGGGGCTAAGCAGCAATGCGGCCAATAATAAAAAGACCAGTGAGGCGTACTGCTTGCCTAACGATTCGGTCATTTGTGGGGTACCAATATCGGTCGATTGTTGCACCCAGGTGATGAATCGAATGAATACGCCTATCAACATTTGAGCAGCCATGGCTAAAATAAGGGCGTAGGGCAATATCCATACAAATCGCCACAATATCCAGGGCATCACAAATGAACCTATGAGGGGTGTGATCAGCGGACTAAACATGACTAACAGGACCCCCACGGAGACACCCACCACAAATTGAGCCGATACATCACGACGCAAACGGAATAAGAACATCGGTAGCAGCAGCAGGGCCAGCAAGTAAGGCGGCTCTATTAGCAAACTGGGATCAGAAACATAATTGTCAATGTCGAAAAGGACAACCCGCCGCCGATCCATGTTCAAGGCAAAACGCCAGATGAGGAAGGGATTCGTGCTCTCGTACACATCGTTCGCTTCCATTTCATCATAATCAGGCAGTGGCCCAAAGTAGTCAAGCGCCGTTACGTGTAAAAACGGCAGGATCGGAACCTGTTTTTCTCCGATATCCCAACCTTCAAATGATTCCGGGTAGGATGAGGCTAGCGGCGCTTCGGATAGGGAGAGATAGAGCTGAAGTAAGGGCAATGCCATGACAATCATTGCCAACCCGGAGAGGGCCAGGACACGCAGCCAGGATGTGCGCTGCCGCAGATTCATGAGCAGGTGCAGCCCGCCGAACGAGCCAATGGCCAGGGCTAACATGGCGGCTATCAGGGGGTGGATAGTAGAAACAGCGAATGTGGCCACCGCGGCAGCCAGCCAGGGTCGCCATCCCCCATCCCGGATAAACCGGATGGCAAAGGCGAAAATGACCGGCAGCATGGTTACTGGAACCATGAATTTATCGGCGTTGATCCGCTCAAAATAAAATAAGCTGACATTGTCCCCACGAATGAAGGGGGCGGCCATGTAGATTAGCAGGGAAATTCCGGCTGTAAGGAGTCCAAAACGCCGGCTGTCATTCCCCGCAGCCTTGCCTAAGGCGTAGGAGGCAAATAGGGCCCATAAAGCCAGCATCGCCTTGGAGGCCGAAGCGATTAAGGTGTTGATATTAATGACGGAAAAGTATGACCACAAGTAGTTTAGGGAGAGCGATTGGTTAAAGACCATGCGCACGCCAGGACCGAGGCTCGTTCCAAACAAGGGTTCCGCTTCATTCAATGGTAACCCGGTCAGAGCATCGGCCGTAAATGAGTTGACCGCGTATGCATCGCCATCAATCTTGTAGAGATTGATGGTTGGTATAATGGTGATAAAGGCGATAAGAATGAAGCTAAAGAGGATAATTTCATCAACTTTCCAGGGTTCACCCTCGTAGGTTCTTCGGCGATAAATCCACGCTTCATGAAAAAACCAGCCTAAAACAACTACGCCACTGGTTAAAGCCCACCCTAGCGCCAGTTGGTGGATGTTTAAATGAAGAACGAGAGAGAAAGTTCCAGGAATGGCCAGGATGGCCATTCCTAGAGGGAGCGCCAGAGCCAATCTCTCCACCGCATCCAGCTTTAGTTTCCAGGTGATGATGTCTCCTAATAGATATCCTGGAGCAATGAGCAGAGCGATGAACGCCAACCAACTGGCGGGCTGCAGCGGCAAATATGCGGGCAGCGCCGCTAATACGGCCAGCCAAATAAGTACCAGAACGGCAACTATGAGGTAGTGTGGAGTAATGAGTTTCCGAAATCGATCCATTCGTTATGCTCAGGCAAATGGAATATGCCAGCGCAATCTAGGCCCTAGCCGGCTGGTAAATCCGTACGGCAGCCGCGGCCAAATTTTCATGAACAATTGAAATTGCTCGCTGGATTGTACCTGGCTGGTAAGAGTTTGCGCTGTTGAATTTCCTTTGCTATTAATAATCGTTTGATAGATAGGGTAACATGTGCCACCCCACTGTCCTTTGAACTTAGAAGCGTTTGACCCGGCAGGGCTGCGACCCATGTCTAAGGTGGTGAAGCCGCTTTCAATGCCATCACGCATAATTTCCCACAGTGCAAGGTAAGCAGGTCGCAATTTTAATGTTTCGGGTAGGGCAGCGCCCCACATGCCATAGATGGTGTCATTCATTTCCAGTTGGAAATAGGCGGCAATCGGCCGTCCATCATTCCGGACAACGGCGATATTAAAACCATTGGGGAATGTGTTGATAATATTTTCTA
>JANQGC010000301.1 GCA_028277515.1 Anaerolineae bacterium
TTCCTCATGGCACGACCAGCATGTTCGTCGATCCCCATGAGATTGCTAATGTACTGGGCTTGCCCGGCGTGCGGCTGATGCATGATGAGGCGGCAACACTGCCGATTAATGTGTATGTTCAAATGCCGAGTTGTGTGCCAAGCGCACCTGGTTTAGAGACGCCTGGAGCGAGTATCGGACCCGATGAGGTGGCGGAAGCCATGTCATGGCCGGGCATTGTCGGTTTAGGCGAAATGATGAATTTCCCCGGTGTCTATCTAAATGACGAAAAAATGCATGCTGAGATGGCCGAAACGATGAAGGTGGGCAAGGTAGTTGGCGGGCATTATGCGGCCCTGGATTTAGGCTTGCCTTTTCATGGCTACGTGGCCGGCGGGCCGGCTGATGATCACGAAGGGACGCGTGCTGAGGATGCTGTGGCCCGTGTGCGTCAGGGCATGAAGGCGATGCTGCGCCTGGGTTCAGCCTGGTATGATGTGGCCATACAGGTCAAGGCGATAACGGAGCAGGGACTTGACAGCCGCAACTTTATTCTCTGTACAGATGACAGCCATTCCGGCACTTTGGTCAATGATGGACATATGAACCGGGTTGTGCGTCACGCCATCGCCCAGGGATTGAAACCAGTTACGGCGATTCAAATGGCCACTTTGAACACGGCCGAACATTTTGGCCTGGAAAAAGATCTGGGCAGCATCACACCCGGAAGGTATGCAGACATCATCATTAGCGGTGATTTGGTGTCTTTGCCGGTTGAGATCGTCATCGCTGCTGGCGAAGTTTTGGCCCGGGACGGCCGTCTTGTTACTGATTTGCCGGCGTATCAGTACCCGGATTTTGCCAAAAACACCGTTAATCTCGGCCGTGAATTGGAGAAAGAAGATTTCGATATCAAAGCTCCGACGGGAACATCAGAAGTCAATGTCCGGGTCATCGGCGTTGTGGAAAATCAAGCCCCAACCCGTGCTCTAGAGAAGCGATTAGAGGTCGAACACAGCATTGTACAAATGGCTAAAGCTCAAGATGTGTGCCAGATCGCGCTGGTTGAACGCCACCAGGGGACTGGTGATCTGACGAATGGGTTTGTTTCCGGATTTGGCTTTGATGTTCTTTGTGCAATTGGCAGCACAGTTGCCCATGACAGCCATCATATGATCGTCGTTGGTACCGATAAAGCGGATATGGCCAGAGCGGCGAATCGTCTGGGGCAGGTTGGGGGTGGCGTTGTTGTCTTTAAAGAAGGAGAAGAACTGGCCCTGGTTGAACTGCCCATCGCCGGGTTGATGTCCAATGAAAGGGCTGAAATTGTGGCTGAAAGGGCTGACAGGATGGTTGAAGCTTTTCAAGCCTGTGGCTGTTATCTGAATAACGCTTACATGCAGTTGAGTTTGCTGGCCCTGGTCGTCATACCTGAGCTTCGGATGTCTGATTTGGGAATCGTTGATGTGAACAAGTTTGAGGTGGTACCCCTCATCATAGATTGAAGTTCAGAATCACGCGCTCGTTTTTAAGTGGAAGTAATTGTGGATTCGATTTTATTTTTTGCTACGAGTCACAATATGCCGGCCGGCTTTCATTGTTTCTTTAGCTTGCGCATAAACGTCCAGCATTCGCTTCGCTTGAATCCGGATGTCGAACCAATCCACTTTTTCTTTGGCTCCCTCGATTAATTTTTGCCTGAGTTCACTGTCATCAATGACTTTTTCCATCGCTTGAGCCAACGCATCCGCAGAATCCTCTGTCAGCAACCCATCCTTGCCATTCTCTACTGCATCACTTGTTCCTGTCGCATCAACGGCGACAATGGGTAGTCCGGCGGCCATCGCTTCCATTGTGACCAGGCCTTGCGTTTCGGAGGTTGAGGCGAAACAAAAAATATCGGCCGCCTTCAAATAATTCGGCACCTCCTCGAAAGGTACGGAGCCGGTAAACAATACGCGATCAGCAATCCTTAGATTTTTGGCGAGTTTAGCCAGGCTTTTTTTCTCTAAGCCACCGCCAACGATTACCAGTCGGACATGGGAGCGATCTTGCATAACTTTTGCTGCTGCTTCCAGTAGGGTATCAAAACTTTTTTCCTTAGCTAACCGGCCAACAGAAATCAAGACCAGATCATCTCCCCAACCATATTTGTCTCTAATTTTCTGTCCATCCGCTTCTAGGAATGGTTTGACCTCAATTCCTGTGGGAATGGTCGTGATTTCACCTTGGACGCCATTGTCAATTAAGATCTTTTTAATGCTGTCACTTGGGGTAATGATATGGTGACATTTTTCTAAATAATGCGCCATCCACAAGTCAACGACTGATTTTGTGAAATCGGGCGAAAGGGGAATATTATGCGCGTATTCATCATATCGCGTATGAAAAGTAAATACCATTGGCAGCCCTAATGATTTGGCCTTATCTGCAGCCACATCTCCTAAGAGAAAGGGGTGGTGGCTGTGGATGACATTCAATTTCAGAGAGGGCAGCACATTATCAACCGTGCGTGAAAAAGGCATGGGCAAGGCGTAGTCATTGACGAATGGGAATTCGACGGCGGGATAGCGGAAAATAAAAGGCTCTGTGTCCTCATAATCGTGAGATTTTTGCGCAAATATAAAGACATTGTGACCCATTTCTGTAAAGGCAGTACGAAACGTTTCAATAGAGCGTACAACACCACTCATTGTTGGCCGGTAAGTATTGGTAAAGAAAGCAATATGTAAATGTTTACTCATATAGTTATCTCTGTAGAACAAGAGTTGTTTGCAAGACTCATTTCAGATTATAACAAGGATTTTGTTTGCTGGCGCATTTTAGGTTGTGAAATCCGAGTATGAACAACTTTGCCATTTCTCAAAATTGAGGATTTTGACCAGACATTGCCCAGGTCGAGCCGTGTGGTAAACTTCTTATGTTAATGATAACGCTAGAAAATGTAACCAAAAAATACCATACACTTACCGCTTTGGATACGGTTTCTCTTTCTATTCCCCAAGGTGAAGTGATTGGTTTACTCGGGCCGAATGGGGCTGGGAAAACGACTTTATTGAAGCTGGTGGCCGGACTCGTGTCGCCAAACGGCGGCCGAATTTATCCGCTGGATCATATATGGCCTGCTGTGGGATATAAACCGGAGCGCCTCTTGTTTCCTAATAATTTGCGGATCAGCCAATATCTGGAGTTGGTTGCGGGAGCAAGTGATGTGCCGAGGAAAGATACTGAACGGGTCATGTTGGAAAGTTTGGCCCGCGTCAATTTGCTTGATTCCATCAATAAGAAGATTGGCCATATTTCCAAGGGCATGCGCCAGCGTTTGGGTTTGGCCCAAGCGATAATTGGCAATCCACCCCTTTTGCTTCTGGATGAACCCTCGAATGGGTTGGATCCAGAAGGTCAGGTTGAAATCGGCCGCTATATCCGCGAACTCCATTCGACCGGAAAAACAATTCTGCTCTCTTCCCATCAACTGCAGGAAGTTACCCAGGTCTGCACGCAGCTAACCATCTTAAATAAGGGGCAGATTCATTATCATAACAGTATGTCCGCAGCCCTGGCTTTACGGCCGTTCGTGCGCATCCGTGCCCATAAGAACCTGGAAGAGGTCAGTGGATTCCTGAAATCTCTACACCCCGACATCAGCATTGAGGATGATACAATCACGTTAAAAAATAATGCCATGCGCCTCCGACGCCAAATATTAACCCTGCTGCTCAATATGAACTATGATGTTGTTCGCGTCGAACAGAAGCGAGTAACCTTGTCTGAATTATATGCGGAGACAGTTCAATGACCCGCCGCTTGATCGTATTGACAGGCTATTTCTTGCGCCGGCTTATCTTTTCTGTGGTTGGTTTAATATATATTATTTTGGCCCTGGTATATTGGGCGATTTTCTTTCCGCCAGGACAGGGAACGCCGGACATGGGCAATTATATGGTGATAATCGGCGCATTTGGCGCGGCCATGACCTTTTTGGCTACCTTATCAAACGCGTCCAGGGCTTATAGGGCCGAAAACTACCCGCTCATTGTACGTCTGCCCAGCCGGGTCGAGTATATTACAGCCGTTTTCTTCAGCTCTCTATTTTTTGCTTTCCTGCTACAACTACTCGTGGCCGTATTGGCTATGGTGCGCGGGCCGGACAGTACATTCGGCCAGATGATTGAAATCCCACCAGCGTGGATCGCCCTCAATCTTCTGGCGGGTATGCTGGCTTTGCATGCCTCGGATTTGGTTGCCTCCGGGTGGTCACGGGTCTTAATCTTTGGAATTTTGGCTATACTTTTGATAGGCCGCAACCTGGCGGAAAGGGTATCTGCCGGCCTTGCTTCAATCGTGAGCAGCATAAGTAGCTTCTTTTATGCCCAGCAATGGCTGACGGTGGGTAATGGATTCGGCCGACTATCTTCCTGGCTCCAAAGTTCGGGCCGGGACGCCATTGATAATATTCTCGGTGTGATATTTTGGCCGTTTCGGGCGTTAACCGAGGCTGTATTCGCCGGTTCTTTCACGCCCACCCAAGCCCTGGCTCCCGCTGTAATCATTCTTTATGCCACGATATTGTTTTTAATCGCTGCCGATCTCTTTGCCACAAAAGATTTGGATTTGACAGAATAAAATCTTGAAATGCCAGGCACATAAAGGCTATTTCTTGAGGGTTTAAGGTTATCTAAAGTGCCTTGTATGTTGCTACGGGATTTTGCGAATAATCCGCTAAAATTCCTCATCAGCGAAACTGAAATAACGTTGATTTAAGAACTTAACGAGAGCTTTTGCCGGTTCTTGATCCAGATCTTCCGCAAAATAAACACGCTTGTTTCCATAATCAAAACCTGGACTTTCATGTTTCTCACTGAATATAAAGGGAGATAAGTATTCGCGGTCATAAGCATCTGTAATTCCCAGGAGAGAGACGGGTCTGCGAATAATAAGACGCTCTTTATCAATGAAAAGGATTTCTCGGCTTGCTGCATAATGCTGCCATAAACGCCAAAGGATTTTGCCAAGGCGAAACCAAATATAGAGCCAGATCAAAAGCATCATTGTGAAGACAAAAGCATATCCTTCACCTGAAAATGCAACGTCACGAACGGTGAAAATGATTCCCCAGATTAATCCTACCACCCAAAATATAAGCAGCACGGAAAAGAGGAGAAAATAAATCCAATTGCGCTTGATAGGGATGGTCACCTTAAGCCGATCCCCTGTTTCTTCATAAGTAACACTTTTGTTTTCTGTTAGCATATCCTTATTTTACAACAAATTATTGCGGCAATTCTAGCTCAGGCTACAATCCTGCCTCATGACCCGCGCCCGCCATTTACTTCGCTCTTCCGTCATCGTGATCCTATTTTTAGCATTGGGGAAGGTTACGGGCTTGATTCGTATCCGCCTCATCAGTACGACCTTTGGGACAGGAGCAGAAATTGACGCCTTTACGGCCGCTAACCAACTGCCGGAGGTGTTTTTCACGATTATCGCCGGGGGATCGCTGGCGGCCGCTTTCATTCCAGTTTATTCCAATTATCTAAATAATCGGCCGGCTGATGACAGCGCCCGTCTGGCCAACACGATTTTGAACTTGGTCTTCATTGTGTTGGGCTTAACGTCGGTGGTCGGCGCGATTTTTGCGCCCTGGCTGGCCAGTGAAGTATTGGTGCCCGGATTTTCTATTGAGAATCAGATGCTGACGGCCGACATTATGCGCGTCATCCTTCTGCAAACCTTGTTGTTCGGCATCAGTGGTGTACTCAGCAGCATTTTGAATACGCACCAACATTTTGCCGTACCGGCATTGGCCTCGGTCAATCTGGATATCGGCTATATGATTGGCCTTCTCTTTTTTGTTCCCCAAATCGGTATTGTGGGGCTGGCCTGGGGCACCGTACTTGGGGCGGTCATCCAAATAACGATTCAACTACCAGTTTTGCGGCACTTTCGTTTTCATTACCTGCGCGTGCTCGCTGTGAAAATGAGCGGGGTCAAAGAGATCATCTTGTTGATGATTCCCCGAATTTTTACGTTAGGAGCGATTCAGATCGCGGACCTTTTTATTATTCGTCTGGCCTCTTCGATGGCCGTTGGCAGCACTTCCGGTTATTTTTACGCTTATTCATTGATGCAATTCCCGGAAACGCTATTTGCCACCGCGATCGCCCTGGTTGTCTTTCCTACTATGGCTGAACTTTATAATGAAGGGGATTTAGATGGATTGCGCAAAACGGCGGTCCAGACTTTGAAAATTATCTGGTTTTTGACCATCCCCTCAGCGGCCGGAATTGTTCTACTGGGTCGGCCGGTTATCGCCTTCTTGCTTCAGGGTGGGGAGTTTGACCAGGCATCGGCCGACCTTGTATACACTATCCTGCTCGTTTTTAGCGTGCGTATTGTGACTGAAGCGACCGTCGAGGTCGTGGCCCGGCTATTCTATGCCCAGCATAATACGGTTATTCCAATGTTGGCCTTCATGGGCTGGTTGGTAGTCAATGTCGGCGTGGCCTACCTTTTGGTCGATCAATTAGGAATTGTCGCCCTCGCTTTGGCCAGCACCGTTGCCTTTACTTTTCTCGCAATTCTGCTTTTTTATCTGAACAGCAGAGCCTTAGGCGGCTTAGAGGGACGGCAATTAGCCATTAGTGCCGGCCGTGCCCTGCTGGCAACGGCGGGAATGACGGCCGTTATTCTTCTGATTGGCAATACAATCAGCCAACCTATACTATTTCTTGTTGTTGCCGGGACGGCCGGCCTGCTTACCTATTTGTTGTTAAGCTTCCTTCTTGGGGGACGAGAAATCCAACAGCTTATATTATTGATTCGCAGCAGGCAGCCTGTTATTTAAGAACTGCTTGTCATATTTGGTTCCTAATCCTTTGCTTCTGACTGCGGTAGGCATCAAGTACTAGAGTAAGCGAAAGAAGTTGTTGGATCATGAGTATGAAATAGCCTTGCCGCATCATAAGCGAAGCCGCGCTGACATTGCCCACCAACAACCAGAAATAGCCTTGCGGCTTTGATTTGGCAAGTAAATAAGTGCCCAGAAGAAAACCGGAGGCAACCCCTAATTCCAAAAGTTGATTAAGAGTTGTCAGACCACCGAAGTCGTAAATACTTAATCCCAACCCGATGATGACCATCAATTTGGCGAGATGATTGAGCCAGACATGTTGGCGAAACTGAGTATGACCTTGATAAGCAGCAATCAGCCCAATAAGCATTGCTGGGACACCACTGGACTCCACAGCTGCAGCTATCCAGTTACGCTCAGAAATAAAAATAAAGACCCAAGGTGGCAAGCCGACGAGATAAGCAGTCCAGGCGCGTATCTGCCACTTTTGTTGAAGCTGAAGAGTAGTGGCTCGTTCAGCTCTCGAAAAGAATAGTTTGTTAAGAAGATAAAAAGTACCTCCCCAAAATTGGAGCAGTAAGTTTAGCATAGTTAGCACCTCTGAAGGTTTAGTAGTTTTGCGTTCTGAGTAGCGGCCAGCCGTGTCCCCAAAGTAAGGGACAAGGACACTCCCTAGACAATTGAGGAAACTGATAGATGACAAAATTATGAATCTGTGTGGTTGAAAAGAAGTGTTATACTTATTGAGGAGGAGGGGGAGAGGTGCAGAAAAAGCCCCACGACACCATATCATCAGAGGCGGAATCTTGGGTAAGATCAGTATTTAAGAAGTAATTGTTCATGATATGTTCCAAGAATTCTAGCCAAGTGTTTATGACGCTGTGCTAGTAAATTCAATACAGACAGAGAGGATAATAATTGTAAAGCTTATCTTTGTCAACTGATTTGGTTGGTGGGTTGGTGACATATATGTTAAACAATTCCTGAGCCTCAATCAAAAAACTGAACTATTGTTCAAAAAATAAAATTCGATCTTGACAACATCGAACATCTGTGCTAAAATTCTTGTTGTATTTCAAAATGCCCGAATAACAGTCTGAATATGCAAACGTCCTGACATTTGCCGGCCGTGGTCATGATGCACCATTGGTCCTGGTTCAGGCTGTCTAAAATAAAAAAGGAGTGCAAAATCATGGCAAATTCAAATGGCAACGGCCGCGCCGTATCACTGGAAAAAACATTGGATTTACTAACGAAGAAATATGGGGAGGGTACGATCATGCGTATGGGCGAGGCTCAACATTTAGAGGTTGAAACCATACCAACCGGTTCTCTTTCTTTAGACATCGCTCTTGGTATAGGCGGCATTCCCCGCGGCCGGGTCATCGAAATCTATGGTCCCGAATCCTCAGGCAAAACCACCCTCTGCCAACACATCATCGCCGAAGCGCAGCGTCTG
>JANQGC010000368.1 GCA_028277515.1 Anaerolineae bacterium
ACATCGTCAACCGCATGGCTGCTATCCAGGGTGAGGCGGCCGAGGTGCGATTCACATTTTCATTGGAAGAAACCCAATATCGTGTCCAACGCCGCAAACGATCGAGAAAATCCGGTTCTTTAGAATTGCAAATGTCCTCAGGTGAAGGAAAGTGGAAAACACTCTCAGAAAATAAGATTCGCGAGACCCAGGCAACCGTAGAGCAGCTATTAAAGATGAATTATGATACCTTCACGAACTCCAGCCTTTTGCTGCAAGGCAAAGCCGACGAATTCACAACCCGAACGCCCAATCAGCGCAAAGAAATACTCGCCAACTTGCTGGGTGTAACGGAGTGGGATCGCTACCGGGAAAAAGCCGCCGAAGCGCGAAAAATCGAGCAGGGGAAAATTTCGCTCATTGACAGCAAGTTGGATGAAATAACAGAAGAGTTGAACGAGGAAACGGATCGCGCCAATGCTTTGCAAGAGGCACGCAAATTCCAGGCTGGAATCGCCGAAAAATTGAGGCTGCAAAATAAGATCCTGGATCAAATGCGTCAAACGGCAAGCGCTGCTGAACAGCAAGAAAAACTGTTAGCTAGCATAAATAGTAATGTCTTGCGAATCCGCAAAAATCTGGCCCAATCGCAGCAAAATTTCCAGAGACGTCAGAAAGAGAGAGAAGCATTAGAGGAAGTGCTTGCTGATGCAAACGCCATTGAAGAGAAATATGCTTCCTGGCAAGTGGCAGTTCAGGAAGTGCAGCATTGGCTGGAAAAAGCTAACAGTTATCATCGTCTGTTGCAGGAGAAAAAACCATTTGATCTGCAAGTCGCACAGACGCGCAGCCGCCTTGAGCAGCAGCAAGCACAATTGGAAGAGCAGCATCAACGGGTATCAGAAGCATCCATCCGTCTTCCCCAATTAAAAAAAGATGTTCTTAAAAAAGAATCCCAATTGCAAGACATTAAAAAACAGCTCAATGAGTTGGAAGGATTAGCCGAGGAACTAAATCAAGCCAGAAATGCGTTTCAAAAGATAATTGCTGACCGGCGCTTGCTTGAGCAAGAACAAAGCCAACTGCTTCAATTGAAAAAAGAAATCGAGATCCTTAAGAAAAGTAAAGAGAGCGTCATTGAAAATAAAAAAGCCGCTCAAGACCGGTTGGCCATTTTGCAAGCAAGACTCAAGGAATTAGCCGGCCAGGAAAAAAATTATTATGAATTAAAAGGGGACCTGGATAACCTCAAATCCCAGCAGCCAATGTTGCGCAAGGAAATGGACAAGCTTAAAACGCGCATCCGTCAGTTGGAAAAAAGTGAAGGGGAAAGTGAATGCCCTTTGTGCAGCCAGCCCTTAACAGAGGCGCACAGGCAGCAAGTGATTGAGGATTTGAATGAGGACGGCAAAGAGCATGGTGATAGTTACCGGTCCAACGCTGTGAAGATTCAGGAATTAGATGAAAAAGTGCCTCAACTCAAACAGGATCTGAAAGATAAACCACAGGTTGAGCGGGACTTGCAAACCCAACAACAGCGATTGGCCCAGGCTGAAGCACGATTAGTGGAAATCGATCAAAAATTAAACAATTGGAATGAAAGTGGAAAAGCCCGATTGTTAGAGATAGAAGCTAAATTAGCAAATGATTCTGCTTATAAGGATATGGAATTGCGCATCAAAGATTTTGAAACAAAATTGGAGCCAAGAGCGCGATTAATGAAAGAGCAGGAATCGTTGCAGCCAAAGGTATCAACCACCCATGCCCAGATTGAACAGTTGACCCAACTCATTAGTTCTTGGGAAGATGGGGAAAAAGAACAGCTTAACCATGTGACCACCCTTTTGCAGGAAAATTCCTATGCCGTTGAAGCCAGGCATGCTATCGTCAAGATAGAGAAAAAAATTGAGGAAATTGAGTATGATGCGACGGCCGAAAAAGCAGCAAAAGAACAGCAGGATGCCCTCACCGGCGCAGAAAATCGCTATCAGCAGCTCCAACAAGCCCAGGCCGCCGTCAAACCTTTAAAGGACACCTTAGCCGATTTACAAAAACAAATCGGGGAGCAAGAAGAAGCGCTTAAGGAACAAGAACAGCAAGTTCAGACAGTTCAATCCCAGTTAGATGCCCTACAGAATAGCATTACCGACCTTCAAAAAATTGAAGATGAGGTCAACAAGCTGCGCGAGGAAGAAATTAAAGCGACACGGCTTGTCGGCCGAGCAGAGCAAAGATTAGAGGTGCTGGATAACCTTAGAGATTTACGAGAGCAGCTTGAGAAAGATAAAATAACGCTGACACAACGCATTCAACGCTTAAGGCTGCTGGAAAAATCGTGTGGACGCGAAGGCGTCCAGGCGCTATTGATTGAACATGCTTTGCCGGAAACTGAAGAACGCGCCAACCAACTAATCGATCGCCTATCCGGCGGAAATATGAACATCTATTTTGAAACCCAACGTCAGCTTAAAACCCGCGATGCGTTGAGCGAGACGTTAGATATACGAATTGCCGATAAGGATGGTGAACGCCCCTACGAAAATTATAGTGGAGGGGAGCAATTTCGCGTCAACTTTGCCATTCGTCTGGCCTTGTCCCAACTACTGGCCCAACGTGCCGGCGCGCGTTTGCAAACTTTGATCATTGACGAAGGGTTCGGCAGCCAGGATCCGCAGGGTCGACAGCGATTGGTTGAAGCTATTAACACGGTCAGTGATGAATTCGCCTGTATTTTGGTGATCACTCACGTGGACGAATTGCGAGATACCTTCCCCAGTCGAATTGAAGTCTCAAAAGACCTCGAAGGGTCTAAAATAAAAGTTGTTTAGATTCTTGACAAGTGGCAGTCACTTTATTACCTGTATTGCCATTCAAATAATGATCAAAGTGACTGTCACATTACTTTAAGTTGTGGCTTCAATTAAGAAGTCGTAGCTGGCTGTTCATAGTAAGCGGCCGCTCTCATGACAAAACGGGCCATATCTTCAACGACTTGGCCAGCCTCCTGGTCCGCTTGCGGATGCATTAACAAACTCAATATGACCTGGTTTAACGCCCCAGTCAACGCTTCTGCTGTACGGCGCTCATTTTGCGGCATCACCTGGTTCTTCTTGAGCGCCTCTTGCAGCGGTCGCTGCCAGGTCCGCACCATTTTTTCTTGAAAGGCTGCATATTTTTCAGCCAATGACGGCACAGCCCCGACACCGGACAACAGCAGAAGTTGCACGGCCGACGGCTCATAAACCGCGATACTAACATAGGATTGAATAGCAGCACGAATTTGTTGGGGAAAGGAACTGCGGCTGTTAATCGCCTGTTGCAACGTTTGCAGCAAGAAATCCCCGGTTTCTTCGTAGAGATGGATGAATAATGTTTCCTTGTCCGGGAAATAAAAATAAAATGTACCGATAGCTACATCAGCTTCATTCACAATATCCCGGATAGTGGCGGCCTGGTATCCCTTTTCCGCAAAGATTCGCACCGCCGACTGCATCATCGCCGTGCGTTTGGCATCTTTTTTCTGTCGCGTCTTTTCACTGCTTCGGTAAGACATATCCTTATTGTAGGCGAGTTTTTAATAACCTGCACACATGTTGGATAACAAATTTATGAACTCACAACAAATGCTAAATTCCATTCAATTGGATAAAAATGACCCGCAGCCCCTTTTCCAACAAATCTATTTCCAAATAAGGGAAAAGATTCTAACAGGCGCCTACGCTTCCGGAGATAAATTACCCTCCAGCCGCAAGCTGGCCGCCCATCTCCAAGTCGGCCGAATCACGGTGATCCAGGCATACGACCAACTACAAGACGAAGGTTTTATCAAATCGCGCGAAGGCTCAGGAAACTTTGTTGCCCAACATATTTCATTTTCTAATCTCAATCAAAAAGAGTTTGATTATTCGCCAAAGCTTTCTCCTTGGGGGCAACGTGTCTTATCTCAAACTCCCATGAACAAACGCGAAAATTTGCGCCTGGAGATCGATTTTGGATTCGGCCGTTCATTCTCCCATATTTTCCCATACGACATTTGGCGACGTCTGCTGGCCCGTTATTTAAGTACTGACGATATCATGTTATCCCGTTACGGCTCCACGGCCGGTTTTTCACCTCTCCGCGAAGCGATAGCCGGCTATTTGGACCGCCAGCGAGGCGTTCGCTGCCAGGCGAACCAGGTCGTCATTGTCAGCGGTGCCCAACAGGCGCTTGATATTTTAGCCAGATTGCTGCTCGAACCAGGTGATGAAATCATCGTCGAAACACCAGGATACTATGATGCTTACCGGTTGTTCGAGACGCACGGTGCCAATTTAATACCATTGGCCGTTGATGAAAATGGGCTGCCGGTTGAAAACATTCCCACTACTTGCTGCGCACGATTGGCCTTTGTGACACCTTCACATCAATTCCCTAGAGGAGGCACGCTCTCCTTGCCGCGCCGCCTGGCACTGTTGACCTGGGCACGGGAAAACGGCGCCTTGATCATCGAAGACGATTATGACAGCGAACTACGGTATGAAGGGCGGCCCCTGGCCTCCCTACAGGGATTGGACAACAGCAGACATGTCATATATCTAGGAAACTTTTCCAAGGTCCTGTTTCCTGGTTTGAGATTGGGATACCTTGTCCTACCACACACTCTGACCAAATCCTTCATCCGTGCTAAAGGACTTGTTGATCGCGGAGCGCCAACTTTAACCCAGGCTGCCGTGGCTGACTTCATTGCCGAGGGGCATTTTGAGCGCCATCTGCGCCACTTACGCAAAGCGTACAAGGAGCGCCGAAAAGCCCTGGTTATGTCCTTGCAAACCCATATGCCCAACCGGGTCAACTATTCATCGGTAGCCGCCGGGTTGCATGTCATGCTGTATTTAAAGGCCGGATGTGATGAAACGGAAATCGTTCACCAGGCGGCATCAGTCGGTGTAGGTGTATATCCGGGCGCACCATACCATCTGCAAACACCCGCCCCACCCTCAATTTTGTTAGGCTTCAGTGGATTAGATACGAACCAGATCAAAGAAGGGGTAAAAAGATTGGCAAGCATAATTCCAACATAATCAAGGCAATAATATTAAAATGACTCCACTAACTTCTGTTCTTCCAAATAGAGCGTTTCCTGCCCACTTAGCACATTAAGGCAGAGGCGAACCCGGCGGCGCAATTTTTTGTTCAATAATTTCAATCCTTTCTCAGGTGGCAGGAGGCGATACTCACTTAATTCATTCGGCGGCAGCTCAATAGCGGCAATCATCTCCTCCGTCAAGGTTGGTCCCAGGAAAATGAACTGTAAGCTCTCTGTACGTTTATCCGTCTCCCCAGTGTAATCTACGGCCAACAATCGCACCAGATCGCATGCCAGGCCAAGCTCTTCAAAAATCTCCCGCTTCGCTGCCTCTCTTGGTGATTCGTTGGCCTCGACCACTCCCCCAGGAATTTCCCATGTTTTTTTGTAAGTAGGATTAACCACAAGTAGATTTTGATCTTTGTCAAAAAAAAGGCAGCCCGCTGATATTCTTTTCTTGGGTAAGGTTTGCTGGTAAGCTTTTTTATCCATCATCACAATTTCTTCCAGGGAAAACGATCTCGAATTTGCCGGATATGTTGGGGAGTTGTGCGGCAACAGCCGCCGATGGCTCCTGCCCCTAATTTTCGCCACTCCCGACTGAAAGTACCAAATTCTGAGGGGACAGATTCCCCACGCCACCGATGGGTTTGCACATCGTATCTTTCACCGGAATTTGGGTAAACAATGATCGGCTGATCCACAGCCGACCGCAATTCCCTTATCAAGCTGGGAATATATTGCGGAGGGGTACAGTTTACCCCTATGGCGGCAGCATGCTTCAATTTTGCAAGAGCTGCTGCGGTCGGTTGTAGAAGGGAGCCATCATTGATATGCTTTCCATCTCGGCAAGCGAAGCTAAACCAGGCATAACGCCCTGGCGTCTCTTTCAGCAATTGAGCTAAAGCATGAGCTTCTCTGCGCACAGGAATTGTCTCACAAGCGAGGATGTCTGCTTCGGTGCCGGATAATAAATGCCAGCGATCACGATGGAATTCAATTAGTTCTTCCAAGTCTTTATCGTAAATGCCCGTATACTCCGACCCATCAGCCAGGTAGGCTGCATAAGGTCCCACGCTGGCGGCAACCAAAGGTCGCAGGCGAAATCGTTTGTTCCTTTCTGAAAGGGAATCCCAATATGTATCCCTTTCTTCCACAGCAATTTCGACGGCAAGCCGGATGAGCCGTTTGGCTTCCTTCAGACTTAATCCTTTGGCCATAAAACCAGGAATCGTCGCTTGATAACTGGCTGAAATGATGCAGTCAGCGCCGGACCATAGATATTCGGCGTGAACTTGACGAATGATTTGTGGGTCATCCAGCAGCAGGCGTGCTGACCATAAATCATCGCTTAAATCACAGCCATGTGCTTCTAATTGGGTCGCCAACCCTCCATCTAGAATAAACGCTCCATATCGATCAATAAATGATTTAATTGGATTCATAATGCATCCTAATCTAGCGGGCTAATATCAGATTGGAGACGAGGGAATAAAGTGTCTATTAAAAGGGCCGTTTCATCTTTAAGTGCGTAACAATCAGCAAATGCGTAATCAAGCTCCTGGAAAGAACGATAGCCAAAAAGTAACTGTAAAAATGTTAAACCCGGGAATAACACATCGGCATCTTCCCAATTTTTAGGATTGTAGCTGTCTACAGATTGTAATTTTCCGCCCTCAAATCTCAAGCACATGGTATTTTGATAGAAGTTAATCCGTAGCATTCCACTGTATCCGGCGAATACACCGTTAGCCAATCTCTCCTCCAGCACAGGTGATACGAATCGCATAAATTGATATAAATCCGGGACACGTATATACCAGGCATAGGGTTTACTCTTTTTTCCTAATTTATCATCTAATGCCCGGTATATGGGATGCGATTCTCCCAGGTTAAAATGAATATTTGTAATGGGTTTCTCTCGATTTGGGTTGAGTTGGATGGCCTGATTCCTTAACCAGTTGACTAAAAAAAGGCCGATTTCACGCCAGGATTCCCCTTCTTGAACGCCAACCTCGCGAATGGTATAATCTGTTCCCCACTGGCGAATTTCCGCGTAAGCAACAATTTTGTTGGCCGAATTTTCAATCACATGGCACTGTAATGTCGCCGGCGTATCTTCGTTGGCCACCTCCAGGCAATATTTCCATATTTCATGATCTCGCTTACAAACGATCAAACTTTCCCTGCAATGCTTGGTGTATAATTGGTTGAGAATAGGAATATCACTCTCAGCAGCTTTCCGAATTTGGAAATCTTTCTCGTCGGCTGTTTTTTTATCCTCTGACCAATCCCAAAAAAGCTTGCGTCCTCCTCCCAGGTTAACCGTCATTTCATAACCAAATTGCCTGTAATACCAGGGGATGCCCGTGATCGCTTGAATGAGTTCTCCTTTACTTTGGCTGAGAGCATGGATGACGGCCATTTGCTCTCGAACCAGTCCTCGCCGTCGATAAGCCGGATCAGTTCCAACCAACTCTATACGGCCGACACCAAATGGCATACCCGCAAATGTCCAAGTTTGGGATATAAGGTTCAAGCTGGAGACAATTTTGCCATCCTGGTTACGATCAACAACAACTGTAAAATCAGAGGCATTGGTTGTTGGATGATGACCAACCATCAAATCACGCGTCCATTCCCCTAACCACAATAACGGCTTTTTCGGATCAGGACTGTGGATATTAACATTAAATGCTGCCAACGCATCCACATCACTTTTATCAGCCCAACGCAAGTATAAACCGTCTTCTAAATCTAACGGCAGATTTTGCCTTTTATCAGTTTTGCGTTTCATTTGAAGTTCCACCATTGTTCGTTGATCCATTGAAAATATACAGGTATTTTGTTATTGTTTTGCTATCCCTCAGTCAAAGGAATTATTTATATCAAAAATAAATTGTTAAACAAAAATGAGGGAAGCAGTCTGAAAATAAGATTTAAGTTTGAAATCATTAATCCTGCTTGACGACAGCCATTTTGTGTGGAAGATTTATCATTGTTATCACATCTATACTGATGAAAGGAAAATTTTTTAGTATATCCAAAAGGAAATCATATGTTAGCTTATATCGCATCTTATTGGTTTGTTACATTGCCTAGCGTGCTGACTGGTTTATTCTTAATGAGAGTTTATACCAAGGCGCGTGCAGAAAAAGAGTCTAAGAAACGCGTTCCGGTTAGCATAAGAAAACGGAGATAGATTTTACATGATTTACTGGCTTTTATTTGCTTTGCCAGGACTTTTATTGGGCCTCTGGGCGCAAATGAGGGTAAAGAGAGCCTTTAGCAAATATTCTAAAGTGCAAACCATGCGTGGCATCACCGGTGCCCAGGTTGCACGCAGCTTGCTTGATGAACAAGGTTTAACCCACGTTGCTATTGAGGAAACTCAAGGGCGATTGAGCGATCATTACGATCCCCGCGGTCAAGTCCTACGTCTAAGTCCGGACGTTTATCGCAGCCCAAGTATCGCCGCGGCCGGAGTAGCTGCTCATGAGATGGGCCATGCGCTGCAAGACTCAAGCAGTTATGTCCCATTAAAGTTTCGCAGCGCTTTAGTACCTGCTACTCAATTTACCAGCCGTTTGGCACCGATGATTTTCATGGGTGGGTTTTTGTTACTGCTCTTCACCCAATCCCAATTAGGACTATATGTTGCCTGGGCCGGCGTTGCCTTGTTTGCTGTCGCCGTCATCTTTACGCTCGTAACCTTACCTGTGGAGTTTGACGCCTCGAAAAGGGCTAAGAAACTGCTGGTCAGCAGTGGGATTTTAGTGGGCGATGAGATGGAAGGCGTTAATAAAGTTTTAAATGCGGCGGCATTAACTTATGTAGCAGCGGCCGTCGCTGCCATTGGCCAACTTCTATATTACGTGATGCTTCTTTCCGGCGGCCGTCGCAACTAAAAGATTCACCAAACCCATTCTCCATTCTCTCAATTATTCTAACCGAGAAACTTGCAGCCACATCGATTGATATGGCTGCAAGTAAATATCAGACCAGTCATCTAGCTTCTGACCACTGACTAGATCCTGAAGTTTCCCCCAAAAACCCAACTCATGAAGCCGACCTCTGTTCACAGCCTGGCCACTCTCGCTAAAATTGCCCAAGATTAAGAGCCGGCCGCGCGGACTTTCCCGCAACAAGCCAAAAATGCGTTCGTTGTGAGTCCAAACCGCATTCGCTTCTGCTTGAGCGTGCAGCTCAGACGTGCGCTTTCTAATCTCAATCAAACGCCGGATATTATTGAAGATTTTTCCCATGGGTGCCTGGCTGCTAAACCTCTCTTGGGCTTTAGACCAATCCATGCGCGGCCGGTGCAGCCAACGGTTATCATCAGCCAGGTTTGGCTCTCTACTGAAATCATAATCGTTCAATAGCCCCAGCTCATCTCCCATATAGAGTAACGGAATCCCACCAAAGGCGGCGATCATGCTGTGGATTAATGTTATCCGGCCGATGGACAAGGCAATTTCCACTTCGTCTTCGTGTTCCAGGGCTATTTCAAGTCCTGCAAGCGATGCACAAGATCCACTGATACGCCGGTCATTGTTCTTTGGATTAAACTGAAAAGTTGCGCCCCTGGCAAATGTGCCCGGAAAACGGCCGCTGTAAAAATCGCTTAAAAAAGAACGGTGCGCAAATCCATTCAAACCGACGGCCGCTGCATCCTCTTCAGTTACCGCCCAACCAATATCATCATGGCAGCGAACATAAGTGAGCCAGGATGTACCCGATGGAATAGATGGTATCTGCTGCAATGCATGGGTCATCAGAGACACTTTGCGCTCGGCCAGGCTGCTCCAAAGCATGACCATGAATACATTATGATAAGCCACTTCACATTCTTTATTCGTCGCTTCCCCTCTTCCAAGATAAGGCACCAATTGAGGGGGAGGCACAATCGCTTCCGCCTTCAATAATAATGCAGGCGCAGCAATCCGGCTTAATGCTCGAAAGGCCTGCAAGATATAATGAGCTTCGGGTTGGTTTTCACAATCCGTCCCTAATCGTTTCCACATAAAGGCCACAGCATCAAGCCTGAGCACCTCGATGCCTTGATTGGCCAGGTAAAGCATGACATCTAACATTTCTGCAAAAACGGCCGGATTTGAATAATTTAAATCCCATTGAAACTCATTGAACGTTGTCCACACCCATTTATCAATTTTTTGATAATAAGTAAAGTTTCCCGGCTTGAATTCTGGGAATATTTCACGGACGGTGCGTTCAAACTGGTCGGGCAGCGTGCGGTCAGGAAACATGAAATAATAATCTTGATATTTTTCCTCCCCACTTATCGCTTTTTTTGCCCAGATATGTTCCTTAGCGGTGTGGTTACAAACCAAATCGATACACAGGCTAATCCCTTCCTCACGTAATTGCGAGGTAAGATCGGCTAAATCCTCCATGGTTCCCAATTCCGACTTGACCTGCCGGTAATCCATCACTGCGTAACCACCATCACTGTTTCCTGGTCTTGGCTTCAGAAGGGGCATGAGATGGAGATAGTTAATGCCTAATTCTTTCAAATAACCGATCTTATCTACCACGCCATCCAGCGTTCCTGCAAAACGGTCAACGTAGCAAACGTATCCGGCCATGGTCGGTTTTTGGAACCAATCCGGCTCCGCCATGCGTTTCAAATCAAGGAGACGAAGCTCGGCCGATCGGGATGCATATCGTTGGGCAGTGATTTTCAATAATTTTTCCAACCATTGAGAATAGTCAGGAAGATGACCATAAAGTTTTTTTAAGGGCCGTTCTACGTCAGGTAAAAACAGCTCAAGCCTTGAGAAAAAGATGTCTTGTTCTAATTTATTCAGTTTCTTTAAAAGGCTTTTTCTGAGGGATTTTGTGCTCAACACGGCCGATTTATTCATTACTTTCATCAATGAGCCAGTGGGTGGCAAAGGGTTCCAACAGACCGGGTGTGAACGACTCAACACCGCTGTTCAGGAAGGTCAGAAGATCAGATTGGCCTTCAAAAAAGTCAAATGCAATTTGTTGAGGTTCGCTGCTCAAATTAAAGATGCATTGTACCTGGTTCTGTCCTTGCTTTCGTTTATATGCCAAAACCGCCTGGAGACCGGTTTCAATCCACTCAAAATCACCCGCTTTTAATGCCGGTTGAGATTGGCGGACAGATAGCAGTTTCTTTAATAATGATAAGTGGGACTGAGGATCGTTTTCCTGGGCTGCAACGTTGACCGTATGGTAGCCAAATTCTTCGTTGGTAATAGCCGGCAGATAGGTTTTATCGGCCGTTGAAAAACCGCCATTCTTTTCATCTCGCCACTGCATGGGTGTACGGACCCCATTGCGATCCTCTAACCAGATATTATCTCCCATCCCAATCTCATCACCATAATAAATGATGGGCGCTCCAGGTAAAGATAAAAACATGGCATGAATCAAACACCATTTGGCCTTATTGTTATCGAGAAGCGGGGCCAATCTGCGACGAATGCCCAAATTGAGGCGCATTCGAGGCTGCGGCGCATATTGCTCCCACATCCACTGGCGTACCTCCAGCGTCACCATTTCTAATGTCAACTCATCATGATTGCGCAAAAAGGTCATCCACTGTGTTCCCGTTGGAATGGGTGGGGTCGATTCCCAAATCTGGACGACAGGTCTTTTATCCCCCGCTTTCAAACTCTGATAAAGGCGAGGCATGATCGGAAAATGAAAACAAATGTGGAATTCATCCCCATCACCAAAATAAGATAGCAAATCCTCCGGCCATTGATTTGCTTCAGCGATGAGAACCGCCTCAGGATACTCATCATCCATCAGCCGCCGCACTTTTTTCAGAAATGCATGGGTTTCAGGCAAGTTCTCACAATTTGTGCCTTCTCTTTCATAAAGGTAAGGAACCGCATCCGCGCGAAAACCATCCACACCCATATCCATCCAAAAGCGAATGACCTTAAACATCTCTTCATGGACGGCCGGATTATCATAATTCAGGTCAGGCTGGTGACTGTAAAAGCGGTGCCAAAAATATTGGCCGGCCTTTTCGTCGAAGGTCCAGTTTGAATCTTCCGTATCTAGGAAGATAATCCTTGTTTCGCTGTATTTTTGGTTATCATCACTCCAAACATAATAATCGCGATATGGTGAATTTCTATCAGACCGCGCACTTTGAAACCAGGGATGTTGGTCAGATGTATGGTTCATCACCAGATCAATGATCACCCGCAAATCGCGCTCATGAGCTGCATCAAGGAATGCCTTAAAATCATCCAATGTTCCCAAATCCGGATGGATATCAAAGTAATCCGCCACATCATAACCATCATCTCGCAGAGGCGACGGGTATGTAGGCATTATCCAAATACAATTCACCCCTAATGATTGTATGTGATCAAGTTTAGAAATAGCTCCACGGAAATCCCCATTTCCATCCCCATTGCTGTCTTTAAACGCGCGAATGTTCATTTCATAAAAAACGGCTTCTTGAAACCACTGCTTCTGGCTGTTCATTTCCTCTCCCTACCCTATTAATTGCACTGCCCGGTTCTTAATTTTCGCCAACCTGTCCTCGTCAAATAATAGTTGTGCATGTAGTTCCCGAACACGCCCGGCAATCGCTTCGTTATGAAAAGAATAAGCGATGTTCTGTACCTGGTTCAGGCGAGACTTAAATCCCTCAGATGTTTTTTCCGTCGGCTGTAAAGGTCTTGCCGCGCCCCAGTCCACATGAACAATTTCTTTGTCCTTTTCACGAAGAATAAAATTGGCTGAATGCCAGTCTCCATTTTCTATATCTAGTAATTCGCACGTTTGTTGGTGTAAAACAAAAACGTCATAAAGATCGGCCGTCATTCGCGCCGGGTCAGCCAACACATAATCCTGGATGGTTTGCCCGATTACGAACGCTTCCAACGTAAATCCAAAGAGCGTGGAAAAGGTCATTGGGTGATTGAAGACCTTGTGAATCCGCGGGATAATCTCCTCTTCCAACAGCAGCCGGATGCGGCCGCGAGGGGTCACCAGCAAGCCATCATTCATAAGCGCCGGCCAATTCTCCTCTTGCTCATTAAATGTTCTGGCACTTAGCACAATCTCATGCAATGGTTCTGGAGCGGGCTGCTTGATGACAATGCCTAATTGAGGGGCAATCAGTACCAGGCTGCCTCTGTGGCGGCCGGAGATATACTCTCCCTTGACAATCATGATCAAGCCCGATTCCCGCCGCCGCTCCTCTTGCCAATTCTGGATGATTAAGGAAAGCCAGGTTTTTCCCTCGGCCAGATAACGACGACGTGCTAATTCCAACCGCCTCATTTGGCTCAAGAGTTCTTCATACAACAACAACCTGGGGATAGGCGGATTTTCGGCTGTTGCCAGCCTGTTGCCCGATAAAACCTCCTGAAAAAGGCGCTCAACATAACGCATGGTAGCGATAATGCAATCTTCTCCACAGTCATTTTGTGGGCGTTTGTTATGCAGGTAAAGCAGTGAGGAAAGGAATTCCGGCCAACCGCAGTTAACTTCCTTTTCCAACCGACCCGCCACTTGATTATCATCCGCTCCAAAATAGCGGATCTTGTGACCATAATTTGTCAATACTTCAAGGTTTTGTAATAGTGGATCATCTGGATGATTGGCGGGTAAACAGGCTACGGCGAAATAAATCGGTGCCCAGCCACCAAGATTGCGCGTAAGATAGTCAGGCTTAGCCAGAAGCTCTATTGGCACAAGCCGGTCAGTATAAGTATCTGTTAGATTGTTTCCTGGGTCATCAATTGCCAAATAATCAGCGATGTGCGGAACGGTCGAATTGTGCAATATTTCGATCCAGGCAGCTTCAGCTCGATAGGTTGGCCGTTGTCCAACGATTGTTATCTGCGCCCCTTTTGGCTTTCTGGATGGGGGCAGTAGAAAATCTACGACATCAGGGCGATTTAATGGAATTGTAACAACAGCAAAATGCTTATCTCCGCTCACTTCTATCGGCCGCTAAAATCTGTCAATGCCTCATTAAAATCAGCTTCATTCTTATCCGACAATTCCAATTCAAACAAAGTACCACCCGCATCCAGCATTAATCGTCTTAGGATAGGTCTGTTTCGTTCCGTTAAGGTTGTCTTCACAAAAATAGCTGAACTGTGATTTTCCAGCGCTTCTGATACAGCTTCGATCTTCTCGTCCGGAATACCGTAATCTATTTTCTTACCCGCAAATGCGCCGGCGGCCGCACCTACCAAGGCGCCTCCGATCGGTCCGCCGACCATGGTGCCGATTACCACGCCGATTGCCCCACCTGATATGGCTCCTTTTTTAGCAGTTGCATCTAACGTCTGATCGACTTTAATCTTTCCATCCTCCCCCTTGGTTAAAACCGCTGCATCCTCCAGTTTTAGCAGTTTTTCTTTTTCCAATTTCTTTAAAGATTTTAGGACTTCTTTTGCTTTATTTTCATCAGGAAAAGTAATAATACCGATATCACTCATTTTAAATACTCCTTATTGGACGGATGATTCACCATCTTCTATATCCATCTTGACGGCAAATAATTAATTAGGTGAACTCCGGACCAACAATCTCGCTAATTTTATCCTTTAACCGAGCCTGCCAGCAGGCCACGCACAAAGAAACGCTGTAGGGAGAAAAATACAATCAAAGGCAGGATCATGGTAATAAAGGCACCGGCCGTTAATAGATGCCAGTCCTGACCACGGGATCCAACCATTTCCTGCAGTGCTTGCGTTAAGACAGCAACATCGGGTTTTGAGCCAATAAACACAAGGGCGACCAACAAATCATTCCAAACCCATAGAAACTGGAATATCGCAAATGAAGCCAGGGCAGGAACAGAAAGCGGCAGAACCAGCCTTATAAATGTTGTGAAGTGTGAGGCCCCATCAACGAAAGCGGACTCCATAATTTCCCTTGGCAATCCGGCGATATAGTTAAACAACAAATAAGTTGCCAAAGGTAAACCAAAGCCGGTATGTGCCAGCCACACGGCCAGGAAAGTACCTGTTAGTTCTAAGCGGACATAATCACGTAATATGGGGATTAATGCCGTTTGTAATGGCACAACCAGAAGTCCTACCACAATGATAAAGAAGAATTTTCGGCCTGGAAAATCCATCCAGGCAAATCCATATGCTGCAAAGGCAGCGATCAAGATGGGAATGACAGTCGCCGGGATAGTAACGGCCAGGCTGTTCAAAAACGCATTGCTAAGATTATCGCCACTGGCCTCAATAACCGTACCATCGGCATTTTCAATATCTTCACCTGTTAATACCTGACGATAATTATCTAGCGTAAATGTTTCATTGAGTGGTAACGGGTCTGAGAATACCGTCCACCAGCCAGTTGTCCGCACATCTTGAGGTGGCCGGAAGGAAGATACGAGCAATCCTAATGTTGGAATTGTCCAGATAATAACTAACAACAAGAGAGCACCATTGACCAATATTGCATTTATTCTTTTTTGACTGCTTAAACTGCCACCCATTAGAATGCCTCCTGATCTTGAAATCGACGTAAATTGTAAACCATCACCGGAATAGTCAGAACGACCAGTAGTATAGCCAAAGCTGCGCCTCGACCCGGATTTTGAAAGGTAAACATCTGTTTATACATCAGATCCGCTATCACCTCTGTGCCATTTCGCCCCTGCGTCATAACGAAAATGAGATCGAATATTTTTAGGGTTAAAATGACGATTGTGGTAGATACGGTGATAATGGTTCCGCGAATGTAGGGAATGATGATGCTGAAAAATATTTGTCTCTCGTTGGCGCCATCAATCCGTCCTGCTTCAAGTAATTCATTAGGCACACCTTTAAGAGCTGAGGATAGCAGAACCATGGCAAACCCTGTTTGAAGAAATACCAGCACACCGATTAACATGAAATTGTTCCAGGGTTCCAACAAAAGCCATCCCTGTCTTGTTCCCCCAAGCGCTTCAACCACTGCATTAAGCAGTCCGATTTGTGTTTGGCCTGGAGCGCGCGAAGCATCGTATACAAAGCGGAAAATAACGCCAGCGCCGACAAAAGAAATTGCCATAGGTAAAAATATTAATGCCTTTGCACCAACTTCTAAGCGGCTGCGATCAGCTAAAACGGCAACGAGTAGGCCAAATCCAACAATAAAAGCCGTGCCAAATATCAACCAAAGGGCATTGTTGCGCAACGACTCAATCATTACCGGGTCAGTAAAGGCATAAACATAGTTGCCAATACCCAGGATATCTTCTCCTCCAGGTTGCCTAACCTGGAAACTGATCCATAACGTACGAATTGTTGGAAAAAGCAAATACCAGGTCAAAATGGCCATCGCCGGGCCAACAAAAACATAGGGACGAAGTCGCTGCATGGCTCCTGTTGGCAATTGTTCGACAAGCCAATTTGCCAGGAAATACAAGACGGCAACCCCACCAACGCCCCAAACAATGGCGACAATGGTAATGATTAATTTTGATGCATCACTATCTCTCAGGAAAATAAAGCCCTGATACAAAACAAAAAACGTCACTAATGGAATTAATATCGCTATCAACAAGCGAGCGATGTTCGTAACAATCCACGAACCAATCCCTTGAGATTCTTTTGCCGTTTGAACAGTAGACATAATCGCCTCCTTTATAACTATTCGATACAGAATAATATGGGGCGGTTCTACCCACCCCATATTATTCTCTCACCGAATTAATGCTTTATAGCTAACTAGGCCATGCTGCATCAATTGACGGTAAAGCTTCATCTAATGATTTGCCAGTCACCCAATCTGTGATTTCTGTCCAGAAAGCACCAGCACCAACAGCGGCGGGCATCAGGTCTGAACCATCAAATCGCGTTACACTCGCATTCAACAGCAATTCGGCAAAGCGTCGATCAAGCTCAGTTGGGTACCAATCCAGGCTTGAATCCTGGTGCGGGCCAATAAATCCACCGGCTTCAATCCAGCCTTTCATTGATTCTCCGGTCGACAGGTAAGCCATGACTGCACGTACTTCTGGTCGATCGACGTACATCGCAGCAATATCACCGGCGGTTAACACCGGTTCGCCATATTGCTCATCGATCATTGGGAAGTAGAAGAAATCTACGTTTTCGCCGATAACGGCATCATCAGGGAAGAAAGCGGGAATAAAGCTGGCCTGACGGTGCATCCAGCAGCTCGGCGGATCATCAAACATGGGGGTTGGAGAATCGCCGAATGGGGTTGTGGCAATACCAATGTCTCCACCCAAGACATAATCTGGATTTTTCCAAATCACTTCCATGGTTTCAATAGCATTACGCACCTCAGGAGAATCAAAACCCAATTCTCCGGATACCCAGGCATCGTAAGTCTCCGGTGGTTGAGTGCGCAACATGATGTCTTCAATCCAGTCCGTTGCCGGCCATCCGGTCGCACCTGAACTTTCGATACCGATGCACCACGGCACGCCGCCGTCGGCCACTATCTGATCACTTAGCGCCAGCAGCTCTTCCCATGATGTTGGGACCTCATAACCTGCTGCTTCAAAGTCATCTTTCGGATACCAAACCAGGCTTTTAACATTGCCTCGGTACCAAACCCCGGCAATTTGCGGATCAGCTCCGAGTGTCGAGTCATCAATCCAACCTTGTGCATATTGTCTTTCAAGGAAGTCCATGCCAAGGAAGGTGCTGGGATCGATGACAGAGCCTTGATTGACCAGTCCTGCTAACAAGCCGGGTTGTGGATGCCCCGCGATATCCGGTGGGTCGCCGCCTTCAACACGAACCTGGATCAACGTTTCAAAGTCACCTGACCCTTCATACTGAACATCAATGCCGGTCGCCTCTTCAAAGGCGGCAATTGAATTCTCAAAACGTCGTGCATCTTCGTCGACAAATGCGCCAAACATCGATACTTGCGTGCCGGAGTAATCGCCGTTCAAGGCCGCTTCTAAAATTGCATCACCCCCGATCATTTCTTCGCCGGAGGCCTCTTCCATTTCTTCTTCAGGAGCTTCTTCCATTTCTTCTTCGGCTGGTTCTTCCATCTCTTCCATTTCTTCGGCCGGTTCTTCGGCCTCTTCTGCGGGAGCTTCAGCTTCTTCGGCCGGCGCTTCGGCTTCACCACCGCCACAGGCGACAAGAACCAAAGCCAGGATGAGGAAAATGCTTAACCAACTAAACTTTTTAATTTTTAACATTTTTTCTTATCCTCCTAAGGATATTTATGTTTTTGATAAATTTCAATACAGCAAAACCTTAAGACATCTTTCTCTTGTATACACACCTCCTTTATTATTGTCTGAGATTGCTATTGTCATTAGCCCAATGAGCAACTCATATGAATATACGATCAAATCCCGGAATAAGAAAACAACAAAATCCTGTAAATAAGGATATTATGGCGATGGTCCGGTTGTTTTCCTAATGATCAACTCCGTCGGCAATACAAACTCCTCCGCTTTCGGGACACCTTCTTGCAGTTCTTCCAATAGCAACCGCGCTCCAAGAGCACCTGACTCAAACAGAAGTTGGCGAACCGTCGTCAAACGAATATGTTCAGAAATCTCTATATCGTCAAAGCCAATAATTGAAACTTGACCAGGCACATCGATCCCCAAATCTTCTGCAGCACGCATAACGCCAAAGGCTTGCGTATCGCTGTAAGCAAAGATCGCCGTTGGCGGGTCAGGCATACTCAAGAGTTCTAACGCCTGTTGCTGGGCAACAACACGCGATAGCCTTCCCTCACGGTAATATTCAGGTCTGAAATCAATACCAGCTACAGCCAACGCCTTGCGGTATCCCTGGTAACGATCTCTTATTGGTCGAAAATCAAAGGGGTTGATGGACATGTAGTCATTGATATACGCGATCTTTTGATGACCTAACTCAATTAAATGTTGGGTAGCTTTAAAGCCACCGTCAATGTCATCAATGACAACACGGTTTAGTTTGTGACTATGACAATCTATGAGGACAGTGGGAATTTTCGCCCGCCTGAAATTGTGAACGATTTCATCATTTGGAGTGAGGGACATGATGATTAGTCCATCAGCTTGATGACGTCGCGGGATCTCCCTGAAGTAAACGTCACGTCGCTGCACTGTCTCTACATTATAAAAAACAAAATCATATTCACTATCAGAAAGAACAGAAACGATCCCCCGTAAGCGTTCAACATAAGAGGGTCGAATAAAAAAGGGGGCCATGACTGAGACAATCATTGAACGGCCCAATGATAACTTGCGAGCCACGGGGTCTGGCGTATATTCCAATTCTTCAATCGCAGTCAATACCTTTTGACGCGTTTGATCACTTACGGAAGGACTTTGATTTAAAACACGAGAAACTGTTCCCACACCAACGCCAGCCTTTTTAGCCACGTCTTTGATGGTAATATTTGCCACCAAATCTCCTTTAGCAAGAATCGTCTCGATTATCAAACTGCGGGCAACAAACGATTTGCCCACCATAAATCAATATATTGGGGCTAAGATCTCTTCTAATTGGAACCGATTCCAATCCAAACCACTATACAATAGCACTAAAATGTTGTCAAGTTGAAATAAATAATAAATTTAGTGTATGCTCGCTATTTTTTAGCAACAATTTCGACGATGATGCCTTCATTTTCACGAATGGTCACCGTTCGTTCAGTTAACTGATTATCGGCAAAAGTAATGTGGGTGGTGAATCGCAAACGACCCCTGCGCAAGATTGAGGGTATCGCCCAAACAATCACCTGATCGCTAAAATTTAACAGGATAACAAATCGGTTTGCTCCTTCGGTTCGGCTGAACACAAATAATCCATCAGGGGCTTCATGAGACTTATAGTCACCAAGTTGCAACGCCTTTTCCTTCCGTCGCAGTCGAATCAATGAATGGACCAAAGACAGTACGGAATCCGCTTGATTGATCTCGACTTCAACATTATTATGGCGATAATCATCCGCAACCGGCAGCCATGGCTCGACACCTGGGGGACAAAATCCGGCATTCTCACTTGAATCCCATTGCATCGGCGAGCGCTCAGGGTCTCGCCCCAATCCCAATCCTGGAGATTTCAACTCCCAGGGATCTTGGACTTTATCTGATGGTATGGATACATCATGCATGCCAATTTCATCTCCATAGTAGATAATTGGTGTTCCACGAAGGGTAAGTAGCATCATTAAAGCTATCCGTCCTTGTTTATGTCCTACGCGGGTGAAAACGCGATGCTGATCGTGATTTCCCAGGACCCAGTTTGGCCAGGCTCCCTCAGGCAGTAAGCCTTCATAACTGTCTGCCAATTGACGAATTTTGCCGGCATCCCACCCGGTATTGTGTAAATTGATATTTTGTGGTAAATGAATTTCATCCAGACGGCCGTAATGTTTGACCAACCGTTCCAGGGGCAGATTAATTTCGCCAATCAACACCCGGTTAGTATACTCGTCAACTACCGCGCGGATCCAACGATTAAAAAGGTGGGCATCAGGAGTATCTTTATTATTTTTCTCAAGCAGACGTCGACCGGGGTCCATGCCTTCACGCCAGTTCGGATCTGGTGGATTATCCCGAAGAAGCTTATCTTTCATCACCCGGTAGACGACATCTACACGGAAGCCATCAATCCCGCGGTCTAACCAAAAACGCATGACATCAAACATCGCATGGCGCACTTCAGGATTGCGCCAATTGAGGTCGGGTTGTTCGGCAAGAAAAGAGTGTAAATAATATTGCTCCGTCTCTTCGTCCCAGGCCCACCCGGATTTTCCATCAAATCGACTCAGCCAATTGTTCGGTGGCCCTCCATCTGAGGCGGCATTCCGCCAAATATACCAGTCTCTTTTTGGATTGTCTCTCGAAGAGCGCGACTCCAAAAACCAGGGATGGCGGTCGGATGTATGGTTGGGTACCAAATCCAAGAGAACCTTGATGTCGCGTACATGGGCTTCATCGATCAACAAGTCCATATGAGCCAATTTGCCAAACATGGGATGAATATTGACATAATCGGTGACGTCATAACCAAAATCAGCCATAGGAGATGGGTAAATAGGAGATATCCAAATGGCGTCAATTCCCAACCATTGTAAATAGTCCAGTCTTTGAATGATTCCCGGGAGGTCTCCCACCCCGTCTCCGTTTGCATCCTGGAAACTACGGGGATAAATTTGATAAATAATACCCTTCTGCCACCAGTGAGCCATGATGTTCCCTTCCTTATCTACTTGGAACCGGTTCCAAGCATACTTTATACATCAAGTTCACAAGTTCCGTCAAGAGTAAATCGGCATTAGAATCCAAACGACTGGTTACATGTTGCGCCGGTATTGTCCCCCTACCTCATACATGGCCTGTGTGATTTGACCCAAGGAGCATACTTTTGCCGTTTCCATTAAAGCGTCAAAAATGTTTTCATTATTAACGGCCGCATCCTGCAATTCTCGCAAACGATTAAGGGATCGAGCCGGATCGTGCGCCTGGAGTGCCTTGACCTGGGCAATTTGATTTTCTTTTTCCGCCTTTGTTGCCCGGATCACTTCATTCGGCAAAATCGTGGGTGAGCCTTGATCGGACAAAAAGGTATTCACACCAATGATGGGCAATTGTCCGCTGTGCTTTAAATGTTCGTAATGGAGCGATTCCTCCTGAATTTTACCCCGCTGGTACATCGTTTCCATTGCCCCCAACACCCCACCGCGCTCTGTCAGGCGATCAAACTCTGCCAGGACCGCTTCCTCGACAAGGTCAGTTAATTCCTCAATGATGAATGATCCCTGCAAGGGATTTTCGTTCTTAGCCATTCCCAATTCGTGATTAATGATCAATTGAATTGCCACAGCCCTCCTGACCGATTCCTCTGTGGGTGTTGTTATCGCTTCATCATAGGCGTTGGTATGCAAGGAGTTACAATTATCGTAAATGGCATATAAAGCTTGCAACGTTGTACGAATGTCGTTAAAAGATATTTCCTGTGCATGCAACGAGCGGCCGCTGGTTTGGATGTGATATTTCAATTTTTGCGCTCTTGCACCGGAATCATATTTTAATTTCAAGGCTTTAGCCCAGATTCGCCTGGCCACACGGCCGATAACCGCATATTCCGGGTCCAGCCCATTAGAAAAGAAAAAGGAGAAATTGGCTGCAAATTTATCCACATCCATGCCACGCGACCGGTAATATTCAAGAAACGTGAAACCATTGGCCAGAGTAAAGGCCAGTTGGGTGATCGGGTTGGCACCAGCCTCAGCAATATGGTAGCCGGAAATCGAGACCGAATAGAAGTTCCGGACATGACTATCGATAAAATACTGCTGCACATCGCCCATCAATTTCAAAGAAAATTCGGTCGAAAATATACATGTATTTTGCGCCTGATCTTCCTTAAGAATATCTGCTTGTACAGTTCCGCGAACCGTTGATAATGTGGCCGCCTTGATCTCCTGGTAAGTCTCAGGGGCAAGCACCTGGTCGCCGGTAATGCCTAGCAACATCAATCCCAAACCATCATTTCCTTCAGGTAGCTCGCCGGAGTAATGTGGGCGCTCTAATCCCTGATCGTCAAACGTTGAACACAGCTTTTCCTCAACCTGGTCTTCCAATCCGTGCTCTCGAATAAACAATTCACACTGTTGGTCGACGGCCGCATTCAAGAAAAAAGCGAGTATTGTCGCAGCCGGTCCATTAATCGTCATTGATACTGACGTCGACCGCTCACATAAATTAAATCCGCTGTACAGTTTCTTTGCATCATCAAGGCTAGCTATTGAAACACCGGAATTACCAATTTTGCCGTATATGTCAGGGCGATAATCCGGATCTTCGCCATATAAGGTGACAGAATCAAACGCCGTAGACAGGCGCTTTGCCGGCATGCCATATGACAGGTAATGAAATCTCCTATTGGTTCTTTCCGGCCCTCCTTCACCGGCAAACATGCGTGTTGGGTCTTCACCTGTTCGTTTAAAAGGAAACACGCCGGCGGTGAAGGGAAATTCACCCGGCACATTTTCCTGTAAAAGCCAACGTAATATGTCGCCCCAGGCCTGGTATTTGGGCAGTGAAACGCGGGGGATTTGATTGCCGGACAGGGAAGATTTATGGGTTTCTACGCGAATTTCTTTGTTACGTACTTGATAGACAAATTCCTCTTGCCGGTAGCGGTTTTTTTTGTCCTGCCATTCCTGAAGACGATTTTGGTTTTCTTTGTCTAGCTTTAAATCTACCTTTTGGTAGACGCCCTGAAGCTGCCGGCTGAGCGTGTCTTGATCGACAGCAACATCGGCCGCCGCCGACATCGCCTGTTGAATCCCGTAAAGTTGGTTAGCCACAGCCACCTGCTCCTCAACCCACTGATCGTACGCACGAATCGTTTCCGCAATTTCAGATAGGTACCGCACACGTGATGACGGTATGATCATGACCTTTTGTGACATCTCTTTACCAGGCATCTCATCTAACTGCAAACCTAAACCTTCATTTTCATTAATGGTTTGCATGATCAATTGAAAGAGTTGATTTGTGCCCGGATCATTAAACTGGGAAGCAATCGTGCCGACCACCGGCAGGTCATCATCATCTACTTGCCACAACTGCCTGTTCCGTTTGTACTGCTTCTTCACATCACGCAAGGCATCCAAAGCGCCACGCTTATCAAATTTATTAATGGCGATGAAATCCGCATAATCGAGCATGTCGATTTTTTCCAACTGGGTTGCAGCCCCATAATCCGGGGTCATGACATAAAGGGAATAGTCGGAAAAATCGACAATTTCCGTATCTGATTGCCCAATTCCGGACGTTTCTAAAATGATTAAGTCAAATTGGGCTGCCTTTAATATAGCCAAAATCTCACGGATATGGCGGGAAAGAGCGAGGTTCGATTGGCGTGTGGCCAGGGAGCGCATATAAACGCGCGGGTCATTAACGGCATTCATGCGAATCCTGTCACCTAGCAAAGCGCCTCCTGAGCGTCTTTTAGATGGATCCACGGAAACAACGGCGATTTGCTTGTGCTCACTGCTCAGTAAAAAGCGGCGCACCAGTTCATCTACGAGCGATGATTTCCCGGCACCCCCAGTCCCGGTAATACCTAAAACCGGCGGAACAGCCAGCGTGTTTAAGCGTTGGTGCACACTTTCCATAATCGGCTCCACCAGGCCCGGTTCATTCTCCACCGCAGAGATTAACCGGCCCAAGGCGCGATCTGTCACCCACTTTTTAACCTCAGGTAAAATTTTGGTGGCGACAACTGCTCCACCGCTTTCAGGAATCATCGCGCCATAAGCTTGTTCAATAGCCCTTTGCCATTTATAAATATGCAGCTTTCCAGTCGGAAAGTCGGCCTGCTCCAAAAGGCAGTTGATCATGCCTTGCAGACCCATTTCCCGCCCATCATCTGGCGAAAAAAGGCGTGTGACCCCATAGGCATGAAGTTCTTCTATCTCACCCGGTAGAATTGTGCCGCCCCCTCCACCAAAAATTTTTATGTGGCTGCAATTTTTCTCACGTAAGAGATCGACCATATATTTGAAAAATTCCATATGGCCCCCCTGGTAGGAGGTTATGGCCACGGCCTGGACATCTTCTTGAACAGCCGCATTCACGATCTCCTGAACTGAGCGATTATGTCCCAGGTGTATAACTTCCGCCCCTGATGATTGTAGAATACGACGCATAATATTGATCGCTGCGTCATGGCCGTCAAAAAGAGAACCGGCCGTTACAATTCGGATTTTATTTTCTGATTCGTAGGGAGTAGTGGTTTCCATTTCATTCTCAACCGTTTTTCCTTAAGAAATTTTTTTAAGCATAAAAATGAGTAAGTGGGGTTTGATCGACCTGTCTTTTCCATTTGTGAAAAATATGAATAGACTTGATGTCATTATACCGAAAACAACTGCTACAACCACTTGCCGCAGGGTTTTTCAGTAGCCTCCACATCTATATCGCACGCTTGCGCCGGAGCGCGAAATGGATTTCGCGGTTACCAACTACTAAAAAAGCCAAGCCACTTGCCGGCATCTGTTTAAATTATTCATTCTTTCAGATACACTTGGAAGTGATAAAAGCTATATTCGTTTGTGTAATAAACCATGCCTTAAAGAAACAGTACAAATGTGGCTCAAAGGTTGCTAAAGGTACAGTTTCAAGGAGCAAAATTTCTGATGGAAAATCGTGAAACATATACGGTTCAAGTTGCTGGATTGACGCGTCATTTTCCTTTATTTGAAGTAGCCCCAGGGGTCCGAATCGCTATCTTCAACATGCTAGGTGACACATTTGTGGTGAAGGCTGCGGCCGCTGCTTTAGCGGAAGAATTAAGAGACACAACAGCGGATGTGTTGGTGACAGCCGAAGCAAAAAGCATTCCTCTGATTTATGAAATGAGCGCATTGATGGGGTTGCCCTATGTTGTCCTGCGCAAAACCTATAAGAGCTATATGGGCGAGGCTATTAACGCTAAAACAGAATCGATCACCACAGGAAAAACCCAAACCCTTTACCTTGATGAAAAAGATACCCGGATGGTTTTTGGAAAACAGGTAATCGTGGTCGATGATGTCGTCAGCACCGGCAGCACATTGAAAGCGATGGGGGATATCATTGCCAATGCTGGTGGAGAAGTGAGTCAAATTGCGGCCGTTTTCACCGAAGGAGAAGCGGACTGGTCTCATATCATCGCTCTGGGCAATCTGCCCGTTTTTGTAGAGTAATTTGGGCCAACCAATGGTGAATTCGGCCGTCACGCTCGCCATCTATAACCATCTTTTTGCTTCTGTTGCCGAGGAAATGGGCGTCACCCTGGAGCGAACGGCTTACAGCCCCAACATAAAAGAGCGTTTGGATTTTAGCTGCGCCGTCTTTTTAGGGGGCGATGAACACCCACGGATGCTATCTCAAGCGGCGCATATACCGGTGCATCTTGGAGCCATGCCCGCTTCTGTCAAATCAGCAGTCACCCATTGTTCACCTTTCTCACCAGGTGACACGATCATCCTTAATGACCCTTATCTCGGTGGCAATCATTTACCTGATATCACGATGATTTCGCCACTTTTCGTGATTGAGGAGAATCAACTCCCCAAAAAACCACATTTTTTTGTCGCCAGCCGTGCCCATCATGCCGATGTAGGTGGCATGTCCCCCGGATCAATGCCGTTGTCAAAGGAGCTTTATCAAGAAGGCTTAATCATCCCCCCCATTAAATTAATTGAAGCAGGCCGTCGCAACCAGGCTGTATGGGATCTGATCCTACGCAATGTACGAACGCCAAAGGAGCGGCAGGGCGATCTATCAGCCCAGTTGGCTGCCCATCATTCAGGGGTAATTCGGCTGGCCGGATTAGTTGAGCGATATAGCCTCAATGAGCTGCTTAGCAACGCCAGCAGCTTGATCAGTTACGCGGAACGCCTCACCAGAAAGGCCATAAAAGAGATACCTGACGGAAACTTTCGATTCACTGACTTTCTGGACGATGATGGCCAGGGAAACGGACCGCTGCCAATTTGCTGCTCAATTTCAGTAATGAACGATCAAATTGTTGTTGATTTTGAGGGAACGTCACCGGCCGTCTCCGGTAACGTTAATGCAGTTCCGGCAATTGTGGAATCGGCCGTCGTCTATTGCCTTCGTTGCGTGGCCATGGCTCTGCTCGAAATTGATCTGCCTATGAATTCCGGTGTATTTAAACCTCTCCAGGTGAAAATCCCCAACGGATCAATGTTAAACCCCCAACCACCTCATGCTGTAGCTGCCGGAAATGTGGAAACATCCCAACGCATCGTCGATACGGTCATGGGCGCTTTCAGCCACGCCCTACCCCAGCTTATCCCCGCCGCCAGCCAGGGAACCATGAACAACCTTACTTTCGGTGGTGCATATAACGGAGAATCATTTGCCTACTACGAAACCATTGGTGGCGGAGCAGGAGCGGGTCCAGTCGCCGGTGGAGCTGATGGGGTACACGTCCATATGAGCAATACCCGAAACACGCCAGTTGAAGCCCTGGAATATAACTTTCCCCTTAGAGTTCAGCAATACGCACTTCGCAGCCAATCCGGTGGTTCCGGGATTCATCATGGCGGAGAGGGCATCACCCGCTCCATTCAATTTCTGGTCCCGGTGAGTGCCACCATTAATAGTGAGCGCCGCAGCCACCCTCCCTATGGCCTGGCAGGAGGAACTTCCGGACAGCCAGGTAAAAATAGTCTGATCAGGAATAATCAGGAGAAATCACTGCCCGGAAAAGTAGCGATTGACCTGCAAGGTGATGATATTTTGCAGATCTGCACCCCGGGAGGTGGAGGATGGGGAGAAAAAAATCCTTAATTATTGTTGCAGTCCCTCACTGAAACCATAAAATCAGAAGCGAATATGACAAAAAAATCCTTAGGATATGTTGAACTTGAATGGATTTGCCCCAACTGCGGCAGTCGGAATCCGGGACGGGTCACGGTTTGCCGGAATTGTGGCACTGCCCAACCGCCGGATGTTTCCTTTCACCAACCAGCGGAAGAAGAAATCATAACAGATGCTGAGGTCATAGAAAAAGCCAAAAGTGGCCCGGACATCCATTGCGCCTATTGTGGCGCTAGAAATCCCGCCGATGCTGAAACTTGCACGAATTGTGGTGCAGACCTGGATGAAGGGACTCAAAGAGAAGCGGGCAAGATTTTAGGTGCACATCGTGATGAGGAAGCTGATCCGGTTGAATGTCGATACTGCGGCACGATGAATCCCGCAACCGCCCTCGAGTGTAGCAATTGTGGCGCAACATTGAAAATTGAAAAACCCGATCCGCCTGCCCCAAAACCGGTTTCAAAAGCCAAACAAGCGAGTGGAGGCATCGGCCGCTGGATTCTGATCGGCGGAGGCATACTCCTTGCCGTTGCCTGCATCGCGCTCTTTATTTTCATCAATCAGACGGATGATATTACCGGCCGGGTTAACAACGTCTCCTGGGAAAGGCAAATTGTCATACTGGGCTTAGCGCCTGTTAACCGGGAAGCCTGGCGGGATGAAATCCCACAAGGGGCTGAAGTGAATAGCTGTCGCGAAGAATTTCGCTATGCATCTGATAGCCCGGAACCCAACTCAGTGGAGGTATGCGGCACACCATACAGCGTTGATACAGGCAGTGGTTTTGCCGAAGTTGTCCAGGAGTGTGAATACCAGGTTTATGATGATTTATGCCAGTATACCGTCCTTGAGTTGCTGCCTGTGGATACGCGGGTACTCGACGGATCCGACTTGAATCCCCGGTGGCCTAATCTTGATTTAGGACCCGATCAGCAAGAGGGAGAACGTAATGAAACCTATCGCATTGTTTTCAGCGCCGACGGCGAACGATACACTTACACAACGCGTGATCCACAAGAATACGCGGAGTTCGACATGGGAAGCAATTGGATTTTGACGGTCAACCAGCTTGGTAATGTGGTTGATGTACAACCCTCTCCCTAGTCTGTTTTGAACAGTTTGGAAAACCTTTTACGCGGCTGGCTTTCGGCCGTCAAATGAGAAAAAAGAGTTCGAGATTGAAGCAAAACGCTTGGTTCATATTTGCCATCTGGCTATTCTTAACCGGCTGTCGTGCAGAAACCCAGCCCATAAGAGAACTACCGGAATTCTCGGCTCAGGGTGGCACTCCCGCTTCTCAACTTTCTAAGCAGGTTCAACTTGCCTCAGTTACGCCTATAAGCCCAACACTGACACCAATCTCAAAGCCAAAACCAACTCATACAGCAACCGCTACACCAACATTAACCCCTACGCCTACCCCAACCGCCACACCAACGCCAATTGGCTCTTGCGAAATGAGAATGCCGGAGGAAGATTTATTATCGGTAGTCACGCTGGACTATCATTTAAGCCGTGAGTACAAACCGGCCGACCTGGTCCCGTTGGGCGATTGGCTGCCTGTAAGAGTCACCCTCGGTTATCCAACCGAAGTAAGACAAGTGATATTGCAACCATTAATCATGATGATTGAGGATATGCAAGCTGAAGGATTGGTTCCGCAGGTTATATCGGGATACCGTAGTTATGCCGCCCAAACTATAGCCTGGAATAAATGGAATGAACAATATCCGGAGCACGCTTCAATCATTAGCGCACCACCCGGTTATAGCGAGCATCAACTAGGAACAGTTGTTGATTTCGGCTCACCTGAACTGGCTGAGGTCGTTGGACAGGAAGACATAGAGTTTCACACCCTTTTTTACAAAACCAGCGAGGGAGCATGGCTCCTGGAAAACGCTCACCATTATGGATTCACCCTATCTTATCCGTTGGAAGCATTTGAACTAACGGGCTTTTATTATGAGCCGTGGCACTATCGATATGTTGGCATTGAAATGGCCAAAGAATTGAAAGAATTGGGAATGAGTTTAACCGAATATCAATTACTAAATCATGACGAGCCATGCATTCCTCAGATAGACTAATAAAAAGGATAATACATCTTCCAACTTTAATCGGTGTCATCATCCTCGCCGCGACCCTGACAGCTTGCCAGGAAAGTCCGCCAAACCTGGTGCAGTTGCCACCTTCACCGACCCTGCCCCCGCTACAAAATTCTGAGCTTTCTACCACAGAAATAATAACTGCCACCAACCCACCCGATCTTCAACCTGCCCCAGCTATAGAAGTTGAACCGACGGCAACAAGGACGGCATTACCTGCACCTTCACCAACTCCCTTACCGCCCATCACATTCGGGATTCCTGAAGAATGGATGGAAAAAGCGAATGCTGCGATTGATATATTGCATCAAATTGATGGGTCCAGGGAATGGCTGATCGTTTCAGATGGACACACGGCCGATATTGAGTTGCTGGATGAACCAGGTCATTTGGCAGTAGCTAATGAGCCAATAGCCCTTGCGGTCCCATTTACGAGCGATTGGGAAGAGACGACAAGAGAAAATGCGGAAATAATACTCACTGAAGGGCATGAGCTGGTTTCCATTATTCCTTGGCGGGAAATTTCTCCCAACCATAAAGCCTTGAAAATTGACAATTTAAGACCTTCCGATGCAGCTTATCCATTGCAAAAACATTGGGGATTGAGGATTTCGCCCGGTTTCAAAGAACCGGCAGGCGACCTACTTAAGGCCTTGCAGGAAGTCGATGATCAAGTAGTCCATGTCATCGCCGTTGGGGACATCATGCTTGACCGGTCTCTGGGCTTTGCCATCGAGCAAGGCCAGCTTGATTATCCCTTTGATAAAGTCGCCTATATATTAGATGAAGCAAATAACACGGTGGGCAACCTAGAATCCGCCTTAGGTGACACCGGGCAGCCCGCACCCAAGCGATACCGGTTCCGTGCTCCCGTCCTGGCGGCCGAATCTTTAGCACTTGCCGGTTTCGATATCCTATCATTGGCCAATAATCACGCACTTGACTTTGGCGCTGAGGGGCTACTGCAAGGTATCCAATTGCTCAATGCCCAGGGCATCAAAACCGTAGGCGCAGGAGAAAATGATGCCCAGGCCAGGCAGCCTCAAATCATCGAAGCGAATGGTCTTGAAATCGCATTTTTGTCATACGTAGATGTCCCCGTTGAGGCTTCAACCGGGTTTGACACGGCCAGTTGGACAGCAACCGCCGGCTCCCCTGGACTGGCCTGGGCTGACCCGCAGCATATTGCGGCCGATGTTCGCGCCGCTGCCCAGGAAAGCGATCTGGTTATTGTGTTATTACACAGTGGCTTTGAATATGTCTCCGCTCCCAGCGAGCCTCAAGTCACGGTGGCCAAAGCGGCCATAGACGCCGGGGCAAAACTCGTCATCGGACACCATGCCCATATCCTGCAAGGGATCGAATATTATGGTGATGGTGTCATCATTTACGGCACCGGAAACTTCGCGTTTGAAATAGATGAAGATCCCCAAACAGCTTTATTTCACATTTGGCTTGATAGAAATGGCGTGAGACAAATCGAACTGCAACCAGCCATCGTTCAATTTGGTGGACAGCCTCGTCTGGCTAACGGTGAAGAATCTGCTGCTATCCGCGGCCAGGTATACACCTTAACCGATATCTTGAATGCCCAATAGGAGGCTCAATAAATTATTCTCCCCCATTTGAAATGGACACCTGCTCCTCTTGCGGAGGGCCAACCTGAATTTCCGGTGTGAAAATTCCCAATTTACCGTTTTCATCCAACGCGGCAATCGATACATAATAGGTCATTTGGGGATCAAATCCGGTTAGAACGACATTTCCGGCCATTTCCGCACGGACAAAACGAAAAGGTTGGAATTGAGAGCTATCAATCGGGCGGAAAGAAATCGCATAACCGGCCACCCCTTCTTCGACCGGCCAATTGAGCAAATAAGCCCCGGGGTCGGCCATAGGAACAACGGTTGGGATGATTGGTTGGGCTGGAGCACCAGCCGCATTCGCCACAACAGCGACATTGAGCTGAACCACCTTTTCATGGTAACTGTAATCAATCAAGCTCCAGGTATCGAGCATGGAATTAATCAAATCCGGATCTTCCTCAGACTCAATGACACGAATTGCGGGCATGCCTACATTGACAAACTCCCGATGGTCACCCCAACGACCCTCTCGATCCAAGGCATCAATAATAAGCACCGGAAAAGTCGGCAAATACAATCCGGCAATATAATCATAATAGCGACCCAAAGCGCCCGATGGAGAGGCTAAAAAATCTTCAGCAAATAAACGGACCGATTGGGGGATGCCTGAGCGGCCACCGACTGCGTCATAATTAACAGCAGCAATGATGTTCATGTTGTCCAGAAAGGCATTTTGGGCAAAATGTCGCGAACCAAAGGTTCCTTGTTCTTCAGCAGCCATAGCCACAAATTTTATCGTTTGATTCCATTCTTGAGAGCTTAACACCCGGGCCGTTTCCAACAAAAGAGCAACGCCTGATGCGTTATCATTGGCCCCGCTGGCACGACTAAACCCGTCCGTGTTCCCTTCCGGCCGATTATCATAATGGGCCATAATAACAATTGTCCCTTGATCCGGATCTTTTCCTGGAAGTGTGGCAACAATGTTTCGTTGTTCCGCCTGGGATCCATTGTAGCTAAGCAGAAAATCGTCAAACTCCACCTGCATGCGACCAGCCCCGACCCGTTCAAATTCGCTGAATATCCAGCGCCGCGCTGCGCCAATGCCATAATCCTCCCGATCAGCCACACTGAAAGAGTTCCGTGTTCCAAACCCTTCCAGCGTTTGCACATAAACCATTAACTGCTGTTGGGAAACAGCATTTATTAAAGCTGATATTTCAGGATCAATACCCGGCACGACATCGCTCACCGGATCGGTGACTTGCTCTCCTGTTGGATTAATCTGGCCGGGCAGAGGCGGTGCGGTTGGGATCGGGGTAGGGATGACTGGTTGGGGAGGTTCACCCAGTAGTTGGCAGCTTGTCAACCCCAGAAGAAATAAGATAAATAGGGTGGGCAAGGTTCGTCGAACCAAAACTTGCTTACTTCTCCATTTTTGAACAATTTTATTACAAAGTCTCTGATTTTTGAGTGTTTGGAATCATTGGCTGCGCCATCAACAATGGCACAGCCAATTCTTAAATTTCAAGGGATAAATTTTAATCAGCACTGACTTCAACCAGCGATTCAATTTCTGGGATCGTGTCCCCATCAATGAATTGTTCTATCATCTGACGGGCTTCATCATCTGTAAATTGGATGGGGGGGCTTTTCATTAGATAAGCTGATGGGGCATTTAATGGTCCACCGATTCCACGATCCAGGCCAAGTTTGGCGCAGCGTACAGCATCAATTATTACGCCAGCCGAATTTGGCGAGTCCCACACTTCCAACTTCAATTCCAATTGTAAAGGCACGTTACCAAAGGCACGACCTTCCATGCGGATATGGCACCATTTCCGATCCGTTAGCCAGGGAACATAATCGCTGGGACCAACATGGATATTATCTTCCCCAAGCTCATATGGGAGTTGGCTGGTAACAGCCTGGGTCTTAGAGGTTTTCTTGGACTCCAGGCGGTCTCGTTCCAGCATGTTATAGAAGTCCATATTCCCGCCGAAATTGAGCTGGTAGGTGCGGTCAATATGAATGCCACGATCTTTGAATAAGTTGGTCAAAACGCGATGGGTAATGGTCGCCCCAACCTGGCTTTTAATATCGTCTCCAACAATAGGCAAGCCCCGCTCGATAAAACGCTGGCTCCAATATTCAGAACTAGAAATGAACACAGGAATACCATTAACAAATGCGCATCCCGCATCCAACACCTGTTCGACATACCATTTGGTCGCCATTTCAGAACCAACCGGCATGAAATTAACGACGACATCCGTTCCGGTTTCCTTTAATATTTCCACGATGTTATCCGTAGGTCCAGGAGCCTTTTTGACCACAGAGGATAGATATTTACCAATACCATCATGAGTCATCCCGCGAGACACGGGAACATTGAGATAAGGAACGTCCGCAAACTTGATGGTATTGTTTGGCTCAGTCCAAATCGCCTCACTCAAGTCTTTTCCAACTTTACTTTCTACTACGTCAAATGCTGCGGAAAACTCGATATCGCGGACGTGGTAGCCGCCGACTGTGGCATGCATTAAACCTGGTATTTCCTCATTATCGGCCGCATTACGATAATAGTGCACACCCTGCACAAGTGAGGAGGCGCAATTGCCGACCCCAATGATGGCGACTCTAACTTTTCCATTATTTTTTTTCTTTGCCATGAAGATTTCTTCTCCTACAAACGATTAATAAGCGCAATTTTTTAGCGCAAGCAATCCGCAATTATACTTGAGGAGTGCCCGACCTGTATCCGATCTCATTTTGCCTTCACTGATTTGACCCTTTTTTGAGTCGTCGTAATAATATTATCAAAAGACTGGCGATTATCAACCCACCAAGTGAAATTGCACGACCAACATTATAACTCTGTGATGTGAGATAGAAAACTACTTCGTGCCTCCCTGCCGGCAGTAAAATACCTCTGAACAATCCATCCGCCTGTATAATCTCTTGCTCTTGCCCGTTAACGGAGGCATTCCACGACGGATAATCGCTATCAGTGAGAATCAAATAACCATCCTGGTTTGTTTTCACAATCAAAACAACGCGCTCCGGGTCATAATCAAGTATTTCTACACTGCTGCTAGGTAAATCGCCTTCGCCGGGATCAGGATTAGAACCATTGGAACCCGGACTGATTAAAACGGCCGTCCTTGAGGGATCAAAATCCGGCAAATCCATCTGCTTAATGGCCTCATCCAAATTGCCGGCCCATTGCCAATCATAAACCATAAATGCCCTGGGAAGCACATCCAGATTTTCATAGATCTTCACATCGCCTGAATGAATCAATTGATATTGCCCAGGTACAAGGGATTGAAACGTCTGATCCCGTTGATCCACAAGCGTTACCGCCTCAAGTTGGCAGGAATCTGTCAAAGAACAAGGTCCGATCCTTATATCCGCCAGCTTTGCCGGCTGCGGAAAATCGGCCGCGAATAATCCCTCTTCGATCCTTTCCAAACCAAGTTCCCATTCCTGGCCGTCTAAGGTGGTGACCGTCAGCGGTCCTATCAGAGTAGAAGCCAAAACCTGAACATTGGTAGCTTCATAATCAGGTAGGGACGCCACTGTTATCTCTTGTCCAGGTTCTAACGACGTTGTGTGTTGTCTGTCAAAAAAAACACCGTTTCGCCAAAGGTCGCCCACTTTATCCGTTACCAAATATTTGGCATTGAATAAATCCAGCCATTTTTCTTCCGGAACCTGCTCTAAATTTTCTCGCAAACGGCCGTCCGTACTCTCCTCTCCTTCAGGTAAAATCAAGCCTGTCAACCGGCTATAAATTTGCGTGGGCAAAATCCCCCCGTCGAATCCATCCACAGCGGGTAAACTATAAATCATGGATAAATTTGGAGCAATGATTTCTTTTTGTTTAACGGCAATCGTGTAATCATAACGCGCGTCGGCCGGCAGTTGGTCTTGATAAATAGAGTCGATTTCCGCCTGGTCACCCGCATCAAAAAAAATCTTGGACAAACTGAGAAAACGGGCATTATCAATTTTAGTTTCTGCAATTAATCTGCTAACCGATGGTCGTAAATCAAAAAATGCTTCCGGTGTGGTTAATGAATTATACGGAAGTGCCCGCGAACTGATAAACAGAATAACAACTCCCAAAATTAGCCAGGCACCAGGAATCCAACGCCACAAACGTCTTCCAACCCCTTTTGTAATCATAAGGAGGATGCCGGCCAAAAACAACCATTCAATAAACCGTAAAGCTGTGGTCCATACCGTTGGCGGTTCAAACGGCGCTTCAGGTCCTGTGGGCAATAAAGGTTTAAAGAATTGACCCAAAATATCCCACATGGTTAACAGCAAAGCTGCGGCCAGAAAAATCATTAAAGGGCGGGTAATTCGCTTTACCAACTGTGAATAGTCAGAGTCTTGTTCGTCCCTTTTTCGGATCAGATTAATGATGAGCTGTGCGCCAACTCCCGCCAACAAGGACGCTCCCAAAGCATAAAGGATCAGCCACCGCGCGGGGGCACGAAATAAATTGAACAACGGCAGTCTGGCAAGCAGCCAGTTTAAAGGATTGAATACACCTAGGGCCAATATTATTCCGAAAATAAGCCAAACCAGGGCCGGAAAGATGACCTCCATTTTTCGCCACTGCCATGCCGCGATGAAAGCCAAACTCAAAAACAATAAAGGTAAAAAGGCAACATACTCACTGAACAATGATTGGTTAAAGGCAGGCAGCAATGAACGGGCCAATAATAGAGGAGGTAAGGAAAATGATAATACCTCATTAACCGGCAGTCCTCCTTGTCGGGAAGATAGTTGGCTGAGTTCCCACGTAGGAAGCAACTGAACGGCCGTGATGAGGGAGGCAAGTAAAATAGCGGCCATTAGAAGTCCAAATGGCTCAAAATAACGCCATCGCAGCTTCCTTCCTTTATCACCATTCTGCTCGCGAAGTCCAATTTTATAAGCGACTCGCGACAACTGCCATATGATTAGACCGACGCCTGTAATGAAGGTTGTTTGGGTATGTCCAGCCAATAATTGCAATGAGAAAAGGGCGGCCATAACCAAAAATGACAACAACTTCCGGTAACGATTTGGCGATTCGCTTAATGATAAACCAATCAGAAACCAGGGCAGCCAGGCCAGCCCTTGAATCTGGTTAACATGTTCCAATTGTGCGGAGAAATACCCGCCAAGCGAAAAAGATATAGCAGCTACCAGCGAGGCAGTCCGGCCAACGAGCATCACCTTTCTTGATGCAATATAAGTGCCCAGTCCGGCAATAAACGTATGAATGAGGACAGTCGCCTTTACTGCATAGGGAGTACGCATAAGCAGCCAAACCGGCCAATTTAGAGGATAGAAAAAACCTACCTGGCTGTTTGCCAGCAGAGGTGCTCCCATAAAAATGTCCGGGTTCCAAAGGGGAACGCGCCCATCGCGCATTGCCTCTGCTGCCGCTTGCCAATATGGATAAAAATAAAGAAATGTATCCCCTCGAGCCAGGATTAAATTGGAAAAGGCCAGCTTCCAGAAAAAGAACAGGATAACACCCGCCAGGATCAGGATAGGCAGTACAAAAGGCCATCGAGGTGTTTTATTCCCCCTGGTTCTCACTCGGCATCCCCCTTGGGCTGAAGAAGATATAAAACCATGCCTGGATTAGCATCGGTTTCTAACACCTGTATTAATTGAAATTGTGCTGAATCCAAGGTGCGAAGAACAGGCAATGCTGACTTTGTGTTTGGCAAAACAAGATATCTTCGACCTGGCGAATCAGCAAACACCTCTAGATCCTCAATGAGCGCCGCTGTGTCGGGAAACCAACTGACGAAAACCTTTTTATCAAACAGGTGATATCGCCATTGCCAGCTATACCAATGATCATACAGAACGGTTCCATATGATTCGTTTTCCAGAAACTGGGCGATCTGCCAGGCACCCTGGTCAGCACCAGGTTGTCCACCTAATGGCCACTGGCCTGCCCGTGCAATGCTCGCACCAGGTAAAGAAAGGAGCAAAAAAATCATGTACAGCGTTATGAGAGCAATATTTTTTCCTTTCACCGACAAAAGATAAGTAAAAGGACTGTTCTGCAAAGCCTCTAGTAACCATTTGACCAGCGCAACAACTCCTCTAGCTGTTATAATCAACACAAAGGGGAGGATTGGCAATAGATATCGATCCCAAACCGGCACCGCTATCAGCCAGTGCAAGACCAGGTAACCGGCAACGAATAATATCAGAACCAGGTCCATCTTCGCTGAATGATCTTGTGTTTGAAATGCGCGATAAATCAGATAGGCTGTGCAGACCACAAAAATTGTAACCATTAACCAGGAACCCAGGGACAGATGCCATAACTGCGCCCACAAGGAGAAGCGTGCGCTTAATTCCCAGGACCACATCAACCTGAGTCCGCCAAAGTTATCAATTTGCCGCGAGAAGAGTAAATCCTCACCTCCATTTAAGATTTCCCAGATGACCAAAGGCAACAAAACTGATAATAATCCGAGCAGCCATCGCGAGGTTTGCTTCCAATTCCAATTTTCAAGCCAACCAATGGCAGCCAGCAATGGTAGAAACAGCCAGGCTTGATATTTTGCGGCCACTGCCAGGCCAAAAAACAAACCGGAACTCATTGGATTTGTTCTATTTATCAATAACAGAACAGCACCTGTAACTAAAAAAGTCATCAACGGATCGGTAAATGCTGTTGAGGAGAATTGAATGGCCAGCGGAGAAAGGGCGATGAGTCCCCCGGCAAACAATGCAGTCAGTGAATCTTGATAATTGACCCAAACCAGGATGGATATCAAGGGAATCAAAAGGAGAGAGGCGACGAAATTGGGCAGCCGAGCTGCCCATTCAACCGGTCCAAAGGGGGGAAAAAAAACACTTTGCAGGTAAAAAAGTAATGGTGGTTTGTCAACTGCCTGCATTTTCAACAAAGGATCGCGCCACACGGCAATATGACGCGCCCAACTGGAGAATAATGCTTCATCTAATTGAAAGCGATTATGAAACAGTGAATGCAAGCGAAAAAAGAATGCTACCCACACCAGGCCGGTCAGCAACAATCTGCTGCGCTTCGGCATTTC
>JANQGC010000047.1 GCA_028277515.1 Anaerolineae bacterium
CACGATAGGGCCATGGCAATCATGGCACGCTGGCGCATGCCACCGCTGAGCTGATGAGGATATTCATGAACCCGCCTGGCGGGTGAAGGAATGCCCACCAGTGTTAGCATTTCTGTGGAACGGTCCAAAGCCTCCTTAGCGTTCATGCCCTGATGCAGTTTGAGCGTCTCGGAGATCTGGTTGCCGATGGTATAGACTGGATTGAGTGAGGTCATGGGCTCTTGAAAGATCATGGAGATTTTATTGCCCCGGATTCTGCGCATCTCCTCTTCGGAAAGTTGCAAAAGGTTAAGGCGGTCTAAATTAATGTCACCGCCTACAATTTTTCCCGGAGGATTTGGAATCAACCCCATGATCGACAGAGCCGTCACACTTTTTCCGCAACCGGACTCCCCTACAACACCTAGTGTTTCTCCTTTTTTTACCTGAAGGTCCACCCCGTCAACTGCCGGGGACACGCCTTCATCGGTAAAAAAGTGCGTCTTTAACCCTTTGACTTCCAATATAACATCATTGGTCGTATTCACAGCCTGCACTCTTTGTATAAATAATTGTGGCGGATTATATTAATATTTTTTCTGACAAATGTTTACTTATCACATATGCAGCATCAAACGAATATCCGTAAGTTTAATTGTGCTCTTCTAAATTAACCTACAATCATATCAACTAATGGACCATATTGCTGGCCTCCAAAAACATCTGAATCTTGAAAGCAACCTGATGTATATGGTCGAGGTAAAGTCACTTTAATTGAATTGGCAGGCTCATAATTTTCCACAATGATTCTACCTGTGTCAGTATTAAATAGCTTAGATATGCCATCACAATTTATTTTTTGAGATTGGACTACCTGAATATATTTATCCCGATTTTCAAACATTATATCAATGGTTAACATAAATGGACCAGCATTTTTACTTCTAATCAGTTTTGCGTAATCCGAGAGCTTTATCATGGCAAAACACCTTATTTAACTTGTTCAGATATCGACAATTTGTGTTGAGAATATGTCTTTGTAGTTATCTGGATATACAATATGATTCAGTTTGAACTCGTATTTAGGTCCTACATATACTTCAGCAGGAGAATTTGGATATGCTAGGCTGGTAATCAAGCCTGACCACTCGGGAACCGGATAATGCACAGCGATATGACCCGCTACTGATGAAAGAGAACGAGCTAAGGTTTCAGTGCTGGCAATAATTTCAATTACTATACCCACCTCATGCCCGACGGTTTTGATTGGTTCCAGTTCGCCCATTACGGCATCCCGGCCATAAACACGGAACAACATGCTGTATTTATCTTGAATTTCCTCGCCATAAATAGTTACAAATCGTTTCTGTATATCTTGTTCCATATTGTTTAGCCAAGAATCTAATTGCTTTAGGATAATTGGATCCCTGACTCCGCCTAAGATCATGCTCTGGTAGCCGGCTAATCTTGCTCCTTCTAATTTAATGGAATACTTTTCTGATGGCTCAAAGAGGCTGCCTTCAACCCGGACACTTCGTGTATCAATTGCATCATATATGGCTTTACTGGTGTCTAAAGTTCCAGATGGTTCAATCAATTTGAATGCAGAATTATTCTCATATAACATATGTGAGGCAACGCTAAGCGGAGTACAATAGTAATCTTGATTAGGAGGTTCAATGCTGAAGCCAGCCTCGTCAATTGAAGCGAATAGACAATCGGGATATTTTCTCTGGGCTACACAGGCTGCCCCACATTCTAATATTTTAGCTGAATGCCATACTGGCCCTAATGGTAGTTTCTCTTTAATTGGAAAAGCCGCATAGATTGAAGTGTCACTAGAACGTCCAGCAATTATTACATCACATCCATCATCTAAACACTCAATAAAGGGTTCAACACCAGCCATTCCAACTATATGTGAACAGTCATCTATTATCTTTTCAGTAAGTAGAGGAGCATTTATCAATGGTTTGCACTGCCCATTTTTTAGTTTGCTTTTTAGGTATTCTTTTTTTATATCAGAGTAAATAGTACCTAAGCGGAAATGAATGTTCTCTTCTTTCACAATTTCGTGCAATATACTAATTACTTTTTTTACATGTACATCTGTGCCACCAGTACCTGCTGATCCTATAATCACTGGAATTTTATTATTTATTGCACCTAAAAGGATTAGACGCAGATCTCGCTTTATAGCATCGTGTGAAAAATGTGTCTCTCCTGAACCAAGAAAATAGGGCCCGCTATCAGTTGAACCTGCATCACAACCAATAAAATCTGGTTTCCAACTTAAACCTTTCTTTAATGAAGTTTCTTTAAAACCGGATCCCAACATCCCTGTAGCAGCTAAGGCTTTAACAACTTTCATTTTTATTTATCCATTTTATATAGGCTTAAACAATGTAAGGCAGACAATTAGAAGGTTGATTAATAATAGCAATTTTATGAGAATTGCCTTGAACGCAGTATTTGAAATCGGGTTACAAAATCTTGCGTGGATCGAATGCGTCGCGCAGACCGTCCCCGATGTAATTGATACTCAGCACCGTCAAAAAGATCATGAATCCCGGTATGACGGCGGTCCAGGGGGCGTCAAATATCTGGTCCAATGCGTTTTTGAGCATATTGCCCCAGGTGGCGGTGGGGGGTTGCACCCCCAGACCCAAAAAACTCAGGCCCGATTCGGAGATAATCGCGTCTGCCACACCTAGACTGGCGGCAACAATGATGGGTCCCAAAGCGTTGGGCAAAATATGGCGAAACATGATTCGTGCATGGCCCGCTCCCAGTACCCGGGCCGACTCCACGTATTCTTGATTACGGATCTCTAAAAAGGAGCCACGCACCAACCTTGCTACGTCCATCCACCCCAGAATTCCGATCACAACTACCACGCGGGCCACCGGTGCATCATGCAGCGCACCGAAAATGTAGACGATGATCGGATTATCGCTAAAAGGGGGGCGCATGAAGATGATGGCAAACAGGATCAACACGAAAATGCGGGGAAAGGCCAGGGCAAAATCGGTTAAGCGCATTAAAACAGTATCAATGACGCCTCCGAAATAACCTGCCAAAGCACCGATCAGGGTACCGATCAAAACCGAGATCAGCATGGCGAACACCCCCACAATCAGTGACACCCGGCCGCCGTGAAGGGTGCGGGCCAAAAGATCACGCCCTAATTCATCGGTTCCAAACGGATGTTGCAGGCTGGGCGGTGCGAGCATATTGGACAAGTCCAACTCTTCCGGATCGTAGGGCACGATCTGATCTACAAAGACCACGGAAAAGACCATGACGGCCATGATAAATAGCCCGAATACCGCCATTTTATGCCGCAGAAATTGCCTTAAGGTCAGATACCACAGCTTGTTTTTATGGGTTTCATGAAACCGCTTTTTGGTCACCATCGGATAATCCTGTCATCTGTAAGTGATACGGGGATCTAAAACCCCATAGAGGAAATCAGCCAGAAGATTTGAAAGGAGGACCAAAATGGCGATAACAGTCACAATGCCCATTACAATCGAGTAATCGAAGTTGGTGGCTGCTGTGACAAACAACCGCCCCGTACCGGGCCAGGAGTATATGGTTTCGGTAAAAAGCGCTCCGGCAAACAGCACTGGAAGATCGATGGCCACGACGGTCACCAACGGTATGGCCGCATTCCTGAAAGCGTGCTTATATATCACCAACCGCCGCGGCAATCCTTTGGCCGCGGCGGTACGAATATAATCTTGGGGGATAACCTCCAACATGCTCGTTCGCAGGAAGCGGACATATTTGGCGGCAATCAGGGTGGAGAGGCTTAAGGTAGGCAAAAACAGGTGGTGCAGCCTACTGATGATTGAGAAATCCTCTCCCAGCGTCTGCATACCACCGCTGGGAAACCACCGCAGCCAAATACTGAAGATAATGATCAGCAGCAAACCTGAATAATACACCGGCATTGACCGGCCCACATAGGTCATAAAGGTAACAATGTGGTCGAAAATTGAATATTGATGGGTGGCGGAGATGATACCAACCGGAATCGCAATCAGCAGCGATACCAGCAGCGACAACCCGGTAAGATAAAGGGTGTTGGGCAGCCGCTCCCAGATTTCGAGAATCACCGGACGTTTGGTCGTAAAGGAGTATCCCCAATCTCCGCGAATGAAATTTTTTAACCAGGAGAAATATTGGACATGGATCGGTTGATCCAACCCCATCTCCTGCCGCAGGCGTTCGATGTCCTCCGGCGTGATTTCGGGATTTTCCTCGTAAGCCGCCAAAGGACCGCCGGGTAGCATCTGCATTAGTGCGAAGGTGGCGAAGGTGATAAGAAACACCACCGGGATAACCGAAATTATCCTGCGAACGAAAAACGTATAGCGCATATATCACCGGTTGACGGCCCTTCCAGTGCCTAAATAAAGCCACCGGAAGGGCGTTTGAAATTGTTTGAGTCTATTTTTCTATATACCAATCAGCTATGTTCCAGGTTCCGGCTGCATTATGGATACCGTATCCGATTGGCACCCAGCCTTTAACATGCTTGCGGAAGGCCCCCACGTTGAGCCGCCGGTAGAGGTATAAGTGGGGCAGAACCTCGGCCACCCGCTGCTGCGCTTTGCGATACGCTTCGGCGCGTTCCTCCAGATTGGCTGTTTTGCCCGCGATATCGATCCATTTGTCCAATTCGGCATCGCGGTGGCGGGTATAATTGGCACCCTTGCCCCCATTTTCCTCGGTGGGAATCCTTCTAGAATGGAAGTAGCGTTCCATCTGATGATGTGGATCGATTCCCGGGCCGGTGGTCTGCATTATGATGTCAAAGCGTCCTTTCTTGCGGTCGGAATCCTTAGCCCAGGAACTGAACAGAACCGAAGAGGGCACGTTTTCAATATATAATTCGATACCCACTTTCTTTAACATGACCGCCATGATCTGTTGGGTCATCTCACGCAGTTTGTTGCCGGTGGTGGTGGTGAATTTTAGACGCATGCGCACCCCGGCCTTTTCACGAATGCCATCTGCGCCCGGTTTCCAGCCCGCTTCATCCAATAGCTGCTTGGCCTTTTCAGGATCATAAGCGCTGGGTTTAATGCTCGGATTGCTGGCCCAGCCCGCAGGAATTTCGCTGGTGCCCACCGGGGCTTTACCAAACAGCAGTTTGTCAGTAATCACCTTTTTGTCGATCGCAAACTGAATGGCATGACGAACCCTCACATCGCCCAGAATGGGGTGGGGATAGTCGGGGTTGCCGTTGTGGGGGGCTTTGGTGGTGCTGGTGTT
>JANQGC010000254.1 GCA_028277515.1 Anaerolineae bacterium
TCCCACTCATGGCTGAGCAGTTCATCACCGTCCAGGAGCCGGTCATCCCCGGCTTCGGCCATCACCTGGAACTGCGCAGCCCAATCTTTCCGTATACTCCGCGCCGGCTGAATGATAATCTGCTTATCCTCCAGGCGCAGTTCAATCTCTTCGCCCAGTTGCGCTTGCTCCAAAAGGGGTTTAGGAATGCGCACCCCTTTAGAATTGCCGATCTTGATGATTCGCGTTTTTATTGTTGTAGCCATGGTTTATCATCATTTCCTTGTTCGAGAACTGTAGATACATTGTAATTACTTTCTGTGGTGGAGTCAAGCCGATTGCAAGGCTGTGCGTAATGTGTCTGCTGTTTGCGGTCCGCTAAAGGTTTGTTGGACACGGCCGTTTTCATCCAGGACAGCAAAGGTTGGATGCCCACGCAAACCAAATTGCTGCATCAATTGCGCATTTTCTGCTTCCCCGGCATCCAACCTATAGACCCTGGCCTGCCCGCTAAATTCCTGTTCCAACCCATCCACGATGGGCATCATTTCCTGTCAGGGCGGTCAGTTGTCCGTGGTGAACATGACCAGCGCCGGGCCTTGTAGGCTGTAGTATGCATTGTCGGCGGATGGGGCACAGGCGGCGAAAAACAACGGAATAAACAAGAGAAAGATGATGATATATTTCAGTTTCATTGGCATTGTCCTTACCAGTTGACTTTACCAGGTGACAGTCACTTCTAAAGTGACTGTCACCTTGCTGAGAGATCCGTTCCCTTGAGAGTCATAGCGTTGATGGCCACAATGATCGTACTCAGAGACATGAGAAATGCGCCCACGGCGGGGGGCATGATGAATCCAATGGGAGCCAGGATGCCCGCGGCGAGGGGGATCATGACAATGTTATAGCCGGCGCCCCACCAGATATTCTGCTTCTGTTTGCGATAGCTGGCCTGGCTCAATTTCAGGATCTTGACCACATCGAGCGGGTTGCTCTTGACCAGGATCAATCCGGCCGACTGGACGGCGACGTCGGTTCCGCTGCCGATGGCGATGCCGATGTCGGCGCGGGTCAGGGCAGGGGCATCATTGACGCCGTCACCGACCATAGCCACGCGCTTGCCCTGTTTCTGCAGCTCTTGCACTTTTTGATCTTTATCTTCAGGCAGCACTTCGGCGAAGAACTGGTCAATGTCTAATTTCTCGGCCACGGCCTGGGCCACCTGGCGGCTGTCGCCGGTGAGCATCGCCACTTCCACGTTCATCTCATGCAGCGCACGCACGGCCGTTTGGCTCTCCGGCCGAATGACATCAGCCAGGGCAAAAGCGGCAATCACACGATCGCTACGTACAAGATAGGTGACGCTCTGCCCTTTCTCGCCCGCTTCATGGGCGAATTGGGCCAGGGAAGGTTCCCTTTCTATTTCCAGGTACTCTAAGAGCTGCGGGCCACCGACATACACGGCTTGACTGTCGTATCGGGCCTGCACGCCACGCCCTTTGAGAATTTCAAAATCGCTGATCGGCGGCCGATCCAGGCTTTGCTCCTCGGCCGCCTGGCGAAGCGCACGGCCGATGGGATGTTCGGAATCCCCTTCGATAGCCGCGGTCAAGGCCAGGGCCTGTTCGGGATCAATGTCGCCGGCCACGGCCGAATCGACGACGCCGATTTCAGCCTTAGTCAACGTGCCGGTCTTGTCGAAAGTGATGATGTTGAGGTCCTTGGCCGTTTCCATGGCCTGCCTGTCGCGGATGAGGATGCCGTTGTTAGCGCCCAATGAAGTGGTATTGGCCACGACCAGGGGCACGGCCAGGCCGAGGGCGTGGGGGCAAGCAATGACCAGTACGGTGACCACGATGGAGATGACCTGCGCGGTCACGCCGCCATAATAGAATGACCAGATGAGACCGGCCACGGTTGCGGCCAGCAGGGCAGCGTAAAAGAGCCAGGATGCGGCACGGTCGGCCAGAAGCTGGGTTTGCGACTTGCTTTTCTGCGCTTCTTCGACCAGGCGCATGATGCCGGAGAGAGCGGTCTCTTCCCCCACAGCGGTCAGTTCGACGCGCAGGCTGCCGGCTCCGGCGTTGATCGAGCCGCCGATGACCGGATCATCGACTTGTTTCTTGACCGGGCGTGATTCGCCGGTGAGCAGCGATTCATCCATGTCGGTCTGCCCTTCAAGCACACGGCCGTCAGCAGGGGCGTTGGCGCCGGGGCGAATGAGCACCTTGTCGCCGGTTTGTAATTCGTCGAGGGGTTTTTCGGCCGTGCTGCCGTCGGATAGGATGACTTCGGCCGTGTCGGGCATGAGCCGGGCCAGTGCATCCAGCGCCCCTGAAGCCTGGCGCACGCTGCGCATCTCCATCCAATGGCCGAGGAGCATGATGTCAATCAGGGTGACCAACTCCCAGAAGAAGTCGTCGCCGATTTCCCAGACCAGGGTGGCCATGCTGTATATATAGGCAACGCTAATCGCCAGAGAGATGAGGGTCATCATGCCGGGGCTGCGGCCGCGTAGCTCCCAGCGGGCCATACTGAGAAAGGGCAGGCCACCAATGATAAAAATAACGGAGGCCAAAATGGGCAGCACCCACCGGCTGCCGGGAAATGCGGGCGCGCTGAAGTTGAACCAGCCCTGGATAGCCGGGCTGTATATGAGGACGGGCAGGCTGAGAATAAGGCAGATCCAAAAGCGGTCCCGGAACATGATTTCATGGCCGGTGTGGTCTTGATGGCCGCCCTGATGGTCGCTGTGGTCTTGGCCGCTTTGATGATCCTGATGTTCTTGCCGGTCATGATCTTCATGGTCCAGATCATGTCCATGATGGTCATTGTGAGTTGTCATTGGTTTCTCCATTTTATGGATAGTTATTGTACGTCGCCCTGTCATGTGATTTGCCACTGCGAAAAGATAGTGTACTCGATTGGTGAAAGTGGAAAAAGTGCCATTTGGCGGGTGAAGCATGGTCGTTTGGCGGGTTCTGTAGAGCAACCTTTCCAGGTTGTTCAGCAGCCGCAAGCTAGAAAGCATGCGCTACATTGTAGAACAAACTGCCTAATTTTTTCTTTGCGCAAAAAAGGCTTTTTGCGTTACAGGCGCAAACAGGAATGTTTACGTTACGGATGGGCCAGGGATATGGTAAGCAGGGTTCCTGCACCCGGCCGGGATTCAATTGTTAACTGCCCTCCTATTAACTCCGCTCTTTCTTGTATGCCTAGCAAGCCAAAATGTCCATTGCCGGCCATCTCCGCCGGGCTTCCGGGTACGGTAAAGCCACGGCCGTCATCACGGATAGAAAGCGTGATCCGGCCATTCTCAAAGGCCAGGTGCACGGCGGCGCAGGTGGCCTGGGCGTGGCGCATGACGTTGCTCAAACCTTCCTGCCCGATGCGATAAAAGGCGAGTTCGATCTCCTGCGGCAAGCGTCTTTCCCTGCCGGAAACGTGAAAGTCAATGGGGATTTGTAGCGCCTGTGCCATGTCGCGGGTGAGCATATTCAAAGCAGTAACCAGACCCAAATCTTCCAAATAAATAGGGCGCAGCACAGCTACTCCAATTCGGCTTCGATCAATCCCAGGGAGACGGCGCGCATCACGGCTTCCGTGCGGCTGCCGGCCTGCAGCTTGCTGTAAGTCTTGGCCAGGTGACCTTGCACGGTTCGGTCGCTGATGCCCAACTGCATACCGATGGCTTTGTTGGTGAATCCTTTGCCGGCCAGGGTCAGCACTTCTAATTCGCGGCCGGTGAGCGATTCATAGGCCATCGTGGTCCTGTTTGACGGCCGCTGCCCGGAGATATGGACCATTAACTTCTGGGCAATGGCCGGATCAAGGGCGGATTTGCCTTCGTATACATCACGCACAGCCTGCACAATCTCTACAGGCGAGGCTGTTTTTAGCACGTAACCATTAGCCCCGGCCTGCAAAACAGCCAATACATAGGGATCGTAGTCATAAGCGGTTAAGACCAGGACCCCAATCTCCGGGTAATTGGCGCGAATCCAGCGCGTGACCTCAATTCCGCTGGCCTCCGGCATCTGGATGTCGAGCACGGCGACATCCGGCTTGTGCTGTGCGATCAGGGATTGTGCTACCTGGCCATCATCCGCTTCGGCGACGACGGTGATGTCGGGAGCATGATCGAGAAATAGGCGGATTCCGGCGCGAACGACGGCATGATCATCGGCCAAAATAGTGTGAATGGGTTCACTCATAAGTAAAACTGCGCTGGAGGTTGGGAAAGATAAACCATACAATGCCCAGCGAAAAGATAATCCCGCTTATGAGGCGCATCCAGGAGTTAAACGATCCCAGCCCATCTCCTTTATAAAAGTTAGCCGGAAAAACATGGTTGGTCAAATATCATTCCCCTATGAAAGGCTTAGAAATAATGCTTTTTCGGCCACCTTTTTATAGGATCGGGCGACATTCATCATATTGATGTAATTTGGAAGGAGAAGCTTTCTTGAAAAAAGCAGACGTATGGACAGGTCGATCCCTGGTTTCGACGCTATTGAAGGACTTGGGAATGCTGCTGCTGCCGCTCATGGTAGGGCTAATCACCGGTTGCAGCGCGCCGACGGAGGAGGTCCCCGCGGTTGCGGCCACCAGCCCGCCTGAGGAAAACGCCCTGGAAGCGGTGACGCCGGCGGCCAGGCAGACGGATACGCCGGTCGTAGAAACGTCTGAGCCACCTGAGCTAACGGCCGTTCCGGTAACCGGCGTTGAAGAAGAGCTTGCGGCCGTAACGCAAAAAGCCTTTTTTGCGGCTGAACAAATTAGGCAATTTGTTCTACGTTGATTGTTCTACAGTACTGCAAAGCGGCAGCAATAAATCATGAGAAGGCCACTCTTACGGGAGCGATAGAGGTAAAATAGAGCAAAATAGCCGGCAGAATTAAAGGAGAGGAAACCATGAAGAAGAAGTGGTTTGTTTATATATTAGCCACCATTTTACTCGGTTTGTCATTGAGCGCCTGTTCGACCCTGGAAGGTATTTTGCCGGGGGGTGACGCTGAACCGGCGGCCGACGACAGCGGGGCAGTGGTCCCCACGGCGACGAATGGTAACGGAGCGACAAACGCAGGGGGTGAACCTGTTTTGGGGGCAGCCACCGTGCAGGATATTGAGATCCTGATCCTGGAAAGTTTCCCGGTGCAGGTTAATGTGCAAATTAACGGCGTCTTTCCCGATGACTGCACGACGATCAATGATATAGTCAGCCAGCATGAGGGGCAGAATTTCAACGTTGCAGTGACCACGCTGCAAGAGCCTGGACCCGACTGTCAAAGCGGTGAGGTGCCTTTTGACACAGTTCATCCTCTGGATGTGGCCGGTCTTGCGGCCGGGACCTACACGGTAGATGTTAACGGCGTGCGCGGCGCTTTCACGCTTGATATTGATAATGTGCTCCAGGAAGAACCGATGGCCGAAGAACCAACGGCCGAAATGACGGAAGAGCCGTCGACTGAGCCGGAAGCGGGGGGGTCTTTTTCGCTGACCGGCCGGGTGTGGCATGATGAGTGCGTTAACGCCGGGGACGGCACGGACAATGTGCCCGAAGGCTGTGCAGCGGCGGATGACGGCAGCCTGGTGGCCGACGGCCTGCTGCAAGGCGAACTGGGCATCGAGGGCGTCCTGGTAGATTTAGGCGCCGGGGCCTGTCCGGTGACGGAAGTGATCATCACCTCGGCTACGGACGTCGATGGCGTTTTTAGTTTTGGCAACCTGGAAGCGGCCGAATATTGCCTCTCGATTGATACGACGGGGCTGCAAAATGAGGCGATTCTCGCGCCTGGCCGGTGGAGCGCGCCGGCGGGCAGCGACGGCCAAGTATCCGTCCAGGTCGGTGATGACGCCCTGGCTGATGAGGTTTTATTTGGCTGGGACTTTGAGCTGCTGCCGATCAACCTGGCCGACTGTGAAAACAGTTTTGAGTTCGTTGATGATCTCACCATTCCTGATGATACCGTTCTTCCGCCAGGAGAATCATTCACGAAAGAATGGCAGGTGCGCAACAACGGCACCTGTCCCTGGACGGAGGAATATGCGGTCGTCTTTATCGGCGGCGATCAGATGGAAGCACAGGAAGCGATTTCTCTGACGCAGTCCGTAGCCGTGGCCCAAACCCTGGATATCGCCGTGGATATGGTGGCCCCGGAGGAGCCGGGCACGTATCGTGGCAACTGGCAATTGGCCGATGATCAAGGGGAACTGTTCGGCATCGACGGCAATATTGATGATGCATTCTGGCTGCAGATTGTGGTCGAGGAAGGGGCAGAGCCGCCATCGACACCGGAGCCTAATTCGGGGGCGATCGGCGGCGTGGTCTGGGATGATTTCTGCATCAACAGCAATCCCGGCCGCGGCTGTGTGGAGTCGGTGACGGCCGGGGTCTTCGTGGCCGATGGCGCATTTGACGGGCTGGAGGTAGCGTTGCCGGAGATTACGATCGGCCTGGCCGAGGATGCCTGTCCGGGGGACGGTAGTTTGCCGGATGATGTGCTGGCGACGGCTGTGACGGATGAGGATGGCACTTATCTCTTTGAAAACCTGTCTGAAGGAACGTACTGTATCTATATGGATGCCTTGAGTGAGGAAAATGTAGATTTGCTCATTCCCGGCAACTGGACCTGGCCGGCGCAAGGGGTCGGACGGTACAGCTTCGTCCTGGACCCGGGCGAACAGGCGTTGGATCTGGATTTTGGTTGGGATTATGTAGACTAACTCTTTCTCCGCTTCGATGCTGCGCACCTTTTAATGAGACGGCCGTCATGGGTCGGATGTGATGAATGTCATGTCTTGAATCGTATAGGCCATTTGGCGCATGCGCCGGCTCAGGGAATTTGTTACTGTGTGGCCAGTGAAACAGGTGACAGTCACTTGATAAGTGACTGTTACCCTATGAAAAGGAAAAAGTCTATGAAACGTTTGATTCTTTTATTGCCTGCCTTATTACTGCTGCTGGCGGCCTGTACGGCCGAAACAGGGCAGCAACCGGCGGCGACAGAAAGTGATGGACCTGAAATCGTCGTATACCAGACGCCCACTTGAGGCTGCTGCGGCGATTGGATTGAATATATGCGTGGGCACGGCTACAGCGTTGATGTGCAAGACACGAACAACCTGGCCAAGATCAAAGAAGACTTCAACGTTCCCGCACAGCTTCAATCCTGCCATACAGCCATCGTGGATGGCTATATTATTGAAGGACACGTTCCTGTAGAAGATGTGGAACGGTTATTGGAAGAACGGCCGGATATCGCCGGCTTAGGTGTGCCGGGCATGCCCCTCGGTTCGCCGGGGATGGAGGTTGATGGCGCGGCCGACCAGCCGTATGATGTGCTGGCATTTGACCGTGAAGGAAACACGGAAGTGTATGCCAGTTACCGGCCGTAGGCTCTAACCGTAACCGCGAAATCCATTTCGCGCATAGAGGGCGAAAATTGGAATTTTCGGTTACGATAATATGTAATAATAATTAATTGTTGAATACTTCGGCAAGGTCAGTACAAGTTTGTTGAATGGTTAACCTGAGATAAGGCAATGGTGAAGGTGCTGCCCTGGCCAGTGGTGGAGGCGGCGCTGAGGGTGCCGCCGTGGGCTTCAACGATGGATTTGGCGATGGCCAGGCCCAGGCCGGAAGCGCCGTTTTGCTGGCGGGAGCGGTCACTGCGGTAGAAGCGGTTGAAGATGTGCGGCAGATCCTCCGAGGCGATGCCCTGTCCACTATCCTGCACGCTGAGGAAGGTGTAGCCATCCTGAAATTTGGCTATTAATTGAACGTCTCCCCCCTCCGGCGTGTGACGAATGGCGTTGGCGACCAGGTTGCCCAACACTTGAGCCATGCGGTCCGGGTCGATTGCAATGTTCGCTAAATCAGAAGCGGCTTGCACCCCGATTTGGATCTCTTTTTTCTGCGCTGCGACACGGTGCGCAGCGGCCATCTTGTTGAGCAGTTCCTCCGGATCGACTTCCTGCAAGGTCAGGTGTAGTTCGCCGGCATCGGCCAGGGAAAGCAGGCGCAGATCCTCGATCAGCCGGTTGAGATGCTGCGCTTCGTTGTACATCACACCGTACATTTCCGGTGAGCCTTGCAGCTTGCCTTCGCTGAGCGCCTCCGTGTAGCCGAGGATGACGCTTAAGGGGGTGCGCAGATCGTGAGCCACATCGGCCGTCATCTGGCGGCGAGCCTGGTTGGCGCGGGCCAGATCGCTGCTCATGGTATTGAAGGATTGGGCCAGTTCACCCAACTCGTCATTGGTATGCACTTCGACCTGGGTGCCCAGTTCGCCGCCAGCCAGCCGTTTGGTGGCCCCGGTCAGCTCACGCACGGGGCGGGAAATGGTGCGGGCCAGGAAAACACCCACGATCACGGCGATGACTATCGCTCCTAATCCACCCAAGAGCAGGGCGCGGCGCATGCGCTCCAAAAAGTCCAGTTCCGGACCGGGCAGGCTGCCGGCCTGGATAGGCGCCTCCTCGAAGAGCACATAGCCCACCGTTTGATTTTCAACCGTCAGGGGGACGGCCTTTTCCATATCGGCATCGGACAGTTCAACACCAAGTAATTCTTCGCTGGGGGCAATGACCAGGTTTCTGTCCTTATCGATCAGGGCGAACAAGGCCGGCTGGGGGGGTCCCCCTTGACGGCCGCCGCCCCGGCGGCGGATGAAGGTTCCTGGGGGCGGCCATACCCCGGTCAGACTTTGAAAACTGCCTTCCAGTTCATAATAGTCGAGCAGGCGATCGACGATGTCCTGCTGGTAGCTGCGCAGGACAAAGCGGTCGAATTCACGCTCCGTCTGGCGGGCCAGGAAAACGGTGACCAGGCCGGCGCCGATCAGAGCGACGATGAGAAAGGCCAGGGTAAGTTTAAGGGTCAGGCGCATGAGTTTAGAGATCGATGTTGAAACGATAGCCGACGCCGTAAACGGTTTCCACATAGTGGGGGTTGCGCGTGTTGGGTTCGATCTTGGAACGCAAATTGCGGATATGTACGTCGATGGTGCGCTCATAGCCTTCGTAGGCGTTACCCTGCAAGAGATCGAGCAAATCCAGACGGCTGAAGGCGCGGCCGGGTGCGGCCATGAGCGCGGCCAACAGGTCAAATTCAGAGGGGGTCAGATCGATGTATTCTCCATTTACCTTCACCAGGCGGCCGTTGCGGTCCAGGGTGATGTCGCCGGCGCGCAGCAGCTCGGCCTGCGGCGGCGTCTTACCGGCGCGGCGCAGGACGGCGCGAACGCGCGCGGTCAGCTCGCGCATGCCGAAGGGTTTGGTGACGTAATCGTCGGCGCCCAGTTCCAAACCCAGAACTTTGTCGCTTTCTTCTACTTTGGCAGTGAGGATGATGATCGGGGTGTCCGCTTCCCGGCCATAGACGCGCATGAATTCATAACCGCCCATTTCGGGCATCATCAGGTCAAGCAAAATCAGATCCGGTTTTTCATCACGGGCCAGGAAGAGCGCCTGGCGGCCGTCGGCGGCCGTAATCACGCGGAATCCTTCCTGGGACAGGTAGCTTTTGACGAGGGTGCGTAAACTTTCAGTATCATCAACAACGAGAATTGTTTTGGCCATAAGTTCTCCTAAATTGGACCAATCTTGCAGATTGGTCCAATCTAATTGTAACGCATGTATATGAAGAGAATAGGTAGGAATTGTTTAGAAAATGTTAAGAGGGGGAAATATCACCTCAGAGGTCTTGAGTGAACTTAAAAATAAATGGGTAAACGTAACCGAGGATTCATATCCTCGCCAGGGGCGCGAAATTGGATTTCACGGTTACAAAATTTATGAAGCCCTCTGAGGGATGGTGCTAATGATGAAAACGGCCGTGTGGGCCACGACGATGGCCATCACGGTGGAAGAAACGAAAGCCATCGCCCAGATGTTCGCGCACCATTTCGGCCTGCTCCTCCGTGATCAGCATTTCATCAACCGCCTCTTGTATAGCTTCATCAAAAGCATCCTGCAAGCCTTCACGCAGTTCGGCGGGGGTGATCTCACCTTTCAGATCGCGCAATGTACCTTCATCAATAGCATCTTCAAGTTCTTCAACGCTGACACCCAGGGCCGAGGCCAGCATCTCCTGGCGGTCGAGCGCATCCTTAAGATAAATCATGGCCAGCATCAGGTTACCCCGGTCGGTGCTAATGGCGCCATCCTCCACAGCTTCGGTGATGCGCGCGATTTCGGCCGCCTGCTGCGCATCTTCCAGTTCTTCGACGGTGATGCCCAGCGCATCGGCCAGGCGCTCTTTTTGCGCTTCACGTGGGGTCAAGGGATCGGCCGCTTCATCATCCTGGGCCAGGACAGCGCCTGCGCCAAAAGCGATGATGAGTAAAGCGACAATGCTGATCCATAATGTTTTATTGTTTTTCATGATTTTTCCTCCATCTTCGCACACCATTGCAAACAGGGATGTTTACGCACTTGTAGAACAACCTTTCCAGGTTGTTGAGCCGCAAGCTGGAAAGCTCACGCTACGGTTTCAATTGTAAATCTAATTGTCAAGTGTTTCTACTCTTTAGAATGGTCCAATCTGACAGATTGGACCATCCTGTTTGCTCCATTATAAGCGAAAAATGTTCAGAAAATGTTAAAAAGAGCGAGAAATCCGGGGTGATTCGGCCGTTTGTGAGGTAAAAACGACTAAATATCACTTCTTTTGTGGGAAATGACACCCCTAAAAATTGAAGGTGGGTGTTGTGAATCTTAGGTGAAATCGAGCGATCATATTGGAATGGCAACTGCATTGAAACGGATCGCCACATAACTCGTAATAGACAAGTAGGCCGATTTGTTAAATCGGCCGGCATTCTTAAGGTTCGCATAAGGTAAAGACAAGTCATCATTAAAGATAACTCCCCGCTAATCCTCTATGATAAGAGCATCTTATTTCGCCGTGCATGGACGGCAATTATTAATGGAGATGGTCTTATAATGAAAAAAGTTTTTATACTCGTTGTTATTGCATTTATTGGCGCTTTTGCCGTGATGGCCGTGCCTGAAGCACAGGCTGCTCCGGAAGCAGCCGCTGCAAGCGGTCCATATGACGGTACTTTTAACGGAACCGTCTATGCCCCGGACGGTAGCAAAGCGGCGATGTCCTTGAATTTGACACATGAGGGCAGAGATGTAGAAGGTACCGTATTTTTAGGAGATGGTTTGCACATTGATGCCGGTGTATGTGGATCGGTTGATGTCCCGGCCAGCACGGTTTATGCCAACGGCCGTTCATCGGCAACCAATCCCCGGGCGCTGACGGCCACTTCTTCGTTTGACGTGAGTGGTATTGCTGTCACCGTTGACCTGGAAAGTTACGTGTCCGGCGACAATTTGGACGCCGAGGTAAAAATCGACCTGCCCTGGATTTGTGGCGGCGACCCGGTGTTGACCGGCCAATTACACAGAGCATAAATTATCAAAGAAAAGAGAGATTTAGTGAGATATGCCAGACACTTAATGAATCTTGTAACCGCGAAATGGATTTCGCGCGCCCCCGGCGAGGATATGAATCCTCGGTTACTTTCATCCAAAAGTGTCTGGCAACCAAAAGGAAATCATGATGGATTCAAGCAATTTTAGTGTACGCGAACTGAATATGCAGGTAAGGCAGGAAGCGGTCTTCCTGCAAGATTTATTGTCCGAAATCAATAAAGTGATGGTCGGGCAAGAAGCGCTGGTGGAGCGCGTGCTGATCGGTTTGCTGGCCGACGGCCATATTTTATTGGAAGGTGTACCCGGCCTGGCCAAAACATTGTTGATCAAAACCGTATCAGAAGCGATCCAGGCTGAATTTTCACGTATTCAGTTCACGCCCGATCTGCTGCCGGCCGACCTGATTGGTACGCAGATTTACAACCCACGTACCGGAGAATTTACGGTGCATAAAGGTCCACTTTTCGCCAATTTAATTTTGGCCGACGAGATTAACCGCGCCCCGGCCAAGGTGCAGAGCGCCTTGCTGGAAGCGATGCAGGAACGGCAGGTGACTATCGGTGAGGATACGTTCCCCATGGAAGATTTGTTCCTGGTTATGGCCACCCAGAACCCAATCGAGCAGGAAGGGACTTACCCGCTGCCCGAGGCGCAGGTCGACCGTTTCATGCTCAAGGTGAAGGTGGATTATCCCTCACGCGCCGAAGAGCGGCTGATCATCGACCGTATGACCGGCGCCACGCTACCCACGGTCAACGCGGTGATCGCGCCCGAAGATATTTTGCGCGCGCGGCAGATGGTGCGTCAGATTTATGTGGACGACAAGATAAAGGAGTACGTATTGGACCTGGTCCTGACCACCCGTAACCCGGGAACGAACGGCTTGAGTGACTTGAGTAATCTGATTGACTTTGGCGCTTCGCCGCGGGCTAGCATCAACTTGATCGCCTCCGCCCGCGCCCATGCCTTCTTGAAAGGGCGCGGCTTTGTTACACCGGAAGATATTAAGCAGATCGCGCCTGATGTTTTACGCCACCGTATTATCACCAGCTATGAAGCGGAAGCGGAAAATATCACCAGCGACCATATTGTACAGCGGATTTTGAATCATACGCAGGTCCCATAAAACTCTAACCGCGAAATCCTTTTCGCGCCGTGAGGCAAAAATTGGAATTTTCGGTTACGAAGAGAAAAATTATGCTTACTTCTGACTTAATGAAAAAAATCCGGCGGATTGAGATTCACACGCGGCGTTTGGTCAATGACAGTTTCGCCGGCGAGTACCATTCCATCTTCAAGGGCCGGGGCATGGAGTTTGATGAGGTGCGGCCGTACCAGATCGGCGATGAGATTCGCACGATTGATTGGAATGTGACGGCGCGCACGGGTGAGCCTTATGTGAAACGGTATGTGGAAGAGCGGGAATTGACGGTCATGCTGGTCGTTGATGCTTCCGCCTCGGAGAATTTTGGTTCAGTGGACCGCTTTAAGCGCGAGCTGGCGGCCGAATTAACGGCCGTGCTCTCCTTCGCAGCCACGACCAACAACGACAAGGTCGGGCTGTTGATCTTCACCGACCAGATCGAGCTGTTCATCCCGCCACGTAAAGGGCGCAAACATGTCCTGCGCCTGATTCGTGAGCTGCTGGCCTTTGAGCCGCAGAGCACGGGCACCAATATCAAAATGGCCCTGGATAAAGTGAACCAGATCTTGAAGCGGCGCAGCATCATCTTCCTGGTGTCGGACTTCATGGCCGACCCGGAGCAGTATCGCCGGGCGCTTTCGGTGACCAACCGCCGCCATGATGTGATCGCCGTGGACTTAAATGATCCCCTGGACACGGAAATTGGAGATGTGGGCTTGATCGCCTTGGAAGATCCGGAAACGGGAGCCATTGTTTGGGCAGACACCAGCAGCCGGCGCTGGCAAAACGCCTATCGCCGGCAGATGGACACTTTGGAAACAGACAAAACTCGCGTCTTTCGCCAGGCTAGCGTGGATCGTATTGATATCCACACGGATGAGGAATACACCACGCCGTTGACACGATTTTTTAAAGAAAGGGCGAAAAGAATCAGATCCTAAAAATGGAGACCTGGTTATATAGCCGGGTTCAAGGAAGGAAGAAAATAATTAATTGATGAATAATTATTTGTTAATTGAGGAGAACAGCCCATTAACAATTCACAGTTCAACAATTCACAATTTTCTTAAGGTCTATAGGTCTTAATATGACTAAAAAACTATCAATACCGTTCATCCTCATCGTGGTCCTTTTAATTGCCGGTTCGGCCGCGGCGCAGGGTGAAGTCTCAGCAACAATGGTCGTTCCTGAAGGGCCTTTTACTGTGGGCGATCCATTGGAACTGGCGCTTACGGTGACTCATCCGCCGGGCTACATCGTGATCAGCCCGGAACTGCCAGAGACATGGGGCAATTTTATTATCGTTGAGCAGTCGCCGCCGCTGACCATTGAAAACGAGGACGGTAGCGAGACGACAGCGATTACGATTGACGCCCGTTTGTTTGCGCCCGGTGAATACAGCACGCCACCGTTGACGGTGAACATCACCGATGGGGCGGGGCAGTTGCGCGAACTGCCGGTTGCACCGGCAACGATCAACATCGCATCTGTGCTGGTTGAAGGGGACACGGACCTGCGCGATATCAAGCCGCAGGCGGAACTGCCCTTCTTAAACCTGCTGCCCTGGGCCGTTGGCGGGCTGCTCCTGGCCGTTGCTGCCGGGGGTGGCTACCTGTTCTATCGACGTCGTCAGGCCCAACTGGCCCTGGCCGCGGTGGATAACCGGCTACCGCATGAGATTGCCCTGGATGATCTGAACCGCATCGGGCAGCTTGGGCTACCGGAAGAACAGCGCTTCAAGGAACATTACACGCTGGTTTCGGACACGGTACGCATCTATATTGAGCGCGTCTATCATGTGCCCATGTTGGAGCGGACGACGGGCGAGATCCGCCTGGCCTTAGGACAGACAACGATGTCGCGAGCCAATAAGGCGCAATTGTTGACCTTTTTGGATGAAAGTGACCTGGTCAAGTTTTCCGAGCATACGCCGTTGGAAAGTGAAGCATATGAATTGATCAGCAAAGGACGCAGCATTGTGGAGAACAATAAACCGCTGGTGATTACGGAAGAGGATATAAACAACCCCGACAAGCCGGAGCCGGACATCCATCAGTTTTCGGCGAATGGCCACAAGGAACCGATTGAGGTGAGAGCATGACAAGTTTTCAATTTGCCGCACCCTGGATGCTGGTCCTGGCGCTGCTCGTACCCGCCGGGTTGGCCGCTTATCATCTGTTAAATAAGCGACGCAACCGGCCGGCGACGATGCACCATGCCGCCGCAGGATTGGTACGCGATATTCCGCGCTCCTGGCGCATCACCTGGCGACCGCTGACGGCCGTCCTGCGCCTGACCGCCATCACCTTGATAATCGTTGCCCTGGCCCGGCCACAATTTGTGCAGGGGCGGGAAACGATCACCGGCGAAGGGGTGGACATTGCTCTGGCCCTGGATATTTCAGGCAGCATGGCTTCTTTAGATTTTGAACCGCGCAACCGCTTGGAAGCGGCTAAAGCTGTAATCAATGATTTCGTGATGGAACGGCCGTATGACAAGATCGGCATGGTCATCTTCGCCAGCGAGGCGTTCAGCCAAAGCCCGCTGACCCTGGACCACAATATGGTCACCCGGTCGCTGGAGCAGGTGGAACTGGCGTCCGACCTGGGCATTGAAGATGGCACGGCCATCGGCCTGGGCATTGCTAACGCGGCCAATATGTTGACCAACAGCGACGCCGAGAGCAAGGTCGTGATCTTGCTCACGGATGGCGTCAATAATTCCGGACAGATCGACCCGCTGACGGCGGCCGAAGCGGCCAAGGCGCTGGATATTAAGATTTATACCATCGGCGCCGGGCGACCGGGCGAGGTTCCCGTACCTGTGCCGTCGATGCTCGGCGGCACGACGATTTCTTATATGGAAAGCGTACTGGACGAGCAAACCTTGCAGCAGGTGGCCGAAGTCACGGGCGGACAATATTTCCGCGCGGAAGACACGGCCGGTTTGCGCGCCATTTACGACGAGATCAACCGCCTGGAGAAATCTCAGGTCGAGGTCCAGGTGTTTAACCAGTATCGTGAACTGATGGCCTGGCTGCTGATTCCGGCCTTGCTGTTACTGCTGGTGGAAATTGTTTTACGGAATACGCTGTTTAGGAAGGTACCGTAAATAACAAATTTGACAACTTTTCTCGACTGCAAATTGGGAAAGATGATGTCTAAAAAGTTGTCAAATTTCGCATCGAGGAAGAAATGCAATTCACACAACCACAATTCTTATTGATTGGATTAATACTGATACCGGCCGTTGGCCTTTTCTTATGGTGGGCCAAGCGACGGCAAAGGATCGCCCTGGATCGCCTGGGCAATAAATCGCTGATCGACCGCCTGAGCGCCAACATCAACTGGACGGGACGTCGCTGGCGGGTTGGCCTGTGGCTCCTGGCCCTGACGTTGGTCATGGTCGCCCTGTCTCGGCCGCAATGGGGTAGCGAAGTGCGCGAGATTGAGCAAGAAGGATTGCAGGTCATGGTCGCGCTGGATGTCTCGCAGAGCATGCTGGCCGAAGATATTGCGCCAACGCGCCTGGATCGGGCCAAGCTGGAGATCGCCGACCTGACCGAACGGCTGGACGGTGACGAAATTGGGCTGGTGCTCTTTTCCGGGGCCAGCTTCATCCAGGTTCCACTGACAACGGATTATTTGACGGCGCTTAACTATCTGGACAGCGCCCAACCGGGCGTGATCAGCCGGCCGGGTACGGTCATCGGCGACGCGATTCGCACGGCGATGGCCGGTTTTGATGAGGAACTTAACAACCAGAAGGTGCTGGTCATCATGACCGACGGCGAGGACCATGAAACGGACCCGCTGGCGGTGGCCCAGGAGGCGGCCGATGCCGGTGTGCTTATCTACACGATTGGTTTCGGCACACCTGAAGGGGAACCCGTGCCGGAGACGAACCAGTTTGGTGAGGTCGTCGGCTATAAACAGGACCAAAATGGCGAAGTGGTGCTCTCCCGCCTGGATGAGGGCACGCTGCAAGGGATCGCGCAGACGGCGGGGGGTAAATATTATCGGGCTACCCCGGACGGCCGTGAGCTGGACGCGTTACTAGGCGAAATTGACACCTTGCAGCAGGCGCAGCTTTCCAGCCGCTTTGAGACCACTTATATCGAACGCTACCAGATTTTCCTGGCCCTGGCCCTGGCCGCACTGATTATCTCCGAGTTGATTCCGGAACGTATCCGGGAACGGCGCCGGACGGTGGCCGGCACTGTTCGGGTGGTGGAAAGTTAGAGAGAAGGGTTGCCGATTTTTAGATTAGTCCATCAAGTAATCAGTATTCAGTAAAATTGGTTTGCAGAGACGAGATTATCAATGAGTAAAATGAAGAAAACAACACCCATCATTCTCCTTGTGTTCCTGGCTTTATTGGCTACGGCGTGCAGCCCCAACAAGGCGGAGCAGTTGAACAAGGAAGGCAATGAAGCCTTCGCCCAAGAGGCATTCCAGGAGGCCTTGGTTGATTATCAAACAGCGCAGATTGAGGAGCCGGAACTGGCTGAACCTTATTATAATGCGGCCAATTCGCTCTATCGCCAGGGACAATATGAGGCGGCCCTGGAGCAGTTAAATATCGCTTTGAGCTTCGCTGAGGAAGATTCACTGGCCACGGACGGCTTCTTTAACCTGGGTAATGCTTCTTATAACATGCAGGACCTGGGATCGGCCGTTGCCGCTTACACTGAATCCCTCTTGCTCAATCCGGATGACCAGGATGCCAAGTACAACCTGGAATTAGCATTGCAGCAGCAACAGCAAGAGCAAGAACAGCAGCAGGAGCAAGAGCAGGAACAACAAGAAAACCAGGAAGAGCAGCAAGATCAATCTGGTGAAGGTGAACAGGAGCAGGAAGAACAATCCGGCGAAGGTGAAAACCAGGAAGAACAAGATCAATCTGGTGAAGGTGAACAGGAACAGGAAGAACAGTCCCAAGAGGGTGAAGGCGAGGGCGAGCAAGAAGAACAAGACCAGGGACAGGAAGAATCTGACCAATCCCAGGATGGGCAGGACGGCGAGCAGCAAGAGCAAGAAGGGCAGCCGCAATCCGGCCAGCCAGGTGAAGAGCAGGAACAGGAAAGGCAGCCCAGCCAGGTTCCCGCCCCTGGTCAGACCATGACCGAGGAACAGGCGCAGCAGCTCCTTTCGGCTATCGCCGGGGACAGCCAGACCTTGCAAGAAAGGTTAGGCCAGATTTTCGCTGTGCCCTGGGGTCCGCCGGCGCAGGATTGGTAGTTAATAATTAATCCTTCGGGAAGCTCAGGACAAGTTTGTTGAACTGTTGAATTGGTGAATGGTTAATTATTTTCCGACTCCTAAGAAACAAACCGTCACCGATTGTCATTCCGATGCGAAGCGAGGAATCTTTCGCTGACAGGGAACCAGATCCCTCATTTCATTAGGGATGACATTTACAGATTCTTTGCTCATAGAACAGAGCCTGCGATGTGGCAGTTCTCAGAATAATATGCAGAGAGAAGACGGAGTAGTTATCAGATGAAGAAATCAAGATTATTAGTCATAGCTTTGGTCAGCCTGGTGCTGAGCGGCTTGCTGGTTTTACCCGCGGCGGCGCAGTCGCCAGTGACGGCGGGCGTGGACCGCACCCAACTCAGCACCGATGAGGCGCTGGTCCTGACGGTTGAAATCGACAACAGCGCCGGGCGCGCATCACAACCATCGCTGCCGCCCCTGGACGGATTCCAACTTTTAGGGACCAGCAGCAGCACGTCGATTCGTATCGTCAACGGCAGTATGTCATCGACGGCTAATTACAACTACACGCTGCGGCCGACACAGACGGGACAGCTAACGATCAATCCAATCACGGTCACGACCGGCGGACAGAGCTATACGACGCAGCCGATTACGGTTGAGGTCACGCAGGGCACAGGGCAGATTCAGCCGGCACCGAATCCGGCCAATCCCAATTTTCCCAATATACCCGGCTTCCCCAACTTGAATAACCTGTTCCAATCGCGGCCTGGCAGCCAGGGGTCAAATCCTGGTTCAGCACAGCCGCTGGATCCGGCCGATGCACCGACGGAACTGGTGGGCCAGGATTTCTTCGTCGAGGCCGAGGTGGACAATCTAAACCCCTACCAGGGCCAGCAGGTGGTATACACTTTCCGCTTCTACCAGGCGGAGAGCTTGTTCGACCAGCCGGAATATGAGGGACCGTCATTCACCGGTTTCTGGAGCGAGGAGCAAAATGACGACCAGGTCGATTATACAATTGAAGCGGAAGGACGAGCCTATCGCGTCACAGAACTGCGCGCAGTCTTGTTCCCCACCGGCGTGGGCGAGGTGACCATCGAGCCGGCCAGGCTGTCGATCCCCGGCGATTTCTTCACGCGGGGACAGATTTTGCAAACGCAGCCGATCACGCTAAATGTACGGCCGCTGCCGGACAATGCCCCGCCGACGTTCCAGGGCGCGGTGGGCCAGTTCAATATCGTGGCTCAGGCCGACAAGAGCGAGACGGAAGTCAATGATACGGTCACTTTGAATGTGGCCGTCACCGGGCAGGGCAATTTAGAAAATATGGCCGACCCGATATGGACCGAAGGGGATGAATGGCGCGCTTTTGACAGTGAAGCCACGGTCAGCACCCAGTTTAACAACGGCGTTTACAGCGGGACGCGCACGTATGAACGGCTGCTGGTTCCCACCCAACCGGGCGACTTGCTGCTGCCGGCGATTGAATTCAGCTTCTTTAATCCGCAGACGGAAAGTTATGAAACGGTAAGCACGGAACCGGTTATCGTTCGCGTGACCGGTGATGTAGGCGCGGGTGTCATCCCGCCAGCGGCCGGGTCAGGCAGCCAGGCCACGGTGCCGGCGGGTGCGCTTCCCAATGTGCCTGAATTACGGCCGAATAAACCGGCCGCGGCTTTGAGTGCGGGCAGCAGTGTTCCTTTGGTAGAAAATGGCCTGTATTGGCTGCTGTGGCTGGTTCCCCTGGTGCTCTTTGTTGGCTATTGGGGCCTGGGACACTACCGCCAGCGGCGGCTGGACACAGTCGACAGCCGGCGTAGCGCCGGCGCGGCCAAACGGGCGCAGCAGGCGTTACAAGCCGCTGGCAAAGCCCCTGCGACAGGCTCAGGGTCCACCGCAGGCAGCATCCTGGTTTCCTATATGGAAGAAAAGATGAACCGCAACGTCATTGGGCTGTCACAGACACAGTTGGCCGATTTGCTGAGCCAACAGGGGGTCGATGAGCAATTGGCGGACCGCGTGCAAGATGCGCTGATGCAGGCTGAAATGAGCCGTTATGCGCCTGATGGCCTGCACACGGCCAACGACCAATTGTTGGGAGAAACGGAAGCGATTATCAAGGAATTAGATAGGGTATTATAAGCTGAGGGTCTGCGAGGGGATGAGTGGCGAGTATATTATCATACTCGCCACTCGCAAACACGCTACTTCGCCACTCTAAAGGTTTATCATGAAACGAAAACATTTATCTTTGCTATTGATTGGACTCATATTATTGATTGGCCTGGCTGCGGCCGTTCTGGCCCTGAACTCGGGCGTGGAAGCGGACGCCGGGGCGGTGGAAGCGGCTAATCAACTTTATGTCGCCGGGCATTATGCTGAAGCGGCGCAGATTTATGAAGAGCAGATCGCCCGAGGTGTGCAGGATAGCGCCCTTTTTTATAACCTGGGTAATGCTTACTTCCAGCAGGGGGATATGAGTCGGGCGGCGCTTAACTTACAGCGGGCGGCGCAGTTGGATCCGCGCGATCCGGATATTCAGGCTAACCTGGAACTGGTGCGCGGGCAGACGACGGAATTGTTCGCTGAGGAAGCGCGTGCGCCGGGAACGGTGGCGCTGCTGGCGAATGCCACGGGTTGGCTGACGCAGAATGAAACGGCCGTGCTTGTGCTGGCGCTGTGGTTTACTTTCGTATTTTTACTCCTGGCGCGGCGAACGGCCGAATCAGAGCGGGCGCACCGTGGGTTGCAAACAGCCGCCGCCGTGGTGATCGTTTTTCTGCTCATCTTTGGTATCTCCCTGGCCAGCCGCAGCTTCGTGGCCCAAACCCAACCTGCCGGTGTCGTTGTCTCACCCTCCGTGGCCATGAGCAGCAGTCCAGGAGAGCAGTTCGCCACGAATTTGACGGTGACCGGGGGCACGAGCGTGCAGATCGCCGAACGCCTGGGCGAATGGCTGCGCATCGCCGCACCGGAAGGCATGGAAGCAACCTGGGTGCCGCAGAGTGCGGTGGAACAGATATAAATAGGGAATCCGAGGATTCCCATCCCCACTGGACCCACGCGAAAGCGATTTCGCGGTTACGGCTCCATCTCCAACTGCCAGGCACTTTTTGAACTGCCTGGCAGTTTTTTTAATTTACACCACGACCAACAGCCGTTTCGTAACGTTTAGCAGACGTTTGTCTGTTATCCTGATGCCACTTGTCCGATGGTGAGCTGCCTACCGGCTTGCCGTTCAATTTTTAAGGGAAAGTCACTGTTTGAATTTGGTGCTATGATCAAACATATGAACCGTCACAGACAGGTACAGGTGGCAGGTAGCACTATTCTGCCACTTTTCACCACCTTGCTTGCAGGAGGAAAATGTTTATGAATGATGCGCTTAGCGCTCCTAATTTGTCACGGCGCACCCTGGTGCTGTACAGGATGGCGCTTGTTGGCTGGGTGATTATCGCCCTGCTGCATGTTGGCCTCTTTTGGGTGGATTTTGCTGTCGATTATTCCGAACTGCAGATTCCCTGTCCTGGTGAGCCGGGGGTCTTCGCGGACTGCAATTTCGGCGCCTTGACCGCTGTTGAGGAAGCTGTATGGACATCCTGGGGTCTAACTATGCAGACCTATGCTGCCATTTCGCTCCTCGGCGCTCCGTTTACGTTTCTGGTGTACATGGGATTGGCTGGTCTGATCCTGTGGCGGCAGGGCCGAAGCTGGTTGGGCCTGACCGTTTCCCTGGCCCTGGTTATCATCCCCTTCGCCATGTTCGCCGCTTCCCGTGATTTTGGGGCCATCAGCCCGATCCTTTTCTGGCCTGGGTTGGCCACCTCAATTTTGGGGACGGGCATCATGCTCGTTTTTCTTTTCTTGATGCCCAACGGCCGTTTCTCTCCAAGCTGGGCCTATATTCCCCTCATTGGCTTGCTGCTAATGATCGTCATTCTTAATTTGCAAATCAACCAACTCATTTCCTTACCGGCCCCCCTGTTTTCTCTGGTAAATATCGCAGTTGTCACGCTCGTTCTGATTGGTGCAGGTACACAGGTTTATCGCTATGTGCGCGACTCAAATGATGTCGAACGACAGCAAACCAAGTGGATCATCTTTGCCGTCATCATCCTGGTCACGGGCGTCATCAGTTGGGTGCTTGTATTCGGCCGTGCCCTGACAATACCTCCTGGCCAACTGCGGATCATGGCCAATCTTTTGGGCACGATTTATTCTGACTTTTTTGCTATACCCCTTTTACCCGTAGCCATCACCATTGCCATTTTACGCTACCGGCTCTGGGGCATAGATGTCATTATTCGCCGGACGTTAGTTTACCTGCTGCTAACCGGGCTGCTGGCCCTCGTCTATTTTGGCCTGGTGATTCTTCTGCAGCGCCTGTTTGGTGCGTTTACCAGCCAACAAACGCCAATCATCATTGTCATTTCTACCTTGACAATTGCCGCTCTGTTTACCCCTTTACGCCGGCGTGTACAGACCTTGATTGACCGCCGCTTTTACCGCCAAAAGTATGATGCGGAGCAGGTTTTGGCCCGTTTCACCCAAACGGCTCGCGACGAGGTCTCGTTGGAACTGCTGACGGCCGAATTGTCCCACCTGGTCCAGGAAACAATGCAAGCGGAAGAGGTAAGTTTGTGGCTAAAAGATAGTAAGCAATGATGGATACATCCAAACCAAAGGACTATTGCAGGATTGCAGGGGTGCAACTTTCAATCCCATCCCCAATCTGCTACACTTAACCTATGGAAAAATTACATGAAAGGATTACCCATGATCCCCTAGTGATGGGTGGTAAACCCTGTATTCGTGGCTTGCGTGTTACTGTTGGTACTATTGTCGGGTTGGTTGCTTCAGGATATAGACATGAAGAAATTCTGGCTATGTACCCTTATCTTGAAGCTGAAGATATCCCCTCCGCCCTCAGTTATGCGGCTTGGCGGCTTGAGGAAACAGAATTACCTTTAGCAGGCTAAATGAAGTTTCTGCTTGATGTCAATTTATCACCTAATTGGGTGCTTGAATTCAACAAGCGGGGGATTGAAGCAGTCCATTGGTCACAAGTGGGTGATATTCGTGCTTCGGACGCGGTAATTATGCAACATGCACGAGAAAACGATTATATTGTCTTTACTCATGATTTGGATTTTGGAGCGATGTTGGCGGCAACCGGGGCATCTTCTCCAAGTGTTGTTCAAATTCGTGTCCAAGATGTCGCACCTCAATCATTAGGTCCGAGATTTTTTGGAAATTTTGACCAAATCAAACCACATTTGATTCAAGGCGCCCTTGTCATTATAGACGGCCGAAAAAATCGAGTTCGAATATTACCTCTATCTACTCAATAAATTGAGGATGATATTCCGAAGAGTTGGAAGAAAAATAACGGCCGTATCTCGCAAGTGTATTCTGTCTCGCTGGACTAATTTCACGGATAGGTCAGTGTGCCGGCGCTGGTTAGATAAACCTGGTAGCCTTGACCGACCTGCATCGTATCAAATTCCGTAATATTGAAATCAGGCCAATAGACCTGGCCCTGACCGTTTTTGACCAGGTAAACGCGCGACCCTAAACTGGCCAGCGCCTGGTCGATGGGCAGGGGGGAGCCAGGCAGATAGGCGATCATGCTCCAACCTTGCCCCAAACTGATGGGCGTCGAGGAAGGATCAACCGGGTCATCAGCAAATGAAAAAGTAGCCGGGTTGTTCATGAAGAGTAAGTAGCCATCTTTAACATCCCAATCACCGATGTCGTCAATGCCGTGCTCAGGCCAGTAAATTTGGCCGTCGCCATTCTTAAGGATGACCACATCGTCCTCAATTCCTGATAGCACAGTGCCCAGGGAGGGATCCCCGACTTCTCTGTTGCTGGAAACCATATTCCAGCCGGCGCTAAGCGGGATGTTCAGACCGTTGTCTTCATCCAGAAGTTCAGCAAGCTGGCGTCTTCTCTGTTCAAATTGGTATCCGCGATCCGGCCAGGGATTGTCATGATCATCTTTCGTAAAGGGGGTTTCGTCAAAGGCCACGGGCACCACCTGGTTCACAATGTTGTTAACCTGGGTATCGAGTCCCTTTTGCTTGGCCAGCCAGAAATATTCAAAGTCCTGCACTCCGCGACGCCAATATTTCAGGCGAACGCTGACCAATGGCCCATCCATGCCGCGCGCTTCCCCTGAGTAAACGGGGTCATCGCTGGGGTACATGCTGTTGCCGACGGAGCAATTGTCATTGAAAAAGTCACAGTTGTTTTTGTAATTAGCAACCACACCGTATTGGAAGTAAAAATCGACGCCGTAACGTTCCATGACCCAGGGTGTGACGCGGGCGTCAACGGCCGCGGTGTGAATGAAATGAACCCCGGCTCCATACATCGGATTGCCACCGTTGTAGATTCCGGCGAATTCTCCCCTGGCCCTGGCTTGATTGACCAAGTTCACTTTATAGGCCTCTTTATTAAGCGCCCAGACATCGCAATAACCGATGGCCCGGTCATCCAGGAAGGCGGTACACAACGTTTTAAGATTCCCGCCCGGTCCCGGATTGTTGTGCAGCCAGTCGGCATACTTTCGCAGTTGGGAATAGGCCCAGGCCGAATGCTGCGCCGGCTGATTGGGTTCATCAACCATGTGACGCGCATAAAAGATGTCAGTCAGGCCATTGTCCGCGTCATTAAAATAGTTGACCCACTCGTTTGAGGCAGCGCGCCACTGTGCTTCGGTTGAAGGTGAAAATCCGGATCCCGCACCATCATTGCCACCTCTGCTGGCCAGGCAGTTCGGATTAGAACAAAGATCGAAAATGCCGACGGGATACATATTATGACCCGCGTTCTCACCAGGCCCGTAATATTTATTGGCGGCGTTATAATAATCCCCGTTGTAAAACCCTTTATAAAAGGTATCCATAAAATCCACAACCATATTGTTGGCCAGGAGTGTTCGATGACGGTAGGCGGTATGGAAATATTTGGTCAATAACTCTCTGTATGGCGCTTTGTTAATACCGACATCCACGTTTAAGCGGTTGGCGATCGGTCCGGGAGCAAAGCGGAAAAAATGTTTCAGATGTGTTTCGTCGGGCAGGGTAAAGTTATATATTTTTAGTTTGACTGGAATGGTCTGGTTATTGCCATCGACTCTAATGGTAATATTGCCGCTGTAGTCACCGGGCGGCGCGTTTTTGGGAATATAAATGTCAAACCAAAGCGCCTGGTTGCTGTTGGTGGGGACAGTGAGCGGCAAGCCACCTTTACCGGAGGGGGCCGTTATGGGAACCATAATTTCCGGCACTTCATCCAGGTAGTAAGGATCGGGATAGCGGGTAATATCCGTATCCACCCCTTTATTTTGAACGGGAATATAGTGGGCCGATAAAATTTCAATGTTTTTACCCCTGAAGTCATAATAATCATTGGCGTTGCCCGTATTCTTGATGCAGAATCCGGAATTGTGACATAGCTGGGGTAGGGTGAGGGTCTGAATGGTGCTCGAACTGCCAATCGCTTCTACGATGAGTTGAAAGGCGACGACTTCATTTTTCCCACCGAAGATATGCACCTGGCCGTTTTGCCAGACAAGATTATGCTGGCTCTGGGAGAGAGGTGTGCCCTGATGATCTTTCTGCATATTTGAGCCGTGATCAGATGGGCGAATTTTCTCCGTGTCATCGACTGCCCAAATGTTGGCGGCGGAATGGGCGGATTGAGAGGAGAGCAAGATAACAGGGAACAAAACGATGAAAGAGATTAGATAGCGCATAGGAAGAGCCGGGGTCTACCCACCGTTTTAAACGGATGAGACCCGTGTTTTACTCCTTTGGTCAGGGATGAATCTCAGAAAGGTGAATAAATTTCCATTGCCAGTGTGACAAAGGATTGTTGATCCGTCAATTTTTTTAACACACGGGGGTTTTCTCTCTAGGAGTATGCTGAGCAAGGATTAATGAAGATGAGCTATATTATTTAATTAAGGTCAGCAATTCGGCCGGTTGCAACGCGGGTAGGGGACCACCTTAATCTTGCCAGCCATTTTTTTTAGTAGGTACTGTTGATAATCTTCGACTGAAACCTCGGGCAAAAGCGAGCCGGAAAGCCGTTGAGTAATGGGCGCGTTTTTTAAGAAATCCGGCTCTGTTGTTAACCGGCGCAGGTATTCATTGATTAACCTGGTTAAGTTGGTATTATGATCGCCGGCATAGCGTTGGGCACGATCTAGCAGATCGTGCTCAATATGGATGGTTAGCGTGGTTTTTGCCATATTATCCCTTCTGGAAACCATTGTTGTATGGTTCGATAGCGTAAACAAATCTTTTATTTTGCCCAATAAGCCGTTTAAACGAGATCACGGCCGAAAAACAAAAAAATCAGCCCACTTTGCGCCATAGGCGAGAACCTCCCTCGCCGGACAGAGGCCAATAGGAGCCTGTTTCCGGATCGCGATTGAAGGCGCTGACGGCCGCCGCCGCATGCTCATGGTACAGACGCACAAATTGCTCCCTGTCGCTGCCCTCGCTGCCCAATTGGCAAAGGCCGCCCAGGTGGCGGTTAATGGTACGCTGTCGCTGAGAATGGACGACGGTGAACGTCTGCGGTGTGCGGTAACTGTTGGCTATGCGCACGGCGATATACTCAGCGCCTCGCTGGTGGCGGTTGATCTTGCCCAGGTAATCGGTGTGTTTGTAGGCGGGCAGATGATGGTGAATCCGCGCCCGTTGTAATAGATAATCGCTGTGACGGTAGAGGATCTGGATGTTATGGTTGGCGATGATGCCCATCCGTTTTTCATAGCTGCGCTGGCGGTATTTGGAGCAACCAGAAATTTCCTGTACTTTAGCACGGGTGATGGGCCGCATTTCCCCTTTTTTATTCCGAATCTGCCCGGCGTGTATGGCAGCGTAGAGCGCAGCGTTGACCTGCGCCTGCCGGCCGCGACCGGAACCGAGCAGCATGTCCGCCGCAAAGGTGACTTCGCGCCCGCGTAAACGGCCACAGCCCAAGCTCTCGACCAGCCTGGCCCGCGAAACGAGGCGAATGCGCAGTTCGCTGTTACCCTTGACCCGCTGCCAGAATAGGCCCTCACCGCGACGCAGCATGATCTTGAGCTGGCGCTTACCATAGATAAAGGAGGTGCTCTGCTTGCGCGTTAGGGCGGACTGCACGTCTTGGTTGCGCAGCCAGCCACGGCCGTCCTCGTCTAAAAGCTGCATGATTTTGTACAGGCGGTAAGGACCATCGAGCGGGCCGCCATTGTAGCGGTTGTCACGCTCGAGGCAAAAGGCAGCCAGAGTGGGAGAGACGCGCGCTTTCTGTTCACTGAGTGTAGGTTGGGGTGTTTCTTCTTGTTGCTGGGTTGGGGTTGGAGCGGCCTGGTAGAGTTTGCTGAGCCAACTGCCGGCAGCGGGTGCGGCCGTCTCCCGTTTAGGAGGCCGGTAATCAACCCCGGCCAATTGGCGTCGTTTGTTTAGTTCCTTCTGCGCATTGAGCAGAAGCTGGGATGGGCCGCTGGAGGCGGACACGATTGGATTGACAGAGCGATCGCTCTGTGCTATCCTCCTTATGAGCGTTGGTACCGCAATGGAGATACAAAATCCCCCTCCCCAATGAAGGGGCTTCGCGCTGAGGGTGCAGCAACACCCGAAACCAGCGAAGGATGCGGTTCAGACAATAAAGTCAAGCAATAAAAGCGAGTGTGTTAAGCACTGGCTTTTTTGCCTTCTGGGGCTGTTGATTCAATCGTTCAGTCCCCAGCACCTGTCTGCCAACCGAGCAAGTGAAACGCTGGCAGACAGGCGCCGATTACGGAATACGGCCGGTGGCAGAGGGGCATCACCACACGCGCCGTGAAAAAACAAATGTATTTGGTTGGCTGCAAAAAATGGGCAATAGGTCAGGGGTTTTCTGTAGCCCGTCGTAACCGCGATTTCCATATCGCGCGCTTGTGCCGGAACGCGAAATCTATTTCGCGGATACCCATTGTAAAAAATGGGCAACAGGCAAGAAGGCTTGACGAGGAACCCTGCTTAATGGTAATCTACATAATATACGACAGATGGAGATAACCATCCCATCGCCCGGGCCATGTGATGACGGTTGGCGCTGAAATCACATGGCTCCCTTTTTTGCAGGAAGAAAATTGGGAACTAGGAACTAAAAGCTTTCCCATTAACCATTCAACAATTCACCAATTAATTATTAATTTTTTCCATCAACGCATACTCATTCTCCGTACTCTACACTTTCAACAGTTGCAGCTGCCGCGGCGAGAGTTCAAATCCCTCGGGGTTCGTCCAGTGATCCAAATCAGAGCAAAGCTGCTCTAAATTGACCATGCGGATGCCGGCCGTTTCCCAACTTTTGCGGGCACGGCCGGCAGCCTTTTGGATTAAAGCCTCGGCTTGCGATTGTGCTTTGGCACTCCAGCCGGTGGCCGAAAAAACGATGTAATAAACAGTCCATCCTTCATGGTCGGGTAAAATAGTGGATGTCTTGCGCACCATGCTGCCGACTTCTTTGGGACCAATAGGATCATCGCGCCAGAAGCAATCGCCGATGATCAGACTCTTGGACTCGTGGTCGATGCCGACCACGTCGATCATAAAGTCGCTCTTCCATTCGCTGCCCACATGTTCAACGGGTAGGGGCAGCTCGTCGTTGTGCCCTGCTTCCAGCAGCCAGTGCCGGCAGAGTTCCTGCCAGGTGTTGTCTTCGATGAATTGGGGCAGGGCGTCCTGGATAGCCTGGGCCACCTGCTGCTGCTGGCCTAAAGCCAACCGCGATTGGTAGGCGGCCAGGAAGCGATAATAAAAACGGAGGTAAGGATCGGTGACGAAGTAGCGGCCGCTCCTTGAATTCTTGTAATTGACCTGGCGGATAGGCACCTCACGGACAACAAAACCGGCTTCGCGCAGCTTACTCAGATAAAAAGAAAGCTCATTGCTGGCCAGGCCGACCCGTTCGGAGATCTCACCCGAAGTTTGTAGGCCATCGGCGATGGCGCGCAGGACGGCCACGTAATTGTGCGGCTCGGTGATGAAATCGTTGAGCAGGGTACGTGATTCATCGGTCATCCAGGATTGGTAGGAAAGAAGCTGGCGGCTGAGATTCTCCATGACCGATATGGAGAGGTCCATGCGCTCCCAGTAGGCGGGCACGCCACCCCACATAGTATAAATCGCCACGCGGTCGGCGTCGCTGTAATTGGGGAAGAACTGCCGCGTGGCGCTGAAGGGCATCGGTGGCAATTTGACCTGGGCGGTGTCACGGCCGTACAGTGGGGCGTCATAAGCCAGGATTTTCTTCTGCATCATGCCCATCTGTGAGCCGGAGAGAGCCAGCATCAAGTTGGAGTCGGCCAGCCAATGGTCCCAGGTTTTTTGTAAGATGCCGACAAAGCTGGAGTTGACCTCCATTAAATAAGTGACCTCGTCGATAATCAAGGCCATGCGCTGTTCCTTGGCGTGCAAAGCGACCTGGCGCAGCGCCTGTTCCCAGGTTGCGAATGAGAAATCGGTAGGGGTGGGGGTGTCCGGATCAATGAAGTGGATGATCGCCTGGGAGAATGAGCGCAGTTGTTCGCGCGCCGAAGTGGCCTCGGCCATCCAGTATAAACCATATGCCCCGTGACGCTTCAACCAGTGGGTGAGCAATCTTGTTTTGCCAACTCGACGTCTTCCGTATAGAATTAGAAGCGTGGCCCGTGGCACAGACCATAGGCTGTCCAGCAGTTCCAGTTCTTCATGTCGGCCAATAAACGTTGATTTCGCCACTTTAGTCCTCTTTATTCAAGCCCAACTAGGCTATCTGTAACTAGTCTAATGGATCTTAATTCAAAAGTCAAGCGGTTTCCGCCGATCTGAAGCATGATTAGGCGGAAACAGGGCGAGAATGATCCTATTTTGGCCGGGAAACGGCCGATTTGGGATAAACTTGGGATATATGGTGGGGGATGTTGGCAAAATGAAGGCATTTGAACTGATTCGTATAGATCACATAAGCGAGTCTTACCTGCGCTAAGCAAGTAGGGCAATTAGAAATAAGCAAAAACCAGGATGTGGGATTTCTGCCTCCACAAAATTCCACGTTCCGGGATTTGCAGCCCATTGTAAACCAGAACTTATGTTCTTGTCAAGGGTTTATTTTCAATCAAAATGGTCCAATCTTCCAGATTGGACCGTTTTTGTGTTTGCAATGACTATACGATTATTTTAAAGCAACCTACACAAGCCAGCGCCGCTAGGCACTTTTTTAAAGCTAAAATAAGGGTAATGGGGAGCAGGTCGTCTTGTCAAGGGGGAATTTTTATATTGCTGTGAATATGCCGCGAAGATGGGTGTTCGCCTCTTGAGCGGCTATTTTGGCTATGTTATACTGACCGAACCCCTTGGACACCGCAGAGCAGATTGCAGCCGGGCGGCATACCTGGATGGCGCATGGTCAACAAATTTCGCTTCGTATCTTTTTCCCTTTTCATATGGACGCTTCTACTCATTGGCTGTACGGCCGCCGGGCCTTTGCGCGAATTTGATTTCACGACGGCCGTCGCT
>JANQGC010000182.1 GCA_028277515.1 Anaerolineae bacterium
CAGTAGCTGGTGTCGGTCCCTTGGGGGAAGGGATTTGCCGGGCCGTTGTTATCCTGGCTGCCGCAGTTGACGATGGTCGCTTCGGCCGTCAGTCCGTTAATGTAATTGCGCCAGGCCACAATTTCCGCTTTAAGTGCGGTAGGATTGAAGTTGCTAACCCCATTTCCAGTGCCCAGACTGACATTGTTGAAGGTGTTATCTTCAATCCAGTCCGAATTGGAAGCACCATTATTACAATTACCCGGAGTACTGGCACATTGAATACCAACATCTGCGAACAGATCGACATTCGATACATCGAAGTCACCATTATTTGCCGTTAAGGCGATGTTGCCGGAAAAATCAATCCCTTCAAATACGAGAGGGGCAATAGGATTGTTTGTGCCGGGACTGGGTTCGACCAGGCGGTCGACAACGCCCACGGTGTCATTGGGATGATCGGGATCGATGTTGGTCCAGCCGAGATTGCCGATGATGGTGCTTTCTAAACTGAGGCCGCCGGTGTATTCGAATACTGTTTGTGATGGGCTGCCTACGCTTGAGGTGGAAACAACCTCCTGATTGGCTCCTTCTTCCGCATTTTGAATATTGACGGTATCGCTGCTGCCAAGTCCCATGCCGACAATAAGATATTTTCTTAATTCGGTTGTTGCCGGCAGGCCCGATTGAGCGCCGGCCTGGGGCAGAGACAGGAACAGTAACATGAGGGCAAAAAAACCACCAAGAAAGGCCAAACGGCCATGTTTAAACTTCATTTAGGACCTCCAATCCGGGTTATTATTGGATACATTGCAGGGCTAGGATGATTGGTGGAGATTATCATCGCGTTGATTTATAGTGAAAATCCCAGCAGAGTGGTTGACACGGCCCCCTACCTGCGATTACATTGTAGGAATAGAAGCAGTGGATCGGAACTGATCGCGCTTTTATGATTCGAAAGCATATGGTGCCGGCCATATGCTTTCGCCATGATCTCATGCTATAAAATTTTTTACTAAACACAAAGTGACGTAAATTCTCCAAAAACAACTTTACATTGCCAATTATACGTGAAATTCTTGCGATAAATATTACGGTTTGGTTCGGATTTGGTTATAAAAAGTTCGGAAAAATGGGTTATTGAAGAGTTATCAGTTTTGTTGCTGAATTGTGATGGTCTGGGTTAAGATTGAGTGATCAGGTAGCGGGCAAAATAAAGAATTTGACAACTTTTCACTTGATTGGTTTGTCCTTTAACAAATGCCAGGCACTTTTTAAGCAATGCTGCCTCAAGAAAATGAGTTGAAGTGCCTGGCATTTTTCTTACGCAGTGAATCCGAGATTTCAAATGGTAGTTTTAATATTCAAAGGAGTTTATGATGAGTGACGAAGTTAGCACAGAAGTGGAAAAAGGATTAGCCGAGGCCAGCGATGAGGCAGCATTGGAAGGTGCTGTGAATGTCGTAGAGGGGCTGGAAGCGATCAGCCTGGCTGATGATGTGAATGAAGTGAGCCGCCAGGAGCTGGCTGAAGGAGCCAGTGATATTACTCAAGGGGTAGATAAGATGGCTGTCGCCGACCGGGCCGCAGCTTTGAGTGAAGTGGTGGGTGCGGCCGGTGTGATCGATTTAGCCGAAGGGGCAGAGTTATTGGCCACGTCTGAGGAAATTGCCGTGCAAAGCGCCATCGTCGCTGCTATGGGTGAGGAAGATTTATCCGTTGGTATGGAGATTGCAGCGATTGCCGGCCAGCTTTGGGCGGTGAGCAGCGTCACCGATATGATGGATATGCCCGTGCTCTCTTCCTTTTTGGCGCAAAAGAACGAAGAACTGCACAATATTGCTGTCGACGCCATGTTGCGGTCAACGGCAACACGTGTTTTGTCAGCAGCGATGGAGGCCTCAGGGGCTGAGGTGGCCGATTTGGGAGCTAACGAAATGGAAGAAGGGCTGACGCGAATGATGGCGGCGGAAGGATTGGCTGTACGCAGTGAACAGTTGGCCGAGGAAGGGGCCGAGCAGATGGTCGCCGGGATGAACGAAATTGATGAAGCGGAAATTCTTAGCCAGGCTTCAAAGGATCTGGCGGCAGAGGGGATCGCGGAAGTGGCTGCCGGCGCGGCCGAATTAGGCGCGGCCGATGTGCTGGGAGTGATGGCTGAGGAGATGGAAGACGAAGGAGAGGAGTCAGAGGGGTAAGAAAACGCCACTCTCATTGATTTATTTGTTGAGACCGGTTTATTTATAGCCGGTCTTTTTTGTTCATTTGCTGAAAATTTGATTGCCTATTTATGAACAATATTGATCCAATAATGGATGCTAAATTGTTGAATCGTTAATGAAACGATCAGCATATTTGTAATCAATAACCGAAATTATTTATATTGATCCTTCATATAGGCCAGCAATTGGAAAGCATAAATCATAATCATTCCACATTAAGTCTCCATGCTTTACATTAAAATTCCTAAATAAGTCTGGGTCTAAATATCGTCTTATCCAGGGATTTGTTGATTTTTGAAGAAAAGGTTCGAAATCAACTATCCTCTTTTTGCCATTATTAAATTGCAAAGATATTTGATAATTTTCTAGATATTTCGCAGAAATTATTTCGATTATCTCGTTATCGGCGATAGTCATCGAATCCTCTGAGTTATCTTTTTTGCTTTTACTTGCTTGTGTAGAATGAAGTAATCTATCCATTTCTGAACTATTTCCTCGGCATAATCTAATAGTTCGATGAATCGATACAATTATAGCAAAAAATAAAATGGATTTGAAGCAAGCATCGGTCGTAAAATTCTATTTGTTTTTTATTCTATACTTCATAGGATTTGCCGGGTTGTTGGGCACGGATTGGCTGGCCGGCACATTGCGTGATGGGTATACGCCGGTTACTGTTGCCTGGTATCTTTTGACGTTTGCAGCTTTTATAGGGCTGCTACTTTGGGTTGAAAAAAACGATATTTCTAAGCGATGGCTGTGGGGTGGCGCTGTTTTATGGCGGGTGATGCTGCTATTCACAACGCCCACGCTTTCCGATGATGTGTATCGCATGTTGTGGGATGGTTATGTGGCTAACCAAGGGGTCAGTCCTTATGCATATGCGATTGATTCACCGGCGTTGGATTATTTGGAGGTGCCGGTGCGTGGTTTGGCCAACAATGCCTGGATGGCCAGTCCTTACTTGCCGGCGGCGCAGGCCGTTTTTTACGGAGTGACGGCCGTTTCTCCCCTCCATCCTTTTTTCTTACAGGCGGTCATGGTGCTGTTTGATTTGGGCAGCGCCTGGATCATCAGTAAGCTGCTGCTGCTGGCCATCCTGCCGGCGCGGCGATTGATTTTATACCTTTGGAATCCGCTGGTCATTATAGAAGTGGCGCATGGTGCTCATGTGGACGCCTGGATGGTATTCCTTGCTCTCTTAGCCGTGTACTTCGCTTTCAAACAGCAAAAGGGAGAAGGTGACTGGTCCTGGAAAAATGCGCTGTCTCCATTTTTTCTGGCGCTGGGCACACTGACCAAGCTGCTGCCGGGGCTGCTGCTGCCGGTCTTGTTCTGGCTGTGGCGTTGGCCGCAGCGCATTTTTTATGGGCTGGCCGCGCTGCTTATTTTGATTCCCTTTGGCCAGGGAGCCGGTTGGGGTTTGGGTCGTGAATTAGATGGAACGGGGTTGTTCGGAGCGCTGCGAATTTATGTGGATCAATGGAATTTTAACAGCGGTTTGTTCCATTGGCTGGAGGTGGGGTTGGGTAAGCTGGGGGTGAGTGATCCGGTCGTTGTAGCCAGGTCTATTGTTTTTGTTTTATTGTTGGCGGTGGGGACGGTCGTGTTTTTCGTTGCCCGCCATCAGAGGCAACCGCGCAGCCTGCTGAGATTGATGAGTGTGCCCTTGATGGCTTATGTTTTATTAACGCCTACTTTCCATCCCTGGTACTTGCTCATCCTGATCGCATTTTTACCCTTTTTGCCGCCAGGTCCGGATGAAAAACCCTGGCGCTGGTGGTTGGCCGCACCCTGGCTATATTTAAGTGGTGCATTAATTTTTTCCTATTTGACTTATCTGGACCCGTTGGATTTTGGGGAATTGGAATGGGTGCGCAACTTGGAGTGGATACCGGTTATTGGGTTGTTGTTAGTAGGGGGAGTTATTTGTTTTAAGGCTAAAGAGGGAGATAGTAAACAGTAATCAGTGAGCAGTGAGCAGTGATTACTGAAAACTGATGACTGCTCACTGATCCTTTGAATTAAGGCATTGAGAAGGGATTGTGTAATGATCATCAGAGATGGTGCCGCCACAGGCAAGGATGGCCTTTTCGGCCAGGGCCTGGGTACGGCGGGCGATGTTGCTCACGGTGTCGTATTGGGGCATGTCGCCGGTGATGTCCTGGTTGAAATAGATATCGGTGGATGATTGTACTTCCAGCGGCAGGCCTTGAAAACCATGTATGATACCCAGGAGACCGGCGCTGGTGGCCATATTGTTATCGGCGTCCCAACCAGCCTGGGAGGCGATGAGCATGGTCCGCTCAAAATCGCCCTGGCCGTAGAGGAGAGCCATGATCGTGGCTGCAAAGTTGACTTTTGAAGCCCACCACATGGGATCATCATCGTATGCCTCACGGATTTTCTGTCGCGTTTTGCGCCAATCGGCCGGATATTGATCGTGCCAGGATTGCACATTGTTGACTATTTCAACGATTGGCTGTGATTGCTCAAAATCGGCGTTAGTTGCCTGGATGAGCGTGGGGATGTCCGACTCAAAGAATGCGCGGGCGTATAGGGCAGCGTAATAGGCGCTGGCATCAACGGCCAACCCGCTGTTGGTGACCCGCGCGAAATAGCGGGCGCGCCGTGCCGCTTCCCCAGGAAGGCCGGGTGCGAGAAGTCCGAACAGCTCCGTTTGCAGTTGGGCGCCAATGGACCACACACCTTCAGGATTAAGCTGGGGATCGCTGGTGGCCGGGGGGATTATTCCTTCGTCCATAAGCTGGCGGGCGCGTAGGGCGGAAACCCAGATATCATTATTCAGGTGGTCGATCCATTCGTCACGTATTTGTTCATATGTAGGTTCCAGGCCGTAGGTTTCCAGGATGTGCAGATCGACCCATTCCACATGGGTGTCGTCATCGGTGGACCATTCATCCAGCAGCAGGAGATCAAGGGTTTCGGCCGTTCCCGGTTGCTCCAGATAGACGCCTTGCAAGTCAAGGCCGGTGTGATTGGCGACCATTGTCGCCTGCCAGGCACCATGAACTTTATTATAAACCTCCTCCTCACTGATGATTTTTTCCTGTGGTGGCTTGCTTCCAACGGGTATTGTACAGGCGGAAAGGAAGAAAGGGGCAGATAATATGAATAAAAGTACCTTCCAATTAAGGTTCATCTTACAGGAGCATTACAGGAATAGGGGACTAAACAAGTTTGGTAGTATAAATTACAATGGAATGATGTTTTTGCCGCTACCCTTCGGCAAGCAGTCAGGAGAATGCGAATAATGGGGTTCATTTTAGCGATTATAGCCGGACTTGGTCTGGGCATCATATTGGAGCGGGGGGATTTCTGTTTCCACAGCACGTGGCGTGGTTTTACGCAACGGCCGCGAAAGCTGGCTCTATTCCGGGCTTATATCCTGGCTTTGCTGATCGGTATTCCCCTGGTGCAAGGCATGATCGCCTTCGGCTGGATTGAACCCTGGATTCCTCCCTTTGTCCCGCAGGCAAACCTGGCCGGCGGATTCCTCTTCGGCATCGGCATGGTTGTGGCAGCCACCTGCATCACCGGTTTATTTTATAAATTGGGGCATGGTATGGTGGGCGGGCTCATCGGCCTGGCCGCTTGGGCCTTGGGCGATATCTTGACCTACCTGGGACCATTGCAGCCACTGCGGGATGCGCTGCGCAGCGCGCCGCTTTCGGTCGAAGGCCAAAGCGCAACGATGCTCAATGCCGGACCCGTTGGATGGGTCATTTTGATTATTTTAGCGGTCTTAGGACTGTATTATTTATTGCGCTCCCCTTTGAATTCTCGCGGAAAATTATGGAATTGGCTGGTTTTGGGGGTGGCGACGGGCATTTTTATGAGCGTAGCCTGGCTGCTAGCTCGTGCCGGCGGATCTGATTACACTTACGGGACGTCCGGCGTGCCCTCGGCCGTGGTGCAGGCACTCATGGGTGATTCAAACGGCGGATCAATCTGGATTCCCCTGGCTTTAATTAGTTTGATTCCGGGAGCGTTTATTGCGTCCCGGCTGGCTGAAACATTTTGGTTTCGAGGGGAAAGTGCCCGTCGTTATATTGAATTGGCGGCCGGGGGACTGCTGATGGGCATCGGCGCGGGCATTGCCGGAGGGTGTAACCTGGGCCACTCGCTGGTTGGGGTGCCTTTGCTGTCGCTGGGCAGTATCGCAACAACAGTGGCGATGGCGCTCGGTGTGTTTTTTGCGGCGGCCGTGTCGAAACGGTTGGCGGTGGCAGGCCGGGAGCCTTCTGAGGTAGCGACTTAGATGGCGATTGGATGGGACGAGGACGAGAACGGACGAGAGCTGCGCTTGTCCGTGCCCTTGTGGATAGGTGTCATATATGGCGAAGATTTTATTTTGTCATCCTATGTTTTTAAGTAAAAATCCGGACGAACAGGCGGCGAGCAGTCCGTATTTTCCTTTGGGGTTGCTCTATCTGGCCGGATATGTGCGGGAGCGGGGACATGAGGTAGCCATTTTTGATGCTACTTTTGCCGCGGATGAATCGGAATTTGACCAGGTGCTGCGGGATGAAGCACCGGATGTGATCGGTGTTTCCGCTATGCTGCCCACGCGGGATATGGCCT
>JANQGC010000212.1 GCA_028277515.1 Anaerolineae bacterium
GATGTGGCTGAAATACAATAACGGCTCATTTAATGTCAATGTCATCGACAATAATCAACAAGCCGGACGGGTGGCCGTTGGCCAGCTCATTCCCGGCGGCCGCCCAGAGGTGGTCTTTGTGAAAGGGGATGGCATAGGTAGATTAGAGTGGTTCGAATATAAAAATAACAACTGGGTTGGCACAGATTTATTAGGATTTGATGTCGATCATGGCCACTCCTTAAACATTGGTGACGTCGATCTCGATGGTCACCTGGACATTTTTGTAGCCGAGATGCGCCTCGACAGCGGCAATTCCGATGCCAAAAGTTGGATATTTTACGGCGACAGCACGGGAAGCTTCACCGCCGATGTAGTCAGCACCGGCATCGGCAATCATGAGTCAAAACTGGTTGACTTGGACGATGACTGCGATCTTGATATTTTAGGCAAACCTTACAACTGGGACACGCCACGATTAGACATCTGGTTGAACGATAGACCCTGTAAACCGTCACTCGATGATTGGGATCGCCATGTGGTGGATGATTCAAAACCATGGCGCGCCGTTTTTGCTTACCCGGCCGACATCAATGAAGACGGCGACGAAGACATTGTCACCGGTGGCTGGTGGTATGAAAATCCAGGCTCTCCGGACGGCAATTGGACCCGGCATACCATCGGCAACCCGCTGAAGAATGCCGCCGTTATATATGATTTTGATGGGGATAATCATCTCGATATCCTGGGCACACAAGGCCAGGGATCACAGTCCAATGCGAATCTGGCCTGGGCGAAAAATGACGGCAATGGCAATTTCACCGTTTATACCAACATCCAGGCCGCCGAGGGAGACTTTCTGCAAGGGGCAACGGTTGTTGAATCCGGCAGTGACATTGAGGTCGCCTTGTCCTGGCATGCCAGCAGCAACGGCGTACAGATGGTCACCGTTCCTCCGGACCCTGTCAATGACACCTGGCCCTGGCGAGAAATAAATGATGTTAGCCAGTTTGAGGATTTGAGCGCGGACGATATTGATCGGGATGGAGACATTGATCTTCTGCTGGGAACCAAGTGGCTGCGCAATGATTATGAATGGGACGATGTATCAAGGATGTATCGCACTCCTCTTACTATTGACGCTGGTTCCACAAGCTTCCAGGACAAAATTGCTGAACACGATCTTAACTTCACAAACCTGCTAAGTAACCTGGGTGATAATAATGATTTTGATCCGGATTCCCTGCACCTGGTAGAGGTTGATAGCAATGGCGGGTTGGTTAATAACCTGGTTCCCTTCCAATTTGATCCGGCGGACAACTACAATCCATCAAGCAACGCGGCAGGGACCTTGATTTGGCTGGCAGCCGGCAGCACACCGGCGAACAATACGCGCTATTTCCAGCTTTATTTTGATGTCACCACCAACGGACCTTTTAATCCAATCAATGTTAATCCCCTGGTCGTGACGACGGAAAATGTGACAGATGAAGGGCAAAACAGCATCAAAATCGACAACAATCAGGGTACTTTTTACTACCACACCGCTGGCGGCGGTTTTTCATCGCTGGTGGATTCCAACAATAATGATTGGATAAACCACAACAGCAGTGCCGGATCGGCCGGTGATTTTCGCGGCATACCCAACCTGGTTCACCCGGCGGATGGCGGGTATTTTCACCCCGGCCGCGATACGGCAACAACGACCTTATTGCATGAAGGACCGTTGAAATCCTCATTCCAATCAACGGCCGACAACGGCAACTGGCGAACCCATTGGGCCATATATCCGGATTACGCCAGGCTAACCGTTGAGCAGGCCAATGGCAACTATTGGTTCCTCTACGAAGGCACGCCTGGCGGCCAGATTGACACGAACGGCCTGGATTTCATCATTCGTAGTGACGGGACGCAGACCGCCCTGACGGACAGTTGGACGGGTGACTTAAGTCCGGAATGGTTAGCCTTCGTCGATGAGAATGTAGGCCGCGGCCTTTATTTCACCCACCAGGTCAATGATAGCCTGGTTGACAGCTATTACTTGATGGAAAATAATATGACTGTCTTTGGTTACGGCCGTGATGGCAACTCTCGTCATTTAACCCAAACGCCCAACGACTTCATCCTGGGCTTCGTTGATCAAACCACGCACAGCACCATCGAGCCGGCAGTTCTTAATGCTTCCAATCAGTTTTCGGTCTCGACTACCCAACCGGAAACCCTCCATCCGCATCCTTCGGGACCATGGACAGCCGTTACGCTGCACAATTCATCCGATGAGCCGGATCGCAACCGTTTGGCTGACATCAATAAAGACGGCCGTCTTGATGCCATTGTCGGATACGAAATCAGCGTTCCCAACGGACTGGTGGCCTGGTACGAACAACCTGCCAACCCTAATGATCCCTGGACCGAGCATGAAATCGACACGGTTGTTGGTGCTTTCAGCCTGGATGTCGTCGATGCCGACAATGATGGAGATTTTGATGTGATCGTCGGAGAACACCATCCCCAGAACACATCTAATCTGAAATTATTCGTGTATGAAAACACATCCGGCGATGGCAGCACGTGGGTCCAGCATACGGTCCATGAAGGAGATGAACATCATGACGGTGCGCAAGCTTTTGACGCCGACAATGACGGGATTTTAGACATTTTGTCTATCGGCTGGACCCATAGTAACGTCTTAGTCTATCAAAACGTCGGTGATTTAATTGGAGCAGGGTCTACGCCGGTCAACCAGAGTATATTTTTGGACCCCGGTTGGAATATGATTTCCAGTTATGTAAAACCCTCCAATCCGGCAATGGAAACCGTCATGGCCGATATCAAATTTGATATGGTTCTCATTAAAGATGTTGATGGGAATGTTTACTGGCCAATGTTTGATATTAATACAATTGGTGATTGGGACGTTCATGATGGCTATCAAATTATCATGGAAAACCAGGCAACTTTATCACTTCAAGGTATACAAGCGCTTCCGGGTTTCACGCCTTTAGATTTAAATTCAGGATGGAACCTCATTCCCTACTATCCGATCACATCCATACCGGTCGCCGAAGCAACCGACAGCATCAGTTCTGAATTAGAGTTACTCAAGAATGGAGCAGGTCAAATATATTGGCCGCAGTTTAGCATTGACCAGATTGGCACAATGAATCCGGGACAGGGCTATCAAGCCTTTTTAATGGAGAACGGCACCCTGGTTTATCCCAACAACTAAGTATTCTAACCAATAAAAGCGCCTGGTGCAGGAAATCCTGTACCAGACGCTTTTTAGATTGTTATAACGGCTATCGGGAATCAGAGATTTTGCAGATTTTGCCGTTAACCCTACACCGTAGGCGCGAAATGGATTTCGCGGTTACGCTAGTGAAAAATCTGCGTCATCCGAGTAACAGATCAGGGAGTGATAACTGATTACTCTATTCATCACTCGATTGAAGCCCCATCACTCTCACGATAAGTAGGACGGACAATCCAAATAGCAGCAGCACAACAAACACCAGCAGCGGAACAGATACCGCTCCTGCTTCAAAACTCGTCAAAGAAAGCATACTGGGAGTCCCTGTTACTTCAATGCTGTCCGAACTGGTCAGCTCGCTCTGATTTCGATCCGTAGGATTGGTCACTGTGCGAACCACAAAATAATGTGGCGTTTCCGCAGCCAAACCGCGTACCGTATGGCTGGAAACTGTTTTGTCAATCGTTCGCCCGGCCAGTTGGTAAGGTCCACCGCTAACTGTTGAGGCGTAAACTTCATAGTATCCCGGATCGCCGGCATAATCAATTGGGTCCCAGGAAACCTCAATTGCATAATTTTCAGTCACGGCCGACTGGGGAATAACCGCCTCCACAGACGTTGGCGGCACCGTCTGTGAATTCTTCCATTCCGGGTCTAGCTGGTCGACACAACTGGGAGACTCAACAACATTCAGTTTGTTATAGCCTAAACTCGTCGTAACCAATGCGTTAAGTCCACACAGGCTGCCGGGAACAGTGCCACTAAGTTGCGATCCATCTAGATATAAAAACTGTAAACCTTCCAGGTCCCCAAGCTGGCTCGGAATTGATCCTTGCAGTTTATTCCGATTCAAATAGAGCAGTTCCAAATTGCTGAGGCTTCCCAATTGGTATGGGATAGGCCCTTCCAATTTATTTCCGGCCAGGTATAACGTGCGTAAATTGCTAAGGTTTCCCAACTGGCCAGGGATATTACCTTCAAGGTTGTTAGAACCAAAGTCAAGCCAGGTCAATTCGCTCAAATTTTCCAACTGTGCCGGAATCGTTCCAACGAGATTGTTGTTGGCCAGCATAAGCTCAGTCACATGATTGCCGGCTTCATTGCAGGTAATGCCATACCAGGAACAAGGTGTGCTGCTGTCCAGCCAGCCGCTGTTGTCAAGCCATTGGTCACCACTACTGTTTTGATAGAGCGCATCCAGGGCAGCACATTCCTGTTCAGAAATCTGATCGCAGGAAAATCCTGCGCCCTGCGCACCAGCTTGCCCGGTAAGTAGCAAAATGATCGCTAACGAGGCAACGCTGAAGAGCAAAGCAGCCAATGACACCGGCATCCATTTATTTCCAGGGAACATAAGGTTTTTAGCCTCCAAGGAGTTCTTTGTTTTTCTGATTTTGCCACATCCCGGCCCAGTTCAACATGAATAGGCGGTGAAAAATAGACTCTGCCTGGAGACGGCCGATTGAAATCCTACCAGGAATGAGGTTGGAATTAATAAAAAAACCACGGTCCAAACCGTGGTAATTGAAGGAATGAGATGAGTTTCTAGTTATATTGGCACCTTTAAAAAATTAAAGATGCCATCTTATTCAAAAACCTAAACCGGCCAATCACGCAGCATGCGTTCCGTTTCCTCTGAATGGCCCATCTCATCACGAACCATATCTTCAAGCTGCACGGCCAGACCTTTATCGCCAAAGGCATCCGCTTCCTCTGCCCGTTTTGTATAATCGCTGCCGGCTTTGATTTCGGCCGCTAAAACTGCTTGCAGCATCTCTTTATTTGTTGCCGCTTCAGGCACAGGAGCGGCCATCGTCGTCGGCTCGCCTCCGAGAGCGACAATTTTATTGGCCAGGAATTGAGCGTGCATCTGCTCATCAGCAACTTCTTGTAAAAAGAAAGCGGATAACTGAGGCCGGTAAGGTCCCGTCGCCTTTGCTGCGTAGGTAATATATTGAATGATAGCGCTGAGTTCATTAGCCAGATCTTCATTCAAGTTGTCAATCAATGTCTGTTTGTCCATGTTAATTGCTCCTTATTAAATATTTGAAAGGTTTGTCAATTTTTTCTGTGAGATTACTAAAAGAACAAGAAAATAAAAATTGACAAGCCTGATGAAAAACTACTTAAAATAGAAAGGTAATTTGAGAAGGTTATATCCTGCTCCACCCCATACAGGTCCTTCACCCAGAACCGATTATATATCAAATCCCGCTCAGGTAACACAAATTGCCTGATTTGTGCAGACGAACAATTTCGGCAAATTATTCTACAGAGAAATATGCCTATTGACAATTTTAAGCAATGTCATTATCATTATTGATAACGTTACAATTATTGATAATAAGCGGCAAGTGACAGTCACTTTATTATCCATATTGCCGCACAAATAATGAGCAAAGTGACTGTCACTTAGACCCCCAAAAAATGAAAAAAGCTGATTTAATTATTCACCCGGTACGTTTCCGAATTTTGCGTCTGCTTGATGCGCAAGAAATGACAACGGCCGACATCGGAGAAACATTAGCCGATGTACCCAACTCATCGATCTACCGCCATTTAAAACTGCTGCTGGATGGGGGCTTGATCGAAGTGGCTGATACACGCCTGGTCAAAGGCATTCAAGAAAAAACATACCGCTTGATTCAGCCGGCAACCCTGGACCCAGGCGACGTTGCTTCATGGACGGCCGAAGATCACCTCCATTATTTCACTACTTATGTATTGACCTTGATCAGCGATTACGAACGGTATGTCCGCCATGCCCAAGAAAAAACCGGCTTCATCGACATGGTTTCCGATCGCGTAGGCTATCGTGAAGTCGAATTTTGGGCAACAAAACAAGAATTGGATAAGGCTATCGGAAAAATGAGCCAGGCCATCCAACCATTACTTAACAACAAACTTGGGGATGAACGAAGACGATACAAAATATCAACCATTCTTCACCCACAGGAATAAAAAAGGATTCTCAATGGATAAGTTAGATATACGTCGTGTTTTATTCTACAATCTCTTTGCATTTGGGTTTTCATGGATCATTGCCCTGGTCATTTTCCTGACCGGAGGTCTCGTCAACAGCAACCCCATCCAGCAGGGTAGCCCGATAACCTGGGCCTTTCCACTGCTAGTCATTTATATGTTAGGTCCTACGGTGGGCAATATCGGCGCTCGTTTGGTCACCCG
>JANQGC010000319.1 GCA_028277515.1 Anaerolineae bacterium
TTCCGGCGGTTCGATGCCCAATGCATCAAGCACCGTCGGAACCATATCAATTGCATGGGCATATTGGGTACGCACCTCACCGGAGGTTTCAATGCCAGCCGGCCAATGGATGATAAAAGGATCGCTGGTGCCGCCGCGGTAGGTTTCCCGCTTCCAGCGCCGGAAGGGCGTGTTGCCGGCCCAGGTCCAGCCCCAGGGATAATGGTTGAAATATTTAGGTCCGCCCAAATCATCCAGGGCAGCCAGGTTTTCTTCAAGCGATTCAGGTACGAAATTGAAGAATAGATTTTCGTTTACCGAGCCTTCCGGCCCACCTTCAGAACTGGCGCCGTTGTCGGATAAAACCATGATCAGAGTGTTATCGAATTCGCCGATTTCTTTCAAGAAGTCAAAAAGACGGCCGATATGATAATCTGTGTGCGTCAGAAAACCGGCGAACACTTCCATCATTCGCGCATACAGTTTTTGCTCTTCAGGAGAGCACTCATCCCAGGGTTTGACATCGGGATCATGGCGGGATAACTCAGCATCGGCGGGGATAATGCCTAATGCTTTTTGGCGCGCGAAGGTTTTTTCGCGATAAGCCTCCCAGCCATCATCAAATTTTCCGGCATATTTATCAGCCCACTCTTTGGGGACATGATGTGGAGCGTGCATGGCGCCGGTGCAATAGTACATGAAGAATGGTTTATTTGGGGCGACCTGTTTGGAATCGGCGATGAAATTGATCGCCCGGTCGGCCAGGTCTTCGTTGAGGTGATACCCTTCTTCCGGCGTTTTCGGTGGTTCGACACGATGGTTATCATAGGTCAAATCGGGATAATATTGGTGGGTATCCCCGCCTAAGAAGCCATAATAACGTTCAAACCCGCGCCCCAAAGGCCAGCGATCGTAAGGACCGGCGGCCGAAATCTGGTCGGCAGGCGTCAAATGCCATTTGCCAATGGCAAAGGTGTTGTAACCATGCTGTAGCAGCATCTCCGAGAGGAATCCGTTTTCATGGGGAATGTAGCCATCATAACCAGGAAAACCGGTAGATATTTCCGTGATGCCGGCCATGTGGTTGGAGTGGTGGTTGCGCCCGGTCAATACACATGAACGCGTCGGCGAACACAGCGCCGTCGTATGCATGTTGTTATATAGCAAGCCATTGGTGGCCAACTTATCCAGGTTTGGAGTTTCAATAGGGCTGCCATAGCAGCCAAGCTGGCCGAAGCCTGTATCATCAAGGATGATGAACAGCACATTTGGCGCTCCTTCCCTGGCGCGTTTAGGTTCAGGCCAGGCCGGGGAGGATTGGTCGGTGGTACGGCCGACGACGCCGTTGAAGGCGCTGCCGGATTTATATTCTTTCAGGGACATTGCTTATTTCTCCTTTACAACTTGCATGAGCGCGGTTGCGACTCAAAGATAAGTAAAAACAACTATGTTTTAACAGTTGTCATTTCGTAAAACCCCACGTCGCCAGCTTTGTTCTGTTAGTAAAGAAACACCAGTTTGTCATCCTGAACGCAGCTTGCGGAGTGAGGGATCTTTGCGTACTCAATATGTGAGGTAAAAGATGCCTCCGACAAGCTCGGCTTGACACATGCAACAATACATTTTTGTACTCATAAGTATCCTAGCAAGTAATTTCGCATCCCATTCAATGGCACTTCAAAGTGAATTGGACGGAAGGGCATAATATAGCATAAATTATTTAAGGGGTGTAATTACGATACCCATCACATCGTGAGCGATGTTATATGAGAAACGAGATCTTAACTGTGATATACTTATACAAATTCTGTTGACGTGGTTTAATTGTGGATAATTAATCTTCTATTGGCTCCGGTGTGGCTTGATCGGGATTGGCGGCTCCTTTGCTGGAGATGTAGCTGTAGGGGTCTTCGGCCCCGCGTACGCGCGCGACGAGCGGAGGGAGATCGGCCTGGGCGAAGTAGGAGAAGTAGTTAGAGAGGGCCACACGCATCGGCCGTTCGCGGTCGGTGTAGTAGCCATATTTATCAATTCGGCCGCTCAGCGCCGGATACGCCTGCTGCATATACTCGGCGACGTTGGTTTCATCGGCGTAATTATCGGCAAGCTGATCGAAGGGACCGTCAAAATAATCATTGCGAGTCACACTCAAGCGGCGTACAGCCATCAACACCTTGCGATCATCATGCGCTTCGTCTACCCAAAAAGCGAAGCCACTACGTTTGCCGAGCATTAAATCATCCTCAAGCTCCAGCAAAATATCGGGCACGTTTTCCTCTTCGTTGAGCACCCAAAAGAAATAATTTTCCATTTCGTTATACAGTAAAAAGAACTGGTAGCCGGACTCATCGAAAGTGCGCATGACAAAGATCTCATCCTCGCCGAGAGAGAATGATTGCGGCGGCTCCTGGGACAACTGATGCAGATGGAAGGTGACCGCTTTGCCATCATACTGCACCAGGTAAGTGAAGGGGTCTATTTCCTCAATGTCCACACCGTCAGCCTTGGTATAAAACTTGGAACGGCTGACACCTGTGCCGGAGCGGCTGGCAAATTCTATGAATTCCGAATAGCCAAATGAAAGCACGCCGCGTTCTCGCCGGCCGGCGGGCAGGCGAATATTGCCGCCGATTTGCATCGTGTCTGAGAAGAGAATGAAGTAGTAGTAATTTTCAGAGGGATAAACTGTCACTTCGTCGGGCAGGCCGGAAAAGACACGCCAGAATACGGCGTCTACATCTTCAATGTCAACACTGTCGTCAGACAGGCCTTCGATGATTTCCTGGTTGAGCAATAGATTGGCCGCAGCAGGATTGGTTTCGTTCGCCGGCTCGGCCGCAGGTGTGGTGTTTGAGGGCATAAGCGTTGGTGTTGGCGATTGGACCGGCGCTTGATTGCAGGCTGCCAGGAGAAGACCGGTGAACAGGAAAGGAAAAATGGCCGTAGGTAACCGCGAAATCCATTTCGCGTTCCGACACAAGCGCGCGATATGGAAATAGCGATTACAATAGGCTATTAAAAACCGAAGGCGCAAAAATTTACCCTTTTGGCATCATTGTTAGTAAAATCACATGAATGCTTAGGGCGAAAAGGCGATGCGGTCAGGAGACCGGTCACAGCCCCAAGGCATCATCGTTAAGGCGTATAAACGATTGGCATCAATATTTCCTTGACTCCAAAGGCGAATTCTACCGCCGAGAGCACCGGATCGTGAACATTTGAATCCAGCGGATCATGCTGCATGGACATGAACGGCGAGTGTACCGTGGAAACCAGTGGATCATGTTGGATAGACATAATCGGATCATGGACCACGGAACGCAGCGGATCATGTTGCGCCGATTGATCCGGATCATGCATGGCCGACCAGTGGGGATCGTGAATATCGGAACTAAGCGGGTCGTGCAGTTCCGAAGTATCCGGATCATGGATCAGGGACAGGGCCGGATCGTGCTGGCTGGATAGGGCTGTATTATGCTGGCTGGACATGAAGGGCGAATGTACCGCTGAGCGTAGAGGATCATGCTCTTCCGACCGTTCAGGTTCATGGATCAAGGAGCGCGCCGGATCGTGCTGGGCTGACTGCGCCGTGTCGTGTTCTTCCGACCAGAAGGGATCATGAATATCAGAGGTCAGCGGGTTGTGCAGGTTGGATGTCTGCGGTTCGTGGACCATAGACAGCGCCGCGTCATGCTGCTGGGAAATACCCGGTTCGTGGAAACCGGAGCTGACGGGTGCGTGAACGGCCGATTCCAGGACCGCATGCACATCTGAATCAGCCGGGTCATGCACAATGGAGCGTGCCGGATCGTGTTGTTCCGAATCGGCCGGCTCATGCCGTTCAGACCAGAAGGGGTCGTGAATATCAGAGGTTAATTCATTGTGCAGTTCTGACCTTTCCTCCTCATGGACCATGGAAATGGTGGCGTCATGCTCTTCAGAATCAACCGGATCGTGCTGGTTAGATAGGAAAGGAGAATGGACTGTTGAGACCAGCGGATCGTGCAGTTCAGATAGGCGCGGATCGTGAACCACGGAGCGCAGCGGGTCGTGCTGTTCCGATAATTGAGGCGTGT
>JANQGC010000323.1 GCA_028277515.1 Anaerolineae bacterium
CTTGTGTTACTATCCAGTGTTTTACCTCCATTTCGTCATTAGCCTGTTTGAAATGGATGGATAGTAACACTTTTTCTTAACTTAATGACATTGACTGTCCACTGCTTACTGCTCACTGCTCACCTCTCCCTATTCAAATCATCCCGCACCGGGTCTTTCATCGGCACACCGATCCGATGCGCGGCCGAACTGATAGCATGCGCCGTCACCGGTCCGGCAATCATCAGCAGAATAATCAATAACAGGGCTTTTCCAATAGCCAGGTCGGTGGTGATCGTCGCTGCAACCAGCAGCAGCACCACGCCAAAGACCCCGACCTTGCCCGTGGCCTGCAGCCGGGCGTAAACATCGGGCAGGCGTATAAGACCCAGGATGCCGACGAGGGAGAAGAAAGTGCCGATGATGATCGCCAGGAGGGCGATGAGTTGAAGGATAGGTATAATCATAATAACGTCGCTTTCGCAATCGCTATCGCTTTTCGGATTTGCGATTGCGATAGCGAAAGCGATAGGGATTTTCTAAAACATCTGCTCATCCGCAACATACTTCGAGAGAGCAATAAGCCCGACAAACCCCAACGCACCCAACACAAGAGCTACATCGAGGTAAACGCTTTCACGGTTAATAATTGCCACCAGGACAAGGACAGCCAGGAAAAGTGTACTCACCAGGTCCAGGCCGATCAGGCGGTCAATCACATTCTCCCCGCGCCAGACGCGCCAAACGGCGATGGAAAGCATGAGAATATGCAGGGCCAGAGCGATCAGCAGGGCACTGTTTAAAATATCTTCCATAATGTTTCTCCGTAGAAACTCATCACAATGTAGAACGACATTTCCAGGTTGTTCATATGCAAGCTGGAAAGCATGCGCCACAATGTAGAACGACCTTTCCAGGTTGTTCATACGCAAGCTGGAAAACTTACGCTACGGCACAATCTTATTCAATAAATCATCACGCATCTGCTGCGCTTCGGCAATATCTTCCTCAGCATGCGTGGCATCCAGGGCATGCGTGTACATGTCGCCACCTTCCGCCATTTCCACCACCATCTCACCGGGGGTGAGGGTAATGGCATGGGCGCTCAGAGCCTGGGCCAGATCCGATTGACAACGGGTCGGTATGAGGATATTACCTTGCTTGATAGGTAATTTAGGATCGAGTACAAGGCGCGCGACCTGGATCCCGCTGATGATCAAATCTTTGGTCAGGATAACAGCGTATTTAACGACAGCCCAAACGGCCGCCGGCCAGGAGCGCCAATCAGATATTCGCCGTTTAGGACGCAACAAGACAATGACCAGTAGGCCAACCAGCAGACTCATGACAATATTGCTCAACTGAAAATTGCCGGTCAGAGCCAGGTAGACGGCCGCCAGTCCAATCACCCCACTAACTAAATTCATGATCAACCTCCAAAAACAGCCTGGACATAGATGGCCGGATCGGCCAGCCAGGCGCTGCTGATCTGGGCCACACTGACCAGCGGCGCGGCCCAGAGACCCAAAACGAGAATAAAGATAACCAAAAGCGCCGGAGCCAGAAGGTGATCACCCTTCTTGTCTTTTTTCGGCGCGTCCCCAGTCTCCGGCTGCTGCCACCAGATTCGTTGAAAAGCGCTCATGGTGTACATCAGCGTCAGAATACTGGCCAGGCCCACCAGCAGAAGCGCGCTGTACCCTTCGGCGTCAATGCCGCTCTCGAAAAAGAGCATCTTACTCACAAAGCCATTAGTCGGCGGAATGCCCGCCAGGGCCAGGCTGCCCATGAAGAAGAGGAACCCGGCCGCCGGCAGCGGTTTGCCCACCCCGGCGACAATCTCAAAAGCGGCCGATTTAATCGACGCCTTACTAGCCACATAACCGGCCAACATCAGCATCGCTGCCTTAATCAGACTGTGATTAAAAGCGAAGATGATTGCCGCAGCAATGGATAGCGTCGTTCCCCAGCCGACACCAATCAGGATAAATCCAATTTGGGCCAGGGTGGAATAAGCCAGCATACGCTTAACATTGTGCGTACCCAGGGCTGACAACCCGCCAAAAATGACGCCAATGACACCAAGAACGATCAGCAGCAAGCGCAGCGGAGCAGCTTGGGCCACAAACAGCAGCGTGGTCATGCGTATAAAGCCGTATACGCCCAACTTGACCACCACTGAAGAGAGCATAGCGCTGACTGCCGTGGGCGCGGCCGTATGAAAATCCGGCTGCCAGAAATGGAAGGGGAACACCGCGCTCTTGACCATAAAAGTGGCCATCAAAAATGCAATCGCCGGCCATAATAAAGGCTGCAAATCCTGCCCGGCAATGCGCAGGGCCAGATCGGCCATGTTCAGCGTTCCATACCCGGCGTACAGCGAACCGATGGCCAGCAGCATGAAGAAGGAGGCCAGCAGACTGATGTAAAAATATTTATACGCCGCTTCCGTGCCCAGCGCATCATCAGAAATGGCAGTCAGCACCGTGCCGGAAATGACCAGCAGTTCGGCGAAGACATACATATTAAACAGGTCGCCGGTCAGCATCGCTCCGGTCAAGCCCGTAGCCAGGGTCAAGAACAATGGGTAAAAGGTGGGATAGGTGGCCACCTTGTCTTTGCTGCCCATCGCGTAAATGATGCCTGTGACCATGACCAGTTGCACCATAACCACAAAGACGGCGCTCAGCATATCGGCGACCAGGCTGATGCCGAAAGGCGCAGGCCAGCCACCTGACTGGTAAACCAACGGCCGTCCATTTTCCATGACGGTGATCAGCAGCCAGAGAGAACTGGCCAACGACGCAACCATCGCGCTCAGGCTCCAGCCACGTTGCAACCGCCGTCGGTCACGCAGCAAAATAGCCACAACTGCCCCAGTCAGGGGAATAATTACCGGTAAAATTACAAAAATACTTTCCAAATTAAAAATCCCGTTCGTAGTAAGGGCTTCTGTAACCGCGACATCCATGTCGCGCTCTTATTAGTCACTCGCCTACTCGCCACTTCCTCGCGATTTCCCAAACCGCGCTACAAAATACTCGCCACTTGCTACTCGCCACACGCCCCTAATTCTTCAACTGATCCAACCCATCCACATCCGCCGTCTTATAGCGGGCTGAAACAATGTACAACATGGACAAGACAAAAGCAGTGCCGCCCATGCTGATCACAATCGCCGTCAGGATCAACGCCTGGGGCAGGGCATCGGCGCGCAAACCCGTCTCCGTCGTATAGGGCGCGACAAGTCCGTCATAAGCACCGGAACTTAAGAGGAAGAGATTGACCGCATTGGCCAGGATCATCAAACCGATGACCGCCCGGATAACATTTCGGCGCAAGATCTGAAAAACACCGATGGCAAACAGTAAACCCACCGTTAATGCAATAAACAAGTCCATAACCTATTACCCCTCTATCTCTCCCGGATGTCCCAGCGTATTGATCATATGCGTCGCCCCGCCTAAAACAGCCAGGCAAATAGCCACCTCCATCAAAAAAGAGGTGCTGATATGAAATCCGGAAGGCAGGAATTCCCAACCGGCCGTAAAATCAAAATTGCCTAAAAAGCCGCCGGTCAGCAAAGCGGCCGTCCCGCCGGTGAGGATGGCTAATAAAATACCGCTGCCCACAAAAGTTGACGCTCTCAACCAGGGCAGCCTGCGCCGCGTTTCCTCAAAACCAAACACCACATACCACAAACCAATGGAAAGGCTGATAATCACCCCCGCCGTGAAGCCATCCCCCGGCTGGTCATGGCCATACATCATATGCGTCACCGCCAACACAATAGAAAGCGGCATAGCGGCGTTCACCGTCCCGCGGATAAAGGGCGAAGCACGCGAACCGCCAATGCCGCTCGTCATAAATCGGGCGCGCGGCTGAACTTCCTCGGCCGGTGATTTGTCCCCATGTTTGCGAGCGGCATGATACAGCAAGGTATAGATACCGATGCCGGCCATGCTGAATACGGCGATCTCCATCAAAGTATCAAGGGCGCGAAAATCGACAATAATCGCACCCACAATATCCGTCGCTCCCGTCTCAACCTTGGCGTTATCAACATAATAAGGCGTCACAACCGAATCATGCGGCCGAGAAAGCAAGGAGTAGTAAGTGAGAGCGGAGACAATCAAACCGATCGTGAGAGCGATAGCCGCATTCAAAATTAAACTTGAGCGGGACTGCCGGAACAATTTTCTAAGATTCTGAGTCACCTGCCGCTGCACGCGAGGCAGTCGGGTGAGGGCCAGGACCAGGATCACGACCGAAAGAATATCGACCACAATTTGCACCAGGGCCAAATCCGGTGCCGGTTCCAACACAAAAAACAAGGCCATGGCCAATCCCAAGGCGCCCATCGCCAGGATAGCCGAGAAATCCCTTTCCGTGACTACAGTGGCAATCGCCGCCCCGATAATCACCAACAAGGCCAACACGCGCAAAATGGACAGGCTGCCTGAATTGGGCTGGCTTAACTCAATGACCGGCAGCGCCACCAGGTCCGGTTGGATGAGCACCCCGCCTACAACCATGAGAATAGTCGCCGCCAACATGATCAGCAAATAAAAGCGCAGTTTCCCCTGCTGCAACCGGGTGGCCGCAGCAGCAGCGCCGCCAATCGTCGCCAACACTCCTTCATAGACCCGGTCCATCGTCAGGCCCGGCAATAATGCCGTTTGCCAATCCCGGATCCGGTGGCGGAAGATAAAAATCAGCGTGCCTGTGGTGATAGCCACAACGGAAAGGAACAGTTCCACCGTCAGGCCGTGAAAAAGAACAAAGGAGACCTTGACCGGCTCTCCGAAAGCGTTTTGTGCCGCGCCGGAAAGCAGTTCCGCTTCTTCCTTGGGTCCGGGCAAAATGGAAAGAATGATCGACAGCGCCGCCGGGATGATCGGAGCTAGCCACATCAAAACCGGAGCCTCATGGCCGTGAATCTCCGGGTCCTTGGGTTTGCCCAGAAATGTTTCCCAGATCAACAAGCCGGCCTGGGCCAACATCAATGCCCCGGCCAGCACAGCCCCCCAGCGAATGAATTCAGCAAATAAGGGCGGCAAGGTGGGGTGCACGGCAACTGCCAGGAGTGTTTCTTTGGCCAAAAAGCCGAACATAGGCGGCAATCCGGCCATCGACAAAGCCGCCAGCAGCCCGGCGGCAAACGTGTAGGGCATCACCCGCGCCAGGCCGCCCAGGCGACGCAAATCGCGTGTCCCTGTTTCATGGTCGACAATGCCGGCTACCAGGAACAGGGCGCTCTTATATAACGCATGGGCCAGGACACCGACAACCAGGGCTTTGAAGGCGATGCCGGTATCCTGCCCGATCAACATCACCAATACGCCGAGCTGGCTGACTGTTGAATAAGCCAGCAAAGCCTTCAAGTCATTTTGCTTCAAACCCAGGTAAGCGCCGGCCAGCATCGTAATGCCACCCACGATAGTTAACAGCCAAAACCAGGTTTCGGTAGAACCCAGGGCCGGGTTCAGACGGGCCAGCAGATAGATGCCCGCCTTGACCATCGTCGCCGAATGAAGGTAGGCGCTGGCCGGAGTCGGCGCGCTCATCGCTCCCGGCAGCCAGAAATGAAATGGGAACTGGGCGCTCTTAGTAAAGGCCCCCAGAGCGACTAATAACAAAGTAGCAAGATAGAGATCGCTGCCCCGTATGATATCTCCACTGTTTAATATGGTATTAAAATCAATTCCTCCGGCTATATGGCTCAGGAGTAGGGAGCCGATTAGCAAGGCGATGCCCCCTCCGCCGGTGATGAATAAGGCGCGGAAAGCGCCCGTCCGTGCCTCGGCCGATTTCGTCTTGTAAGCCACCAGCAGATAAGACAAAATGCTCGTCCCTTCCCAAAACACAAAAAGCGTCAGCACATCGCCGGCCATCACCAGGCCGGTCATGGACGTCATGAACAGCATCAGATAAGTCAGGAAGCGCCAGGCGCTCTGGTCCCCCTTGAAATATTGGCCGGCGTAAATGACGATCAGCGTGCCGATGAAGGTCACAATCAAGGCAAACAAAAGCGCCAAGCCATCCACATAAAAGCCTAGGCTGAGACCTAATGTTGGCATCCAGGTCCAGGTCCAGGTCGTGACAATGCCCTCATTGGCCTGGGGCACGCGCAAAGCCAGGAGCACAAAGGCAGCCAGTGGGACCAGGGCCAGGATCAGGCTAAAGCGGCCGATCGGCAGCCGTTTATTGAGCGCGGGCCGGCCGAAAATCGCGGCCAGCCCGGAGCCGCCAAGTAAGAGTATCAATGGGATAAGGATGGTTGGATCCTGCATTTAATCGAAATTTATTCTCCGAATATCGGACGCTAAGGAAGAAAATTGTGAATGATTAATGGTTAATGGTTAATTCAATAATAATTCACCATTCAACAACTTGTGCTGAGCTTGCCGAAGTATTCAACAATTAATCATTTTCTTTCACTAATTCTTCCGCCTGTAACGCTATTTCTAATTCTTCATTTGTGGGAATAATGAGCACATTTACCCGGCTGTGGGCGGCCTGGATTTCTGTGACCGGTCCTTTTGACCCGGCCTGATTTTTTTCATTGTCTAGTATGATACCCAAATTTTCCAGCCCTTCACAGGCCATGCGGCGCACGACCTCGCTGTGTTCGCCAATGCCGGCGGTGAAAACCAGGGCATCAACCCGGCCCAAGACGGCCGTATACGCGCCGATATACTTTTTGATCCGGTGAGCCACCATATCCAGCGCCAGCCCCGCTTGGGCGTCCCCCCGCGCCTGCCGTTCTTCAATATCGCGCAGATCGTTCTGGCCGGTCAGGCCCAGTAAACCGCTCTGTTTATTTAGGAGCTTATCAATTTCCGCCGGGTCCATATCCAGGCTGCCGGCCAGGAAGATGGGCACAACCGGGTCCAGATCGCCGCTGCGCGTACCCATGATCAACCCGGCAAGGGGGCTGAAACCCATAGAGGTTTCTACCGAACGGCCGCCGCGTACGGCCGTGATGCTGGCGCCATTGCCCAGGTGGGCTGTAATCAGATTTGTTTCTGCCAGCGCCTTGCCCAGGTACCCGGCAGCAGACTTGCTCACATACAAATGGGACGTGCCATGAAAGCCATAAACACGGATGCCTTGTTCTTCATACAGCCGGTTGGGAATCGCGTAGCGGTAGGCTGCCGGGGGCAATGTCTGGTGAAAAGCCGTATCAAAGACCGCCACCTGCGCCGCGTCAGGAAAAAGCTCCATGGCCACTTCAATGCCGGTCAAATTAGCCGGATTGTGCAGTGGGGCCAGGGGGACCAGGCGTTTGATCGCCGCCTTAACCTCACCGGTGATCAGCGTCGGTTGGCTGAATTGTTCACCACCATGCACGACGCGGTGCCCGATAGCCGTGATCTCGTCCGCAGCGGCGATCACGCCCGTTTGCTCATCCAACAGCAAGTCCACCATCAGCGCCAATCCCTGGCGATGGTTAGCTATATCTCTGTTCATTACCAGCGGCTCTGCCTGTCCGCTGTTATGCTTAATGCGGCTGCCTTCTTCGCCGATCCGTTCGACAACGCCCGCAGCCAGGACCCGGCGATCCTGCATGTTAAAGAGTTGGTATTTAATTGATGAACTTCCGGAATTGATAACCAAAATTTTCATAATCTTTAAGTAACCGCGAAATCCATTTCGCGCTGTCTTTAATAAATGCCAGGCACTTTTTATGTAGTACTACCTTAAGAAAACATGTTGAAGTGCCTGGCATTTTCTTACGTGATTTAAAGAACAGACCATTAAGGAGGAAAATTGATGAACTGGTGAATGGTTAATTAATAATTCAACAATTAATTATTTTCTCGACTCCTCTGAGCCTGCACGGCCGTAATCGCCACCGTATTAATGACATCCTCTACCGTACAGCCGCGGCTCAGATCATTGACCGGCTTTTTCAACCCTTGCAGCACGGGACCAATGGCAATCGCCCCCGTTTCCCGCTGCACCGCTTTATACGTGTTATTGCCCGTGTTCAGGTCGGGGAAAATAAAGACCGTTGCCGTGCCCGCCACCTGCGATCCCGGCATCTTCTTGGCCGCCACCTCCGGCGAAACGGCCGCATCATACTGCATCGGCCCTTCTAAAATCAAATCAGGCCGCCGCTTCTGGGCGATCTTCGTCGCCTCACGGACACGCTCCACATCTTCTCCATGGCCGGACGCGCCGGAGGAGTAAGAGAGCATGGCGATGCGCGGCTGGATGCCAAAAGCCTGCGCCGTATCGGCCGAAGATATGGCAATTTCGGCCAGTTGTTCGGCCGTTGGATTCGGATTCACAGCGCAGTCGCCATAAACCAACACGCGGTCGGGCAGGGCCATGAAAAAGACCGACGAAACCACACTGAACCCCGGTTTGGTCTTCACAAACTGCAAAGCGGGGCGGATAGTGTGCTGCGTTGTATGTGCCGCGCCGGACACCATGCCGTCGGCATCACCCTTATAGACCATCATCGTCCCGAAGTACGAGACATCCGTTAGTTGGTCCGTAGCCATGTCCCTGTTCATGCCTTTATGCTTGCGCAGCTCCATCAAGGTCTCAGCATATTCCGGAATCCTGGCCGAGGTCAACGGATTGTCGATTGTCACATTGCTGAGCTGCTGTTTTAGTCCCAGGTTATAAATCGCAGCGTTTATCTCGTCCGGGTCGCCCAGCAAAGTCAAATCAACCACACCATTGCGCAGCAAACTGGCTGCGGCCTGCAAGATGCGCTCGTCGGCCCCTTCAGGCAAGACAATATGCTTCTTGTCCGCTTTGGCCATCTGGATCAAATTGTAGATAAACATCTTGGGTGTGATGCCCTGCGCGGGCAGCCTGGTTAGCTGTTCTTCCAGGGCGGCCGTGTTCACATGGCGGTCAAACAGGCGCAGGCTAAGCTTAATTTTGTCCACAGAATCGGCCGTGATATAAGAGCGTACATCACCGATATTCAAGGCCGTCTGGTATGTGTTCGCGCTCACAGAAAGAATGGGCAGCACCTCATTCAAGCCGGCTAATAGCCGGTCAACCGCTTGTGGCGGTCGCAACCCCCCGGTGAGTAGTAGGCCGGCAACCTTGGGATAATTGCGTGACTCATGCGCCTGCAGGGCGCTGAGAATCACATCACAGCGGTCGCCCGGTGTGATCAGCAAAGCATTTTCCGTTAGGTGGGGCAGGTAGTTAGGAATCTTCATGGCCACAACATGATAATTATAAGCCAGTTGTTCAAGCTGCTCCCCGCCATAAAGCACCCGCGCATCCAAATATTCGGCCACCTCGCGCAGGGTGGGGCTGCTGAGCATATTGCGCGCCGGGATGACCGACAGCAATGGGTGCGTATGCGGCATTTCATCTTCCAGGCGTTCCAGGAGATCATAAACCACTTCCAGATCAGCACGGTTGACAATCGTACCCAGAACCTGGCAGCCCGCATCTTCAAACGCTTCATGAGCCAGCTTCACCTCATTGACCACGCTTTCAATGGTTTGATGATTCGCATTGGTGACGATCAGCACCGGGCTGCTCAAATGGCGGGCGATATCAGCATTAACATTAAACTCCAGGGCCGAACCACCTTCTTCGACAAAATCAGAACCGATGCAGAGCACAAAGTCACATTGGCTCTCCAGGTACTTATACTTAGCAATAATCCTGTCCAGGAACTCATCATAACGCCCTTCGGCAATCAGATCGGAGACATCTTTACGGTAATAAGCATACGTGTCGTCATAATTTAGGTCGAGATTATAATGCCTGAGCAGGAGATCGATATTCTTATCCCGCTGCCGGTTCGGGGGCGCTTCAATGACCGGCCGAAAAATACCCACCTTGGGCGTGCGCCGCAGCAGCAGTTCCGTGATACCCAAGGAAACAAGCGACTTGCCACTGTACGGTTCGATAGTGGTGATATAGATCGAATTCGTCATTAATCCGCGCCCTCACTCACCGCTTCCTCAGTTTGAATTAAGCGTTGGATGAAGACGACGACGATCAAGACCAGGACAACCAGCACGGCAATGATCAAACGCTGCACACCCCCCGGTAATTCAGCGAACATTTCCAATAAATTTCTCGATTCCTCTTCGTTTTCCATATTATCGCTTAACTCAGCCATGTGTTACTCCCAAGGCTCAAGTTGCCAAATTCAAGAAAATTTAGCAACCTTTCAATTTTACATCCTGTGAATTTTATAACGAATGGGGGTGAATGGGTAGATCTATCAGCAAGGAGCGGCCGTAAGATCTCTTTCATGCAGTTGTTCTCTGGTAAAGCGGATTAGGTGAGCCTTTTCTAGAGGATGATCGAATAAATATTCCAGGAAATCTTCATATCCTTTTTCTTTAGCGTCCTGAAGCAAATTTTTTTGCCTTCCAGGTTTTTGATGGGGAGTAGTTAAAACGATGACTCGAACCGTTGCATCTCCGGACTGGGCACCTAACTCGCCGCGCTTATCTTTAGGAATGGCAGAAATTATTTTTTTTACGGTCGTCTGAAATTCAATTGCATTCATATTCAATCTCCAGTTGGATTATATCTGGAATTATAACATGCTCTTACAACATTTAATTCTACAAGTAACAGTCACTTTTGATAGCTGAATAGTTACTTTTGATTTATGTTATAATGACAACGACACACAAGGGAACATTGTATGGCAGCACCCACAATAGATTCACTCATTGAAGAAAAAGCAGAATTGCGTGGCGGCCGTCCTATCATAGCAGGAACGGGAACAACCGTACGAACAGTTGCCGGTTTATATAAACTCGGCCTGGTTCCAGAAGAAATCGCAACCCAACTTCCACATTTAAATCTGGCCCAAATATACGCCGCTTTGACCTATTATCATCTTCATACCCAGGAGATCGAAGCTGATATTGAAGCTGATTCTGAAGAAAATCTCAAACGCCAGGTGAAATGAGTGAACGCATCAAGCTCTACTTAGATGAAGATGCGCAGCGAACAGATTTGATCCAGGCTCTCCGTTCAAGACAAATTGATGTGGTAACAGTATCGGAAGTAGATTTACTAGGAGAGACCGATGAAACCCATCTGCTATATGCTGCTGAACATGGTCGCGTTTTTTTCACTTTCAATCGTGGTGATTTCTTCCGCCTACACACTGAGTGGTTGAAAACGGGTAGGCACCACTCTGGTATAATCGTTTCTGATCAAGTGGGTACTGGTTTGTTAACGCGAAGATTGTCCCGATTGATTGATGCCAAACTTGCGAGTGATATGTATGATTGGTTGGAATTTCTAAATAATTGGTCATAACATAATCTTGTCCACACGATTTTACCTAGATATTTTGGGAACTGTTGCCTTATGAGAAATGAGCCGGGGATGGCGAGGGTGGCATCCAGCAAAGTCCCAAAACCCACTCATTCATCCATTATTGCAACCTTGATTCCGGCACTGAGTTTTGAAACTAATAATTGGGCTATTGGACGATAAATTTGAGTTGCCGTTGAAGTACTGAAAAGAGAGGTTTTTTGGACACTATTGATGTGCCATTAATATCGAACTTTTTCTGCCATCCAACGGATGATACCTTGATTTAAGAGTTTTGCTACACCATCCTTTGCCCCAATACGACGCTTAGTGTTGATGTAGATTCTCGAGGATCCAAAAAGTACGGGCGCAACCTCGACTACAGCCTTCTCGAGATCTCTTTCTAACTCAAAAGGCTCTTCTAAAAAGTGCTCCTTACCAGACCAACGGATCATTTTATTCCTCCCAAATTTTTTAACTTACCTACATCCATTATTTACCCTAGAGGTTATTTATTCGTAGAGCGCCCTAGGATCGTACCACCAGTCGCCTTCCAAATCGTTCCATACAAAGCTTGTGGGAAGCATAGGGTGCTCTCGATTCAGCATGTCGACAATACTCCATTGTAATTGAACACGATATTCAAATGGATCGAGATCTTCTTTAGCAGAAAACGTGAAGTGGCCAAAGACGATTGTCCCAGGATTTAAATTCCAGATACCCTTACCCATATAGATATCGCCGATATTAATGTCTAGTTTACTTTCACCTTCATATATTGATATTTCAAGTCTCATCTGGATGGGCAGGTCGGTGCTGTTAGAACGTACCGTACAGGAAGTATCACCCCAATCACGAAAGTTACCATCAGGAAGTCGGCGACTTATTTGAATATCAACGTGACGGACGTATGGTAGGGTATGTTTGTCATAGATCTGTTCGCGTCGAGCTTTGATCTCTTCTTCTCGATACTTATTTCCTCTTGGATGGTCGGGATTGTAGTGGCCAAGGTGAGCATGGCAATCAAAACAGACTGGGATTAGGTTGTCTTCCTGGTTGTTACTGTGATCTCCATCAATATGATGGATTTCAATGCTTGTAGCGCATTCTTTCCCACAAAAACAGCAATGCCGCGAACACCATTGGAATAGCTTTATTCGGGTTTCTTCTGAAATCGGTTCTCGGGTGCTCATGATTTATGACACTCCTGATTTGTTTGCTACGCTCGACCATTTAGTTAGTATTACTAACAGCCGCAATAGCCTGAAAATTCCTTTTTTCCATCAGCCCAATGAAATCGGAAACATGAAAAATATCTGTCTCTTGTAGCATGAGATTTCGGCCCTTAATCCGCCGTAGCACATTGCTAGCATTTCGTTCTGTTACAAAGACATTGCAATAAGGAGCATATGTTATCTGCCCAAAGTCAAAGAAATCGCTATCGTTGGGCAACTGATTATGCAAATAATATTTCAGGAAAATGTACAGCCCACGTATACGAAGGGACCAGATAGAATCAAGACTCGCATATCCATGTTTTTGTATGTAATTCATGTTCTTTCTCAGGAAGTTAGGAAACTGGCGCATTAGATAATCCATTGCAACTGCCCACGCAAAGTTCGGGGCATCTTCTACTGTATACGATTGGGTATCATGCAGTGGAGGAAAATTATTCTTTAGATCATCCAGACTCTTGTATTTGATAAGACCAAAATCTCGATGATCTTCTCGGCTTTCAACAAACAGAGGGTTGTGCGCCAACTCTGCAATGAAGCTGGGGCCCATAAAGTCCCTGACAAAAAATAGCGGTAACCACTTCATCTTCCAAGTTTTCGGAAATCTCTGTAGTTCCGATTCAATAACAACATCGTTAATGCTAGCTATATAAACGTGATGTCGCAATTCATACAACAACGAATCGATGTTCTCAAATAATTGTGGGGCGCGAGATAACTCGAATAGCGTGAAACTTGAAATGGCCAAAGCCGGTTTTTGGGAAGAACAAAAATCGATGAGTCCTGATGTTGCCTCTTCAGATTGACTCAACATTCCCCATACACAAGTGTCTAAATAAATGGACGCTTTAGTTCTTGGAAGTTCGATTGGAAATTTAACTTTGGTGTCATGCATTTCTCTACGTATTGGCGAGCCACAGCAATGTTTAAACTTCTTGCCGCTCCCACATGGACATGTTGCATTTCTGCCAATTTTATCGGAATGTTGATTGTTCATCTGTCAAGGTAGGCATTAACTTAGTATTGTGCTGCCGCCCGCTTCAAATTCAACACCAGCAGCCTCTCTAAATCCTCCTCGTCCGTCAAACCACGCGTCCACTCATACGCATCCAATACTGCCTCATCCAGATCCTGGATCTCGCTGCGGGTGACTGATTTACGGGTGACTTTTTCGAATACGTCTCGTGCCTGATGTCGCAAACGAATATATTGGTCCATCTTTTCTTCTGGTATCAACATATTTTTGGAGCCTCAAGTTTATCGTTACAGTTAGAGGTAGATATATCTCAAAGTCATAACAA
>JANQGC010000372.1 GCA_028277515.1 Anaerolineae bacterium
ATAAACCAAATGAGATGCAAAAGATTGAGCATATAACCATTCTGTATAAATTTTTAGAGCCGAATATTTAATTAAAACCCTCTGGCTGCCCGTTCATTATTTTGCAAAATTTAGAGTAAATTGCCTGGTTATATCAACACAATGTCAACATATAGGAATGACAATTCAGCGTGAAAAACTTCTCAAATTATTGATACTTTGATTTCTTTTTTACTGTCAAGACTTTGCTCTATTGATTCAAGCATTGATCTTGTTAATGCATGATTATTGGGCCAAATTAGTTTTTTATCTTGTTAAGATTCCCATCCAAGGGGAAAAATAAACATAGAAAAAAATAATTAGATGAAGAATATAGCGGTTTTCAATTGCATTGACTACACCCTACACCCCACACCACGCCTCTACGAGATGGGTTCAACCCAAGCGAGAAACGCTATAGCTCCATATCCGAAAAAGAAGACTTTAGGAGCCTAATGCCTATGCGATTCAATCAGGATATTTGCTGACGCACTTCGTTCAAAGACTTAGGTTGAGCAATGACCATTGCTTCAAGACGCCTAGCAAAGAAACACAGTAGCCCAAAAACAGACTTTAATACACAGTGCCCATTTTCAATATGAAACACACACGAGAAAAGGCGCTTAGTTATAGTTTGCTGACGAAACTTAAAATGTGTACTCTAGCGCGATCTATCAAAATCCTAACTGTGTTTTAGTCAACCTTCAAAATGTCACTGTAAAAGTGGAGCAGTGTAGGTGGGCTTGTTCAGAGAATTCTGTCAGACATCGCTGGAATCTAAGGGCTAATCTTCCCGAGATCTTCCCGATTATTTGAACATAATTTGAATTAGAGCACCTTCATCCTTTCGGTAGACGGTAGAGGGTAAACATTAGACAGGGGAATCTGAAAGCTACTCTGCACGGAGCAGCTGCCACAGCCCCCGACTACCCTCTATCCTTTCTCTTCATCCTTCAGCCAATACACAATTCAAAATTCAAACCTGATTTCCCCTTAACTCTTTATTCTTCGTTTTTCCCCTTCTCCCTCTGCACCCCTTCAGGAGGCGACTACCATGACGATGCTTGAGACTCGAACTGAACCCATGACCATTAACATGGGACCCCATCATCCCTCAGTTCATGGCTGTTTTCGACTGCTGCTGACGGTGGATGGAGAAGATGTGATCGACTGCGAACCTGTGATTGGCTATCTGCATCGGGGCATGGAGAAAATTGCCGAGCACCGCACTACCACTATGTATATCCCTTATGTCAGTCGGTGGGATTACTACGGCGGCATGTTTAATGAGGCGATTACGGTTAATGCCGTGGAACAACTGGCCGATGTTGAGGTCCCCACGCGGGCGAGCTATATCCGCGTGATTATGCTGGAGCTGACTCGGATCGGCAACCATCTGTTGTGGCTGGGTCCTTCTTTCGTCTCAGATTTGGGGAATCAAGCCCTGTTTTTCTATGCCATGCGCGATCGCGAGCTAATCCTCGACCTGTGGGAAGCCGCTACCGGAATGCGTCTGATTAACAATAACTATTTCCGGGTTGGCGGCGTGGCTGCCGATTTGCCCTACGGCTGGGTGGATAAATGCTTGGATTTTTGCGATTACTTACCAGCGCGGTTGGAGGAGTACCATCGTCTGATGACCGATAACCCAATTTTTCGGCATCGTCTGGAAGGCATTGGTGTAATTAGCCGCGAAGACGCCATTAATTGGGGACTATCAGGTCCCATGCTGCGGGCGTCCGGAGTGAAGTGGGACTTGCGCAAAGTTGACCATTATGAGTGCTACGACGACTTTGATTGGGCGGTGCAGTGGGAAACAGCGGGTGACTGCTTTGCTCGGTACTTGGTGCGAATGAATGAAATGGTTGAGGCGGTTAAAATCGTCCGGCAGGCCTGTCAGCAATTACCCGGCGGCCCCTATGAAAACCTGGAGGCGAATCGCAAGGCTGAGGGACCAAAATCTCAGTGGAATGACTTCGACTACCAGTTCATCGCCAAGAAAATTTCCCCCACATTCAAAATTCCCCAAGGCGAGCACTATGTCAGGATTGAGGCAGGTCGCGGAGAAATGGGAATCTTCATCATTGGAGATAACAGTCCATTCCCTTGGCGCTGGAAGATCCGCCCCGCCGACTTTAATAACCTGCAGATTCTGCCCCAATTGCTCAAGGGAGTGAAGGTGGCGGATGTGGTCGCTATTCTGGCCAGTGTCGATGTTGTGATGGGTTCAGTGGATCGTTAGCCATATAACGCTTTATAACGGCATGTGACAAAATGTATACTGTAGGTGAGTTAATGTAGGCGAATGAGTCTCCACGACGGCCTCAATCCGTATAAATTTGTCAGCGCCAAGTTTCCAAAAGTGTCTGTATGCCCAGTGATCTAATTCAGCAAGTTCGCATTCTCGATCCCGTCTCCGCCACGGATCAAATTGCAGATGTTTTGATTGTGGATGGTTGGATTCGAGCGATCGCACAACAAATAACCGATATCCCCAGTGAAACTAAGATTTGGGAGGGGCAAGGAAAAATATTAGGACCGGGCTTGGTGGATCTTTACAGCCATTCCGGGGAGCCGGGATTTGAATCTCGCGAAACCCTCACCTCCCTGGCTCAAGCTGCGATCGCGGGCGGATTTACCCGACTCGGCATCTTGCCGAATACCTCTCCTGCTATTGATGATCCGGCAATCGTAGCCCAGTTGCACAGCTATAACCAACAGTCGACAGCTGCAACAGCCCTTAACTCAATGCCTCGGTTCTATCTATGGGGGGCC
>JANQGC010000170.1 GCA_028277515.1 Anaerolineae bacterium
GTTGACCATAACCATGACCTGCCCATCGCGCCGGCTCACCCTTCACAGCCAGCGGCGTCTTGCCAGGCGAGACAGGCGGGATGGTAGGCCAGGGGTTTCCGGCAAGATTTTGCCCCGCCTGTCCCGCCACTACGACAATGATTGAAGCATTGTAGAGATCGAATTTCATGTCAACTCAAAGCATACACAAAAAGTAACTGCACCCTAAGATTTTTATTAGTTGCATATCCCTACCTACCGCTGCACTCTCCCCGACGCATCCCCGCCGGCCAGGCGCTGCACCTCGGCCACGGTGATCAGGTTGGCGTCGCCCAGGATGCTGTGTTTGAGGCAAGAGGCGGCCGTAGCGAACTCCAACGCTTCTTCATCACCCATGCCCGTGTGCAGGCCGTAGATCAACCCGGCAGCAAAGGAATCCCCACCGCCCACACGGTCGACGATGTCCGTAATCTCAAAGCGCCGGCTGAGAAAGAACTCAGACCCATTGTAGAGACAGGCCGACCAGCCGTTGTGGCTGGCGCTGATGCTCTCGCGCAGGGTGATCGCCTGGTATTTGAGATTGGGAAAGGTGGCCAGCATCTTCTCTGCCAGCGCTTCGTAACGCGCCGTGTCCAGGTGGCCGGACGTAACGGCCGTATCCACATCTCCTTCTTCCAAACGCACACCCAACGACTTCTGGCAATCTTCCTCATTAGCGATACCCACATCCACGTACTGCACCAGTTTGCGCATCACTTCCGGGGCACTTTTGCCATACTGCCACAGCTTCTTGCGGAAATTATAGTCGCAGGAAACGGTCACGCCGTGCTTCTGCGCCTCTTTAACCGCATGCAGGGCCAGATCGGCCGCGCTGGCGCTGATCGCTGGCGTGATACCGGTGATGTGCAACCAACCCGCGCCGTCAAAAATGGCTTCCCAATCAAAATCAGCCGCTGCGGCCGTGCTGATCGCCGAATGCGCGCGATCATAGACCACGTTGGAAGCGCGCTGGTTGGCGCCCGCTTCCAGGAAATAAATGCCCAGGCGTTCCCCCTGGCGGGAGATAAACGAGGTGTCCACCCCATAGCCGCGTAGAAAGCGGATACAGGCATCAGCCAGGGGATTGTCGGGTAGGGCGGTCACAAAAGCGGCATCCAGGCCAAAGTTGGCCAGGGACAAAGCCACATTGCCTTCCCCGCCTCCGAAGGTGGCTTCTAAAGAGGGACTTTGGAAAAAACGCTCGAAACCGGGCGATTTCAAACGCAGCATGATTTCACCTAACGTAACTACACGGCCGTTCATCAGCCACCTCCATCTCGCCGAATTTTCTTAACCAGTTCGACCGCCTCACGCGCCAATTCGCTGATCTGGTCAAACGCGCCGGCTGAAATCAAATCCTTCTTGACCATCCAGCTTCCACCGCACGCGTGCACCAGCGGCGAACTGAGATAGCTGGCCAGATTACCGGCATTGATCCCCCCGGTGGGGATGAACTTGACGCCCCCATAAGGACCGCCAATCGCTTTCAACGTTTTAAGTCCACCCGCTGCCTCCGCCGGGAAAAACTTGAGGACGCGCAAACCCTTGGCCAGCGCCTGATTGATATCCGTCGGCGTCATCACGCCCGGCGTGATGGGTAGATCCTGCTCCAGGCAGAAATTGACGACGGCGGCATCAAAGCCGGGCGTGACCACAAACTGCGCCCCTGCGGTCTGCGCCTCTTGCGCCTGACCGACAGTCAGCACCGTTCCCGCGCCCACCAGCATAGCGGGATGGGCCGTCTTCATATTGCTGATGGCCTGGGCAGCGGCGGCCGTGCGGAAGGTAATTTCGGCCACCGGCAAACCGCCATCCAACAAAGCCTGGCCCAACAGCGCGGCATCGGCCGCATCCTCAATGGCGATCACCGGCACCAGGCCAATATTTCCCAATTTATTTACAACGTCATTCATCAGGTTGCCCCCTTATGTGGTTCTTAATACGTGACAGTCACTTTGAAAGTGACTGTCACATTTATTAAACTTCAAGCGGCGGGACATCAACCCAGCACCGCTCAGCCCAACTTTGCAGGCCCAATTCGGCCAATTGTACGCCTTTGGCTCCCTCTAGCAAGGTCCAGGGAAAGGGGCTGTCCGCGACCACATGCTTGAGAAATAATTCCCACTGCGCTTTAAAGGCATTGTCATAGTGCTGGTTGGTGGGAACCGTCTGCCAGGTGTCAAAATAGTTAATCGGGCTGGGCATATCCGGGTTCCAGACCGGCTTGGGCGTAAAAGCATCATGCTGCACGACACACTCACGCAGGCCGGCCACGGCGCTCCCCCTGGTGCCGTCCACCTGGATCGTCACCAAATCGTCGCGGCGCACGCGCACGGCCCAGGAAGAGTTGAAGGAACAGATCAGGCCGTTGTCTAATTCAAAGGTAGCATAGGCGGCATCATCGGCCGTGCATTTATATGGCTGCCCGTTCTCATCAACACGCTCGCCGATATGGATGGCTCCCACACAGGTCAGCGCCTTCACCGGGCCAAAGAGATTATCCAGCACATAACGCCAATGGGCGAACATATCGAGGATAATTCCCCCGCCATCTTCCTGGCGATAGTTCCAGGACGGCCGCTGTGCCGGCTGGTCAAAGCCGTCAAAGACCCAGTAGCCGAACTCGCCACGCACGGAGAGAATGTCACC
>JANQGC010000260.1 GCA_028277515.1 Anaerolineae bacterium
ACGCCAGGTGTAGCGGTGAGTGATGGAGAAACAGCGACGAATGAGCCACCGCCAACGGCAACAACACAAGAAAACCCACCTTTGATACCGACCAATACCCCAACGCCGACCACGGAAATCCAGCAGCAGGTTGATACGCCAACGGCGACGCCCACCCATCTGCCAACCCATACCCCTACTGCAACACTCCATCCGACAGCAACGCCCACACGGCCGTTTCATGGCCGGCATCTCGAATCCAAGGACTGTGATGACAGCAGCATTGCTGCCATCCGCGCCCTTGACCAATTCACCGTTCAGTTTGAACTGTGCGAGATTGATTCCGCCTTCCTGGCTAAAATCGCCCACACGGCCTTCGGCATCCTACCCTTGGAATTTCTTGAGGCCAATGCAGGAAGCGATAACCTGTTGCGTCAGCCTATTGGCAGTGGACCCTATCGCTTTGAGAACTGGATCGAAGGTGAGGAAATTGAACTGCGCCGCTTTGATGATTATTGGGGTGGGCAGGCTCCCGCAGAGTCGGCTTTTATAATATGGGACGCTGACAGCCACTCTCGACTGACGAACTTAGAGAAAGGTAACGTGGATTTTGTCACCAGCCTGGACACCGGAGATGTAACCATCGTCGAGAGCAATCCCAATCTGGTATCGGTGACGCGCAATAGGCCTGATATTTTCTACATTGGCATGAACAACCGCTTCCAACCCATGAATGATAACCGTGTACGCCAAGCCCTGGCTATGGGAATAGATCGATCAGCCATCATTGATGAATATTATTCGCCTGAATCGGTCGAGGCATCCCATTTCACACCCTGTTTCGTCCCCAATGGCTGCCTCGGAGAAGACTGGTATCCTTTTGATTCTGAATTAGGCCGGCTCTTACTGGCTGAAGCGGGATTTCCGGACGGCTTTCGTATTCCTGTTTATTACCGCGACGTGCCACGTACCTATTTGCCCGACCCGCAGGCGATAGCCGAGACCATTGCCAATCAATTGATGGTCAACCTGGGAATTGAAGCTATACCAACTGTTTTAGAAAGCACAGCGTTTGTAAGTGGTGTGCAATCAAGTGAATTGGACGGTCTCTTTTTGCTTGGTTGGACAGCGGATTATCTTCATCCTTCTGCTTATTTAAATGGCCATTTCAATGCCAACAGTCAAATATTTGGTGACCCTTATCCTGAAATTTATGAACCGCTTGAAAAGGCTGACCTGATAACTGATCCTTTGAGCGCAGCGTCACTTTACCAGGATGTGCACAATGCGATTAACAAATTGGTGCCGCTCATACCGATTATACATACGGGAGAAAATCATGCCGCCAAGAACACACTGAAAGGGGCTTACTACCCCCCTAATGATGCGCCTGAATTCTGGTTCATGACCCCTGACGACAATGCCCTGGACTTTATGCAGGATGAAGAACCGCCGGGATTGTACTGCGCCGACGAAACTGACCGAGACGCCTTCCATGTGTGCCGCCAAATCGTCGAACCGTTGTATGAAATTGATCCGCGATCGGGCGAACCCGTCCCGGCTCTGGCTACCTCCTGCCGGCCAGCGGACGGGGGACAAACCTGGATCTGCTCTTTGCGACAGGATGTCATCTTTCATGATGGGTCCAGACTGGACGCCAATGATGTTGTGGTCAGCTTTGCCGCGGGCCTGGATGCAGCCAATGCGCTGCACCAGGGCAACAGCGGCCGTTTCGCCGCTTTTGAACAGATCTGGGGCATTATGAATGATGGATAACCAATTTCCCTTCACCTTTGGCAAATATCGCATGGAAGCGGAAATCGGCCGGGGCGGGTTCGGCACTGTCTTCCGCGCCGTAGACATTGCCCTGGACCGTCCGGTAGCGATCAAAATCATGGACCCAGTCTACATGCGTGACCAGCGTTGGGTAGCCCGATTCCGGCGTGAGGCGCGGGTGATGGCCAGGCTTGATCACCCGCATATTGTCACCGTGCATGAGATTGGTGAGGAAAACGGCCGCCTGTTCATCGCTATGAAACTGGTCAATGGTCCCGATCTGACCCAATACATACGCAACAATGGCCCGCTGCCCTGGGGTATGGTGCTCTCGCTGAGCGAACAGATCGCCTCCGCCCTGGATTATGCCCACCAGCAGAATATCGTGCACCGCGATCTAAAGCCGGGCAATGTGCTCATCAGCCACGGTAATGTTCTGCTGACCGATTTTGGCCTGGCCCAAATGCTGGAGAGCAACAGCCAATCCATCTCCGTTTCCGGGGGATTCGCCGGCACCTATAACTATATGCCGCCGGAAATCTTTAACAACGAACCGGCCACTGCCGCCGCCGATGTGTATGCTCTGGGCTGTGTCATCTATGAGATGATCACCGGCGAGGTGTTGATCGAAGGAGACAGCACGGCGGCGATCATCGGTTCCCTGCTCAAAGGCGTGACCCTGGATCATCCGCTAGGGGACGAAATCCCGGCGGGAATAAATGAAGTGATCCAGACCGCGTTGGCCAAGAACCCTAATGATCGCTACGCATCCGCCGGTGAACTAGCGGCCGAACTGAGTCGGGTGGCCAGTGACCGGTTTGCGGAACCATATACGCAATTACTGGAAGCCCTGGAAACAGCTGACTGGGCGACGGCTGTGGCTCTAGCCGGACAAATTTCCGACCAGGACCCCAACTATCGCGACATCGCCACCCTGGAAGCCCAGGCCAAACGTGGCCAATGGTCTCAACAGTGGCGCGAGGAGGCGCAGCGCGGATTGGACGAAGCGGATTATGACCTGGTTCGCGGGGCGCTGATCCAATGGCGGCGTGTGGACCCCCAGCATCCGGATGTTGCAAAGATCGAAAAGGAACTGGCTCTGGCCGAGGATTATGCCGCTTTACAGGCGTTAATAACTGCTGGAAAATGGCCGGGAGCGAAATCGGCGGCCCTGGCCATCGCTGCCCAGGACCCCAACTACCGTGACCTGCCCACCCTGCAGGCCAGAATTAATACGAGGCTGGCAACGGCCGAACCGGCCATCACACCCAGTCCAAAGAGGACAGCGCCGCTCCCTCAGAAAAAATCGACGCGCAGCTCGACAATACCCGCCGGTACGCCCAAAGCACCCGGCCCGAAAAAGAAAGAAGAAAGAAAATTCCCGCTCTGGGTCTGGATTGTCGGCATCCCTCTTGTGGCCTGTATCCTGCTCTTTATCATCACCCTTAACAGCTTTAACAGGCCGGATGATATAGAAGCGACCCCGGTTGTTGAAGAACTGCTGCCACCCAATGCCGGACTTGATGAAGGGGTGCAAACCCCGCTAGTGAATGCCGGCGCCGGCGTCACACAGGAGAAGGAAGCTACACCTGTCATTGAAGAAAAACCGGCCGCGCTCCCCTTTGAAGGGCACTTATTAACCCTTTGGGCTGATGAAATTCGGGCGCCGGTTCTGGACCGCATGGCCGGAGATTTTCAAGCACAGACCGGGGCGGAATTAATCGTAGAGGAAATTCCAATTACTGACCTGCAAGCGCAATTTATCGCCTCATCTTCCGTTGGCGGTGGCCCGGATCTCATTGCCGGTCCTCATGATTGGATTGGACCTTTTTGGGAAAGTGGTTTGATTGCTCCTCTCGAAATAGGCGGCCTGGAATCGGATTTTCATGATGGGGCTATTTCCGCCTTCACCTATAATGACGGTTTACTATATGGGCTACCCTACATTGTGGAGAATGCAGCCTTATGTTACAACACCGGAGCATTAAATACTGCGCCGGAGACCTGGGCGGATGTTCTGGAAATGAGCAGCGAATTGTCGGAAGCAGTAGGGGGAGCACCCGTATTTATGTTACCATCGCGCATTTATTTTACTTATCCCTTTCACACCGCTTTTGGTGGTTATATTTTCGGTCAAAATTCTCCGGGCGGTTATGATATCACGGATGTTGGGATGGACAATGGGGGCTTTATCGAGTCCGCTTATTTCCTCCAAGAAATGGTAAGTCGAGGATTAATCAATCCAAATGCTACGTATGATGAGTCTTTATCCCAATTTGCATCCGATCGGGCAGGGTTTATTATTACCGGTCCCTGGGATTTGCCGGCATTGCTGGAACAAGGCGCGCCGTTCCAATGTATTCCATTTCCTGATAATGGCCGGTCGTTCCTCGGTGTACAGGGTATTATGATTAACGCTCAGAGCCAAAATCGGGAGCTGGCTCAAGCCTTCCTGGCCGAGTTCCTGGTTAACGAGGCACCGATGCATGCGCTGGCCGAGGCTACCGAGCGGCCGTCAGCCTACCTGCCCCTCTTTCACGCCATAGAAGAAGGGCATGACCTATACGGCTTTGCCCAGGCCTCGCTCAACGCCGATCCCATACCAGCCAACCCGGAAATGGCCCTGGTCTGGGAGCCTTGGGACCAGGCCATGCTCTCCATATTTTCCTTCGCCTTGACCCCGGAAGAGGCATTATCCAACGCCGCCAATGTTATTCGTGAGCAGGTTGATTTGGGTGGGATAGCGAAATAAATGATCAGGTGACGAGGGATTCAACCTCGTTGATATCTAGTTTCTTTACTCATAGAATGGAGCCTGCGACGTGGTGTTTCTCAGGATGACATTTATTAGTTTTAGGATGGCATTTTGAAATCCTAGAGCATTGCAACGGCTTGCTCAACTGTCAATGATCGGCCGTCGCGCTCTGCCTTCTCTCTCCCTTCCATACCTAACTGCTCTAATGCCGGGGCCAGCCGCGCCTCAAGTCCCTCATTGTAAGCCGGCGGGCGCGGGCTGCCGATTTCCTCGCGCAGAACCGAGGCTAAGGCCATAAGCTGCATCGCCTGCCCCGCCCTTTGCGGCGTTTCAAATGACTCCGTAGCCTGCAAAGCGAACAAAATAGCCACATCTTCCAGCCAATAAGCCAATCCCCACTTGTCACCCAACTCCTGCCAGCGTTCGGCCGCTTCCAGGTAATCCTCGCGTGCCCGGTCAAAATCACCCTCTTCACGGGCGACATTGGCCAGGTTATGAATCGTATTGGTCAACGCCCATCCGGCGCCAATTTCGCGCCAGGTGGCCAATGCCTGGTCAAACTGTTGACGCGCATAAGCAAACTCCCCATTATCCAGGGCCATCTGCCCCAGATTATTGAGCAGAGCGGCCGTCGTCCAGCGGTTGCCCAACTCCTCTTGAATCTGCAACGCCTCCTCGTTAAAGCGTCGAGAAGACTCGGCATCACCTAAATAACGCGCGACAATGCCCATATTATTGAGCAAATTGGCCTCATTTTCACGGTCGCCCAGGCTGCGGCGCATGGCCAGGCTCTCCGCATAACGCTCCTTGGCCAATTCATACTCGCCCTGCTGCGCAGCTAACGTCCCTGAAAAGTGCAGCACCTGGCCGATCCCCTTGGCCTTTACCTTGGACTCAAGGGTTTGGAATGTTCCCTGCGCCTGTTCAAACCATTCCGTTGCTTCATCAAAACTATTCTTCTTGCGGGCCAGTTCACCGTGTGCTGTCTGGCTACGGCCGATCGCTTCAACATCACCTATTTCCCGCGCTTCCTCCAAGGCCAGGCCATACTGCATCTGCGCTTCAGCAAAATTGGCCGTCAATTCATAAACCTTGCCCAGGTTCAACCGCACATCAATGCGCTGCCGGCCCTCAAGCAAGGGCAAGGCCTGGTTGAAAAAGCGGATGGCTACCTTGTTAGAAAATTGTTTCTGCGCCAGGTGTCCGGCTTCCAATAAATATTTGCGCTTCTTCTGCTCGTTTTCGCTGCGGCCGAAATGGAAAGCCAGCGTATTGGTGAAAATATTTAGCCGGCCGGCATTCGTCCGCTCAATATATAAACCGATCTGCTCATGCAGCGTAGCCCGCGTAGAATAGAGCAGGCTTTCATAAGCCACTTCATGAGTAATCACATGCTTAAATAAATATTGCAGATCCGGTTCCGGCGTGTCCAGGTTGGTCAAGTCGGCCGAGGTCAGGGCATTCAAATCGGATCGAATGATCTCATAATCCGGGCTTTGCGGATAAACGCCGAACAACGTAGCCGCGCGAAACGTGCGGCCGATCACGCTGGCGATCTTCAAGGTGAGCTGTTCATTCTCTTCAAGCTGATCGATTCGGCTGAGCACCAGGCTATGAATACTCTGCGGCAGATCGACCTTGAGAATCGCTTCCTCATCCTGGGGATCAATATTCAGCCCATGAAAATAATTGAGGATCTCCTCGATGTAAAAAGGATTGCCGCCGGCCTGGCTGTTAATCCGCTCGACCAGCAGCGGTGATGGGGGTGTGTCGCCAAAAAACTGGCTTAATTTGAAGGCCACTAACTGCTGCGCTTCCTCGGCTGTAAACTCAGTCAGCTTGATTTCGCCGGCATAAGGCAGCGAAAATTCTGCCTCTTCAGCGCCGGCGCTGTCCGGCGGGCGGCGAACGATTATGATCATCACCGGCAAATTGGCAATACCCCGCGCCAGGACGTGCAACAAATCCTCCGATAAGGGGTCAACCCAGTGCATATCGTCCAGTACGATCAAACATGGTTCCAGCACCGATTCAATTTGCAAACTACGCAGCAGCAGATCCTCCAATGAGGACTTTCGCACCTTGGCATCCAGGTAGGCGGTCAAATCGTTTTCGGGAATACTCAGCCGTACCACTGCCCCAAGCAAAGGCAAGCGGCCGACCAGGTCCGGATCAATAAAACGCAGGGCTTCACCTAAACGATCAATCTGCTCCTGTTCGGGCAAATCGATATTAATACCAAAGAAATGCTGCCAGACCGGCTGCCAGACCAGGTAACTGGATTGGCTGCCATAAGATTGTGCCTCGCCGGATAAAATGGTCATGCCCCTTTGTTGGGCCATGTCCGCCGCGGCGCCGGCCAGGCGTGATTTACCCATACCGGCTTCGGCCGTAATCGTCAAAACTTGGCCTCGGCCTTCCAAAGCCAGATCCAGCTTTTCACTAATCAG
>JANQGC010000348.1 GCA_028277515.1 Anaerolineae bacterium
TCCACAAGAAAAACCGGGAACTTAAAGATGATAAGAGGCTCGGCAGTTTAAGGATAAAAGCGCATCACTTCCGATACCGGGGTGCTGTCTGACCAGTAAAAATCGAAAGAACCTTTGTAGGTTTGGATGGCTTCGCTGTTTTCCGTACTCAGGTTATATTTAGATTCCACTAGTATTCGGACAGATCATCTTGCAGTTATCACACCAAAACACATAACACATCCCTGAATCGCCCCACATCCATTCACCGCCATCGTCGGTTGGCAAATCCGAATCGATCTGAAGAATAAAATCCATTAGGTTGTCACATTTCAGGCATTGAGGGTAATTAGGACCTTGAATCCAACTTGGTTCACCACCAATGCGATGAAGATTCTCTCTGCTGTTAGAAAAAGCGTGATCCTGCCAATACCATCTTTGTGGAGTAGGTACCAATGTTACCGTGGCTGGCTTGAAATAAGCTGGAGGGAATTCAGGTTCTTTTTGTTGAGGATGATCATATTGGCGTGGCCTTCCAGCTTTATCATGCTCATAATACAAATAATCATCGATCCAGCCTAAATATGCAGTACAAGTCGCCAACTCAAGTCGTCTAAGGTTGGAAACAGCAAGGCCCTCGGGAATTGGGGAGAGGGTAATCATATGGCTTAATCTGTACTCGCACTGCAAGCAGACTCCCTCTTATATTCCACCAAACTGAGCTTGAATTGAGTCGGGTGAATCAAGAATCCACGTTGGATGATTTTCCAATGCAATCCGTCGCCAATCTGGTTTTTTCTGGCGGTCAAAATAATCTTGCCCAAATATGATGTGATAGGCACGGTCATGGCAAATGCGTCTAAGTGCATAATCTCTATAATCAAAACCTATTGAATTCAGAAAAATATCCAATCGTTCCACAAAACCAAACTTTTCGTTTACCGTGATCGCATAATCAACTAGTTCTCGGTCTCGAGTTTCGAGCAGGCAGTCCCATGCCTTGAATCTAATATTTACAGCCAATTCATTAATGAGCGTAAGATGCGGATGTAAAGTGGCTGGGGATTGCAAGGTGGTGCAAGTAATCACCGAACAAGCCATTTGCTGATTAGGATTGTCATCAAGAATGGCGAGAGATGCTTCTACAAGCTTCGCAAAATCATCTTCGGAAACAAAGCTGAAAGCGAAATCAGTGATAGTGGTATACTTAGGGAGTTCTCTAAGCGCTAACAGGAGGATTTGAGTTGCAGCTTCTGATGAACTTAGAACTAAGTCTATCGTTCTCTCAAACGGCTTACTTTCCCAGCCTCTGTCCCTAAAGTCTTGAATGATCTTTGTTGCCTGATTCCTGCTGGTGGCCATAGCTCCCTCCTCTGATGTTTAGTCGTTCTGCGAATTCATTGGATATCTGCAAAAGTGCACCGAAAAGTTACAAATAGGAAAGGGGACCCTAATAGCACTCATTTACGATGAGCCTCCCAGAGGGCCAATAACTCAGGATCTTGTCTCACGAAATCCGGTAAATAACAGATGAGAATCCCGGGAACTGAGGGTTTCCGGGATTCTGACCGGTCAAGGGAATATTGCCCGTTTACTTGCAGCCTGCGGCTGTCCAGCAACAACAGGCAGATAAAGACTCGTTGGGTTGGCTGGCACACCACGGCCTCCAGCTATGACTGGAAAGATCACCAGCGTCCCAGGAGGTGATCCAACGAGGGTCTGGAAAGGTCCAATCGCCCTGGTGTTCCCGGCTGCATCAACCGCCTGCACCCACAATGTGTAGGTTCCTGCGCGTGTCCAGCCAGGAGCGAATTCCCAGGCTCCAACAGTCGAATGCGAAGTCTTAACCCGGAAACGTGGACCGGTTGGCGGTTTGACCAGGATATAGACATCAAAATCGCTACCATCCGAAACATCACCGCTCATAACCAGCTGCGTGCCCCCCGACGGTATTTGCGGAGTAACTTGGGAAACGGTCAGCTGGGGTGGCGTGTCATCCAACCGGTATTTAATTACAACCGGCTCGACGCTTTGGTTACCGGCAAAGTCTATGCCGTAAACGGTCAGTGTATGTTCTTCGCCATCGGCCGCTGTATCCGGCTGCGGCAAATAGCTGGACCAGACACCTTCGTCAACGTCATTCTCCGAATTGGCCCTTACGGGAACGGTTGTGCATTCGTCTTCGTCAACGCAGAAATAAACCGATCCGATATGGCGATCATCACTCATCGAGCCATTGACAGTATGTAGACCTGTGCCGAATAGCTGTTCATCAAAAGACGGCTGGGTAACCATTACAAGCGGAGGGGTCTTGTCCACCACGACAGTAGTTTCGGCTGACCACTCACTGGACTGTCCATGTTCGTCCACCGCCTGCGCGCGGAGTTGGAAAACATCGCCATCATTATAACCACTGGTGTCCCAAACACATTCCCATCGGCCGTTTTGCTGCGATGTGCCCGGGCAGGCGATGGCCTGGACCCCACCGCTCTCGTCAGTGACTTCTAGGTTAATGAGCGGCAAATCAAAACTACCGAAGACGAGGCCCCGGACAATTGTCTGACCGGCACCCACGATTTCTTGCGGCGATTCAATGCTAACGTCGTGAGGCGCATCACCGTTAACCGCGTGATCGCTCCACATCCACTCCAACGGCGGCGCGGTGACCGGGCTGTTGGCCGGATCGAATGGCGTTTGATCGTCATAGACGAACGCATCCAGGCTGGCCCACTCGCTCTCCGGAGGCGTCAGGCCATTGATGTCAACTGTGCCTTGAATCATAATGCTGCCGCTGTCCCCGGCAGGAATGTCTTCCAAATCGATGATCTGCCCGGGAAGATCGAGCGCAAACCAGGAATCGATAACAATCTGCACACCGGTTGCCGCCTCAGTGCCCAAATTTTCATAGTCGATTTTGTAGACGATCGTCTGGCCTGGAGCCAGTGGCGGATGGTCAGTGTCCTGGTGGGGGAATAACTCACTGGGCACAAATGAGCTGCCTTCAACGCCAAATAGAATTGGCCAAAGCCAGGCCATATCGTCATTGATGAAACTGTAGGTTGTGCCGACGGGTTCGGCCGATAAGGAAAGTTTTAAATCGCTGTCGGCAAAGGAGCCACCGGTTGGCCCTGATCCGTCGCCGTTGATCCTACCATTGACACATTGTCCGTCGCCCAGTCCATCCCAATTATAAGCGCGAACCAAAGGGAATGTATGATTTTCTGACTCGCCGGCCATAGGATTGACCACACGCGCGCTGTTGACCGGATTTCGGGTGGGCATCGTCGACCACAACTGCAATGCATCTTCTTCAGTCGCCACAGCCAGCATGGACAAAGCGCTAGCAGATGGGTTGGTAACGCCTAGTGCTGTGAACGGCAATAATACGTCCGTATCACTGCCATCAATGCCTATTGTCAGTCGGTAGTGGTCGGAGTCCAGTTGCCCATCATTCTGCCACGCCGTGCCGTTCCAACTGTATAGCGTGGCCAGCCGGCTGTCTTCTATCCAAACCACGAAGTCAGCGCCCATGACTTCTTGCGTAATGCCCGATAAGGCTGTCAGCTGCCGACTGGCAGCCTGAGACTGCGGAGCCGGAGCATTTCCCGGCAGGTAGATGACGGTTTCCTGATCATCCGGGTATGGATTGAACAATAGGTCACTGCCGCCGTTATGCGCGTCTATATAAAGGAAAAGATCCCCTTCGTGGTTCCAGTTGGCTCCTTGCCAGGAAAAGCGCAGGGCGTCAGCATCCCAGGAAGTGTAAAAACGCTGGATCTTATCCCCATGAACATCTGGGTGCATCTGGGCCATGCGGCGATCGACACCAAGAATGGTGCATACTTCATTTGCCCAACCATGGTAGTCCGGGTCACTCACAACATCCGGGGTCAATGTCCTATCGACGTAGATCGGGCCAAGTGTTTGAGTGCGGCTGTTGCCCACGCCATCAACTTGCTGGACATGGGCATACCATATTTGCGCTTCTCCAACAGCCTGCTTATGGTTCCCCGGGCCTGTAAACTCGGTCAAGCTCGCCGGATCCATGGTCGGGCTTTGGCTCCAGCCTACGTTGTAAGCAGCAATGCCACTGCCGTCGCTGCCGGATGCCCAGTTCACCTGCAGTGACTCGGCATCGACCAGGGTGTCGCCAGGCATGATGGCTGTTGTACTCCCGACGCTGTCCTCGTAAGACAGGTTAATCTCAATCGGTCCTGGCGGGATAACGTCGACTAACACAGACTCGTTCGTCGTTCCGGTTAAACCGACTATATCGGTTGTCCGGGCACTGACATTATAGGATTGGCCATCGGGAGGGGAAGTAAAAGACCAGTGGAACTGCCAGTTTCCTTGATCATCAAAACCGGCTCGCTGCCACGGCCCGCCGTTTATGCTGACTTCGACCCGGTGAATTCCCTCGTTGTCGCTGACCGTACCGGAAAGGAGCACAATTTGCTCGCCGACAAGTTGTTCGGCCGTCAGGGTCAGCGGCGAAATGCTCACCGAAGGTGGCTGGCTGTCATCGATCGCGGGTTGGCTGCTTGCGGCGAATATCTCGTTGGCCGAATTCACTTCAGCAATGGTCGAGCTTTCGCTGATCGTGCAGCGGCCGTATACATCACAAGCCTGAACCAAAACCCCTGTATCTTCAACACTATTATACGTCCGCAGCGCATCCATCAAATACAAGCGGGAAATATCCCCCGTCGCCGCCGCGTACCACTGGTTGACCTGATCATAAGTAGCCAGTGTAATATCAGCGATTTCGAATTGAGGCACCGTCGCCGGGGGAACAACCACACAGCTCGAGGCCTCATCGAGGTTAAAATCAGTCGCCGTGCAGCTAAAACCCGTCGCGCCATTTTGCACCAATGCTGCAAAAGCTAATTGGGGAGGCCGGGTATCAATCTCGCCGCGCCACAGCCGCTGCCCATCCAGGGAAGTGCGGTTGCCTAGAATATCCGTGGCTCGCACATTAACCTGGTAAATGCCATCCAGTCCCCCATCACCCTCAGGAATATCAAAAGACCAGGTCGGGTTCATTTCCGAGCTGTTGAACGCTGCTGCCTGCCAGGAGACCAGGCCATAGTTATATAAATCGGTGATCTCGTAGGCAGCCAAAGCCCGGTCAAAGACCATCACTTCGTCAATCGCGCCGTCAAAATAGCGCACATTATCCTGGCGCACGCCAACCCTCAGATCGCCGGTGCCCTGCACGGCCGTGCCCGGATTATCCTGCGCCGCAACAACGCCATCTCGATACAACGTGCGCAGCCCCGTGGACGCATTATAAGTGCAAACCCAATGGTGCCAATCCGTATCCGTATAACTCACTGCCGTCGTCAAATTATTGGCCCAGAACGAGCAGCGCGCCGTATTGTTCTCCGTAAACAACATGATAAATCCATTATTGGTCAATGCCTGGCCTTGGGAAATGATTGTGTGATGCTCTCCAATAACATCACGCTTGGCCCAGGCGGCGACGGTGAATGATTTATTTGACAGGTCGATCCCGCCCACCGTCAGGTTATCATCGACGCCATCGAAAGAAGCGGCCAGATCGCGCCGGCCCTCCTGGCCAACCATGGGACATTCCCCATCCTGGCAGGTCGCCGGATGATTGGTGCCGGACTGGTCGGGGAAGAAATTAGTGGGAACGATTTCGTCAAGGGGCAGGTGCAATATCGACCCCTCCAGCGCCCCAATTTGCGCCGCCGGCGTGAAGTTAATATCGATTGAATCTATCAAGCTGTCATCCATAATTTGCCCACTGAGCGTCAGCCCTGTAGTGATCGCCTGCGCCGCCTGTGGAGCCGGCAGTTGACCGCGAACCAGTCCGCCTGCAGTTATAACATTTTGCTGAGCAACGGGACCATTATGCAGAGACGGCCGCGGCCGTCCGGCATCCACCGAAACCACCTCCGAAACATACGCATCCGCCGGCGTTGTATTGCTCACGGCATCCGTCGCCCGAATAAGGGCCGTGTATTCACCCGTCGGATCTTCCACATCGTGGTGCGAGCGGCCGACCACCGGTAAAAGGTAATCAATCGACCAGGTATTCCCGGACAAGGTCGCCTGCTGCCAGCCGTTGCCGGCCAGATTAGACCCACCCTCCAGCAGTACCTCCACTGATTTCAAACCACTCCCCGGCTGGCCGCCAACGCTGGCGTCGTCGGCCGATCCCATCATAGTCAGGTGCCATTGACCCTGGCTGTTACGATCAGGTCTCTGCTTAGACACATGAGTCGCAACGATATGAGGCGCTGAATTATCGACAATGAATTGGGCTGTACCCGCATTTCCGGAATAGCCAACAATATCCGTGGCTATGGCGCTAACCATATGCAGTCCTTCATCGAGGGTGCGGCCGTCAATCGTGGCGCTCCAGGATTCAGTGCCCTCGGCGGCTGTGGCGCTGTTAGAATCAATGCTCACGGCGACCGAGCCGATATATGAGGTAGGATCCGCGGCCGTGCCGGAAACCTGGATGATGCCATTGCCGTTGACATATTCACCATTCGCCGGAGCAAGGACAGTCGCCGACGGACTATCATCATCAATCGTAAGCGTTTTAGTGACAACCTGCGACTCCGTTCCCAGGTCGGTCGCCGTCTCGTGCAAGGTCAGGTGATAAAGGTGCGAGAAATCATCAAACTGCGCCAAAGGAACCAGCGCATGAAGCGTTGCCTCATCCTCTACCTTAACCTTACTGGCCAGCTCCGCGATTTCCAGATCGCTCAGGGCAATCGTCCAGATACCAATTTCATCAATCCCACCCTCAAAGTGCCCCAGACCGCTGCCATATGGCAGCTTACCGACCGTCGTTTCGCCAAACCCTTGATATGCCGGGAAAGACGTGTCCTCCGCCTGTTGTTCGCCGTCAATATATAGTTGCAGCACAGGAGAATCATATGTGCAGGCCACATGCCGCCATTCGGCCGTTGAGGAGGGGATCGTCGCGGTCAAATTGTCGCTGTTGCCGGATGGCGAGACGCCGCACTGCAAGTCACCGTTTCCATTGATGCCGAAATTCAGGGCTTCGTGGGTGGCGTCGCTGCCCTGTCCCACGATCCATTGATTTGTGCCGTCCGTATTGTTGATCCAGGCCGAAAGCGTGAAATCCGAATTCGTCAGCGGAATACTGCCCCCATCACTCTGCACCTGGAGGACAACATTATCCAACCCCCAACGTTTCAATGTAGGAAATTCGACATCGCCCTTGAAGGTTAAAGAGGCATCGCCTGCCGTGTGGCCCTCAAAAGTATATTCAATATGATAAACCGAACCTGCCCCAGTGCCGGACACAGACAGCGAATCCCCCGTAGAGCCATGCTTGGGTTCATTGGCCGCAGACCAGACGCGGATCGAAGAAATCGTGTCATTATCAAAATCCTCAAGAACGCCACGAGCCAGGTCAATCACCGCCGCCGACCCTTCATAATTCTGGTCCCGATAAACAATGCCCACCGAATCCGCGCGCCCGATAATGCAGCTTGTGCGGTTGACATCAATCGCATCATCGCTCAAATCGGGATCGTCCGAGCGAAAAGTAGTGTGGTCGCCAGTACAGTCACTATCCTCATACAGCGTAATCCCCTGCGGCCCAAACCAGGAACCGGCCGGATAAAACTGGTAACTGCCCGCCGAATCATCCAAATTAGAAAAATTACTGGAAAACGTCGTGCTGTTATCCAGGCCAAACTCCCAATTATCTGGCCCTAAATCGGTACGATTGCCGGACCAGGGACCGATGACATAGAGATCAAAAGAGAGAACAAGCGTGTCATGTGTCGGCAGATTAACCAGGTCCAGGCTCACGGTCTCATTGCCGAACATGCCCAGGAAATTTTCATCCCCGCCATTCCTCGTACCCAAAGTCGCCGTGCTGCTGCTCCAGTGGGAAAAATCGCCATCCTCGAAATTATAAGCAAACGTTTCCAGGGTCCTTTTTTGCGACTCAATCAGCAAATGATCATTACTACCATCAAATTCGGCCGCCGTGTATGCCGCGCCATCAATGCCAAATGAGGGGCAGTTTGTGCTGCCCTTACACGCCCCATTAAAACCATTGTGAGAGGCGTCGTAGGCCGTCGTCGAACCGGAAACTTCATCCAAATCCAGTATCGTGACCGCCGAACTAAAGGAGCGGTCGATTTCGCTCGCCGACAACATCCGGCTCCAGACGCGCACCTGGTCTAACGACCCGTTGAAAAAGCCGCTGCTTGCCTTTCCAAGGACAAACTTATCGCAGTTGTTGCTGCAATGCGCGTTACTTTCATTGACATGAACAGCGACACGAACCTGGCCATCGACGTAAATAGCGACCAATTTGTCCTTGTTTATCAAGGCAACATGGTGCCAATCGCCGTCGGCAAAATTTGTATCCGATGGCGTGCACAATGTGGTGGTGCTGCTTTGTCCCGTCTCCGTATAACAAACCTCACCATTGCGCAGGTGCATGTCCGCATTGGCGCCCAATAAGTGCAGAATATCGCAATCCGAGCAGGTGGTTTTCATCCAGAATTCGATGGTGAAATTGTCCGTGGGCATGTCGAAAACGCTGTCGGTTTTATCATCAATGCCGTCGAAGCTAACCCCATTGCCAAAGCGCCCTTCGACGCCGCCAATCGGACAGGCCCCGGCGTTCAAATCACAGGTCGCATCATTACCATAAATAGAAGAATCGGCATAAGAATCCGAAATCGAGCCTTCATCAAACTCAATATCCAGCAGCGGCCGCGGCACCTGGCAGGCGATGCCCACCCCGGCATTGTTGACCGAGCTGTCAATCGTTCCCTCCGGACCGCGCAAGCTGCCGTCAGGTGCAATAGCCTGCAGGTGAGTCGTTGTTTCCGCAAATACGCCATCTTTTGTCCAGGCCACAACCCAGCCGCCATTGATTGGATCGGCGCAAACGGCCGCTGAGGCCAAACCAGGCAGCCTCTTAAATGTGTCAAAATTAATTTCCGGCAGCGCCCCGGCCGTCGTAAAGCGCAGGGCAGTAATATAATCTTCGCTGGAGGCTGAAGGCGGTCTATTCCCCAGGTTATTAAAAATGACCAGCGCCTGTTCGCTGAGCTGGTCGTAAGCCAGCGCGAATGACTGCGACTCTGAATCGACGTTGGAAAACGTTCTCCCAATCGCCGGCAGCGTCTGCACATCCCCCACCTGGGCCAGCGAATCCACCTCGGCCCATCTTAAAATCTGTTGATCGCCCGAAAAGACCGCCAAATAATTTTCTCCGGTATGCGTAAGCCCGACAACGCCCGTATCCGGATCGGGTCCGTAAAGCGACTGTGTGGACACCGGCGAGCTGCCGTCGCTGAGCACCGGCTTGGCCATAATCTCATTGCCGCCCGCGTAAACCTCGCCCCAACTGGCCATGAAATCCTGACCATCCCCGGCCAAAGCTACCGTGTGAATTTCAACACCGGCCTGTTTTACCCGGATATTGCCGGTGCTGCTGTCATTCAAGTCGCCGTCCAACCGCGTGGCATTGACCTGCCCGCTCCCGTCAGGGAAATTAACCCCCCAGGCAACCAGGCAAACCCCGCTCAAATTACAGGCCACCGCCGGTGAGACGACGCTCTCACCGGCCGTATAGGACTTGATGGTCACGCCGCCGGTCCGCGGACCGCTGTTGGCGCTCGTATAAGCCGTGATCGACTGATTGCCGCTTTCATCCTCTTCCAGTGCAGCGACAACATAAGCATCAGAAAATCCGGGAGAAGCGGCCGCGGCGACCTTGCGCAAACTCCCTTCTCCTGAGGCGGCCGCGGACGAATCCGGGTTTTCCCAGGACCAGATCACATCATCAAAAGCGGCCAAATCCATGCTCGTGGTGACGATCCCCGTTTTTTCATTGCTCGCCAAACCGGTCAACTCGCTGACCAATGTCTGGCTAAAGCCGCTGGTCAAATCAACCTGGGCCTGCAGCGGGCCGCCGCTGAACATTTGCGGCAGCTCCACATTAATTTCGCCGGCCAGGGAAACTGCGCTGCTGAGGTTGTTTTCCGTGGTCGAGGAAAAGGTGAACGTAGGGTTCAGTAAAGGCACAAAGCCATCGGTCGTATTATCATCCAGATACAGAGGAACCGGATTTTCATTAGCCACATACGGGCTGTAGAGCAGGGGATTATCCGGATCCGACCAGGGGCTGCAGCCCGGGCAGGTATCCTGGCCCAGCTCAAAGAGATCGGACATGCCGTCTTGATCATAATCGACTTGATTAGGATCACTCCAGACACGCGTCACCTCGCTGGTGCTGTAGGCAAAGAGCCAGCCGCCACCCAAACCGCTGCCGTCAACACGGGCTGCTTCGGCGACATCGGGGAGACCGTCACCGTCGGAGTCAGGATTTGCGGGATTGGTTGCCAACAACAGTTCTTCATTGTCAAGAATGCTGTCGCCATCGGAGTCGGCGAGCATGGCATCAAGCTGCTCGCCCCCCTCGTCAACGGTCAGTGCGCGCATGCTGATTTCAAACGCATCCGATAAATTATCCCCGTCAACATCCCAGTTCGAATCGTCAGGATCCACCCCGCCGGCGCTGAAAGGCAGCAGGCCATCGCCGTCGGCATCGGCCATGCGCACGCCGCCGTTGCTCCAGGCGGTCACATCGGCGAATCCGCCAATGGTAGGTGGCAGCACGTCGAAAATTACCGAGGAGCCGATTTCCGTTGAGCTTGTGCCGTCAACATATTTGGAATCGCAGTAGCCGACCCAACAGGAAGCGCCCTGTAAATCATATGCGGCATCAAGATAAAAGATCGTCGAGCGATTCACGCCCGCCGATAAAAAGGTCTGGAAGGACACGCTATCATACAAGGTGGCCTCATACAAGGTGTTGACCTCCCTAACGCTCCATTCATCCGCGCGATCGCCGTTGGAGGTCGACAATCCGATCTGGTATGCGTCCTGAAAGTTTAATTGATAGATGAAGCTGTTCGAACGAATATCGTCCTCGGATATCAGATAATCGGTGGTTTCGGTGATCACGGTGGTAATGGGTAGGGTATACACCATGCCGTTGCCGTCGACTATCCCGGCTTCGGGATCGGTCAGCTCCGTGTTTAAATCGCCGCTCCTGACGTCCGTATCCACGGTTAAATCAAACTGGTAAAGGACCCCGGCAATGGCCGAAATTAATTTGCCGGTGATCGAGAAATCAATGCCTAATGCCAGCAGGATGAGATCAACCAGCGCCGCCAGACCTACTAACAAAGCGCCAATAAGCGTGAGATTGAGCACGAAAAAGATCACGGCGACAATCACAGAGGCGATTGTTTGCGCCAGCAGCTCGTTGAAAGCGATCGTACCCGCTTTTACCTGGCCGCTGAGTGTGAGTGTCAGGAAAAAAGCGACGGACAAACTAATAGAAATGATCAGGCCGACCACATTGGCCTCAATAGATGGACCGCCTTCCCCACCAACCACACCGACAAAGGCGCTGGTTTTGGTCGCAAAGCGTCCGGCATCGACGAGCGCATTGACGGTTTTTATGATGGTCAGGATCGGCTTAATCACCCCAATGACAAAAGCCAATACACCAAGGGACACCGCCCCGGCAATGAGCCAGCCGGTGTTGATATTGTCATGGGCCACATATTTGACAAATAAAAATAGTCCGGTGACAACAATGGCCGCGGCCGAAAGGACGATCAACAAACCAATACCAACAATGCCAACCGTTTCTTCTAACAATGAATAGTATGATTGGATCGTATTGCTGACTTTCCCGATCGCCCTATCGAGCGCGCTGACCGGCTCTTCAACGGCTTCAACGGCCTCGACCACTGCCCGCTTGATCGACCTGCGGCCGAAATACAGACCAAGCGTGACTTTGATTCCTGATCCTACAAGCGACCCAATTTTTAAAGCCAACGGTCTGTCAGAGTATTCATAATCCTGGCTCAGCTCGTAATCCCCTCTTTGCACGATAGAAAGCTGCCCGTTATAGAGGGTGGCATACAACAATTTGGCCATCAAAATATCATCTGCACGATCCTGGGGATCGGGCTCATCGGCAAAGTCCGGCATCAACAGCGTATCCAGGTCGATCCAATAATTATTAATATCGGCCGCCAGCCAGCCGGATCCCGAATCATAAGCATAAGGCGCCCACTTTAAGCCGTTTGCCGTTTCCAATTCCACCGCGTCCGGTCCGCTCTTAGCGACATCCACCGTCAATACACGCCCAGACCAATCAACGTTGGGGCTGCCAAGCGGTTCGCCATCCAGGTTTACCGCCCGGTATTGGTGCTCCCAGGCGAACATGATCGTCGGCGTGATCGGTTCGTCGCTCGACCACAGAGAAGTGAAGTTGGCATCGAGCACATTCGTCGTCCGTGTTATCGCCGTGTCGAACAGGGCCAGGTCCAGGTAACTGTAAGAATTCTCCTCCACGCTGAACACGTTATCAATGCCCCATCGCTCCTCGTCGCTGACCCCGCTGTTAGTAGCGTGATTGAAGCGCGTGGCGATGTCATTCACCGTAATGTCCAGCTGCCCATCTCCGCCGATACATTTATCGTTGGCATCAACGTTTTCACAGTCCGCCCCGGCCAAAAACGTGCGATCCAGGCCATAGGCCAGCTCGTAAAGCGATTCCATAAAGAGCGGGCTGTCGTTTGACAGCGACGGATCCTCATAAATCATGGCCATATTGGCGAAATGATCTTCGCTCACTTCCAAACCGGTCAAGGTCCAATTGTCACTGTAGGTCTGAACGATCTGCAGGTCGTTGAGTGTTTTGTAAGAAGAACAAACATTGTTTTCATACGTATCACACACATCAACCAGGGCCTGCACCAACCAGACGAGGCGAACTTTATGGGCATTGCCCCAGGAGCCTGCCCCCTCGTAATACATAGCCCCGGAAAAAGCAACATTTTTCTCTCCGGTTGAATCGGTCACCAGCTGCAGAGGAACATAAGCCGTTTGCGTATTGCTGCCGGATTGCAGGGTGGAGATGCCGAATAACTTTAATGTTTCAGCATTGGCCAGGCTGTCCGGCGTTCCCGTGACCTCGATCTCCAACATGGGAACCATGCGCATGTCGCCCAGGTCATTTGGATATGGGTCCAGCGTGGGATCGACATCATAAAAGGTCTTTCCGTCGCTGTCCTGGATCTGACCTTGCAGATCGTTGTCTTGCCAGTCCAATACATTGTTGGTGTACCACAGGTGATCGGCATTGGTAGGCTGCAGCTGGAACACAACTTTTGTTATCTTGTCTTCATTCAAATCGTCGATGATGAGTTGGAATGGATTATTTCCGGTGAAGGTCGGCGCTTCGAGACTGCTAGAGTGGGGAGAGAGATCGAGATCGTCTGGGACGCCATCACCATCATTGTCCTCATCCCACAAGTCGGGAATGTTGTCGCCATCCGTGTCGTCAGGTAAGCTGTCTCCATTGGCGTCAAGGTTCCATTCCTGGCCATCGCTCAATCCATCCTTGTTGCTGTCCTGATCGAGAGGATTGGTATACCAGGTCTCGGTGTTGCCTTCTAGCTGAAAACCAACCACTTCCAAATTGTCGTCTACGCCGTCTTTGTCCGTATCGGCCGCGCCTGGCAGCGTGCCGATCAGACATTCCTGTAAATTGGTTAAATTGTCTCCGTCGGCGTCGCCACTTGGATCGCTGGAGCAGGAACTGTCAAAATATTTGCTGTCTTCGCCAGTTGTGTTTGTAGTCTCGGCCGTCACAGCCAAAGGATCAGCATTTGGATCGAAATTGGGAGTGGAAAGGATTTCTTTTTGTTCCCGTTCCCTCTGTAATTGATCTTCCTCCTGCTGCTTCTCAGCTTGTTTGTCCGCCTGTCTTTGAGCATATACGCCTACGTGATAGCTGCCAAGTAGAGGTGCGATCAACATGGAAGCGATAACACCTAAAACGACGGCCGCATATACCCGCCGCGAGCCGCTGCGGCTGATGACGACCACAACCGAGATGATGACAATGATCAGGGCGGCGACTGTCAAGAAACCTTGTGGGGAGACTGCAGCCGATGATATTTTGGCCATCGTTCGGCCGGTGGTGGCGTTGAGTTGCTGTGTGAAAGTTGCGGCCTGGGTAGCCGCCGGCAGCTTGGAAAAGCGCGAGAAATTCATTTCGATTCGCGCGTTGGCCAGGGAGTTGTCAGCACTTTCAGCGAATTTTAGATGAAAAATTTGGCGCATCGGCAGGCCATTAATTCCGACCCATATTTCTCCGCTGCCGGTCATATCAGTATAGAACTGTGGCGCTTCCAGTTCGATGCCGGGCGGTAGTTCTCCCGATCCGGCCATTTGGCGGGTCATTTCCTTGCGCATATGCTCGGCATAGCGCGGTCCGTTGATGTCAAAAGAATAGCGAGTGAAGGTTATGGCTTGATTACCGATTCGCCGCGACTCCGGTTCGTGGCGCACCACATTACCGGCCGCTGCCAGGAAGGCCATGAAGTCGCCGTTTGGGGCAAAGAGGCCGCTGAAATCGTCAATTTCTTGCCAGGGACTGCCGGCGTGACGGCCATAGGTCCGGCCGTCTTCGATCTTGATTTGAATACCGGATTCCGGAGACATGACGCTGCCGCCCCCTTTCCACAGTGTCATTTCCAGGAATTCGGCTTCCTGATCCGTTTCACCCTCCATGTAAAGACGGGTTTCCCGGCTGCTGATTACCGGGCGGTGGAGGGTCGGCCGCGGCCGTACAGTTTGAGTCAAGTCAACACTGAAATGGAATGCGCCGGACTCTCTAACATGCTGCCAAACGGCTTGCAGTTCATCGGCTGCCGTTCCTTGGGCACGGGCCACTTGTAATAAGAAAAGCAGGGTAAACAAGACGAGAAAGGGAAGAATAAACCAGAAAGCAGCTCTTTTCTTGCGCATGGGAAACCTCCACTTTTCCAGAAACGGTTTGGTTGGGGCAAGATAGGGAAGGTCCTGCCAGGCCAATATCGAGTGTGAAGGCTGCTGACGCAGCCTAATCGCTATGCAAAAAAGGACAGGTAAACTTCGGGTGTGGAAAAAGCTGGAAATGCTTTCTCTACAAATCTCTGTTGGTAGATTATACCACTCCAAAGGACGTGGGCAACGATTTGGTTTGATGGTTCAAGTCCGTGGAAATAACTGCTGCTAATGTCCATGTAGATTAGAAACCCGCAACAAATCCTGAACCACAATTGGGTCTCCAGAATGCTTCGAAATTCTATATAATTCCCAAAAAGAGTCCTGTGATGGTTTTCAATCCTCAGCCAAACAGCTTCTCCGGCTATCACATTTTCGCCCCTGGGAGCACGAGGTCCGCTTCGAGAAATCATTGCCCTTAGATCCCAAGAAGCGTTGTCCGGTTTGTATCGGAGGTAAACGAGCTGCTCCCCAGGAAGACTGTGGTGGACCATATTCGTTAAGGGTCATGTCACCCCAGGAGCTATATTGGAAATTTTGACTGCCGACAACCGGAAACGCGTCATCAACGATAAATCCTTTCGCATGCATTTTCCCATTGTAGAAATGTATATCGACGTATTCGATCATGGTGAAATGGGTATGGCCCACGGCGGTATGCGTCAGAAAGCATTTACAATGTACGAAGAGACAGTGAATGTACCGCTCATCATCCACAACCCCGTCTTATTTCCTGAGGCACAAACCACAAACGCCTATGCTGCACTTGTCGATTTGATGCCCACGTTGGCCTCTTTAGCCCAGGTACCAAATCGGGAAGATTATGTCTTCAAAGGGACTGATTTGACACCCTTGTTCACCGATCCTGACACGGCCGTACAGAACGAGATCTTATTTACATTTGATGAAGTCTATTCCGCAAGGAAGGATGGCCCCATCATTGATCCCTTAACAGGCATCGAATTGCCAACAAGACCAAAACAAATTCGGGCCATCTTCACGTCTGACGAAGATGGCGAGTGGAAGTATGCTCGCTATTTTGATCCACAAGCATTATACCCGCCCGAATTTGAGATGTACCATCTGCGAAATGGCCTTGGACTGCCCGTCGATCCATTTGAACTCGATAATCTGGCGAATGAATTGAGTGATAAATATAATGATCCGACAATTGTCGCCAAGCGGGAGCAATTGGCGGCACAACTGAAGGCATTAGAAGAAGAACGCTTGCAACCGTTGCCGGGAACACGTATGAATCTGCCCATCGTTGCCAGTGGCGATTAGATGAAATTTTTTGGCGTAGGTATTTGACTTAATCGATGTTTCAGTAAGCTCGGTGACTATTGTATCGACATTACTTAACTGTTTTGCATCCAGAATTGAAATCATTTTTTCAGATG
>JANQGC010000046.1 GCA_028277515.1 Anaerolineae bacterium
ATTTATTGGATGCTGCCTTTGCCGGAGAGGGTGCACCTTCAGTTAAAAAGCTAATCGTTTGCCGCACGCCAGGCGAGCGAACATCCGACACATCAACCAGGCCGCCGCCTTGCTGGCGGCATAATGGTTCATCGCTGTTCGCTCGCCTGGCGTGCGGCAAACGATTAGCTTTTTAACTGAAGGTGCACCCTCTCCGGCAAAGGCAGCATCCAATAAATTGATGGTTCCCCCCAAATTATGATCCAGCGCCTCTGGCAATGGCAGAAACGGATCACGAACCCCGGCCGCCGCCAGGTGGAAAATCAGATCGGGTCTTGTCTTCTGAACGGCCGATCGCAGGGCATCCCTGTCCCGCAGATCGACATTCACATAAGTCACCCCGGGACGACCGTCGTTTCTGTAGTCTGCCAATCGCTTACGCGTCATCCCGGTAATAGTAAGCACAGGATCTTGCACCAGGTGGTTAATCAAGGCTGTCCCAATGAAACCCGTTGCTCCTGAAATCAAAACATGCATACGTAGTACAATGACAGTCACTCATTCAAGTGACTGTCACATAAAGAAAAGTTTTGCCAATGGCTAATATTACCCTTAGAATCAACAATTTGGAAATCGCGATTACTTTGGACAAAACAGTAATAAATTTATGCAATGGAGAACAGTATGGCAACAACACCGGAATATGCGCAGTATATCATCGAGCAAATGACGCAAATCCAGCCGATTCACCAGAAGAAAATGTTTGGTGGTGTTGTGGTACAATCCCTGTCGTGAAAAAACGCACAATACTGCTCATTCTGAGTCCATTCATACTCATCATTCTGCTTTTCAGCATAATAATTGGCGTCATATCTCTCAATCTCGAGGCGGAACTGATTGTCGATAGGTTCGATATGTCACTGGAAACGGCACGCCTGGCGGTCCTGGTTTTTTCCTTCATCTCCATCCCGTTCAAGATTATTTTTATCGCTCTGATGTTCGCCATCGCTTTTTGGATCCACCGGCGAAACTGGCGCATTGCCGGCGGGTTATTTCGCTCGCGCCTGGTGCGGGACAGCATTGTCGAACCGTCGGCCGTCGTTTACTCCCTTGCCGACCATGAGCACCATCCGCCGGAGGTGATGTCCGCCCAGCATGAAGATACCGTCCAGCAACTCATTGCCAGTATTGTCAGCTTAACCGCCTTCAGCGCCGCCACGATTCTTAGCCTGGCTCAATTTGTTACTCTGGCCAACCTGGCCGTCCTGGTGACCGTTATCACCGGTGGCCTGGCCTGGGGGGCGCGTACCTTGATCAGCGACCTGCTCTCCGGAATCAGCAATATATTTGAAGATAATTTCGATGTGGGCGACAAAATCGAATTCCTTTATGCGGGTAAGCACCTGGAAGGGGTCATTGAGAAAGTCACCGTGCGCTTAGCACAAATGCGCGCGCCGACCGGGGAATTAATTATCGTGCCGCACGGTGAATTGAGAATATTGCGCAACTTCACCCGCGGCCGTTTCTCCGGAACGACCGTAACCTTGCTCATAAACAGCAAAGACTTGCCCCGCGCGATTGAACTGCTGCGCGAATTAGCGCCAAAAACCCCTGAGATTTTGCCCGATCTATTAGAGCCTTGGCTGGTGCTAAGCCGGGAGGGGGAATTAGGTCCGCAAACGGAAATCACCTTGATCAACAAGGCAGTTCACGGCCACGGCGCTGAACTTCGCCTGAAAATTATGGACCTGGCCACTACCCATCTGCAAGAGGCAGGCATTATGCTAGGTGGAGAGACATAATCCTGAGATGCGCGGCCGTACAATCCTCCTTATCCTCAGCCCTATTCTGCTGATCATCATCCTCATCATATTAATGATCGGCATCCTGCAAAGCGCGGGCATGATGACCCTCAATTTCGCCGCTTCCCTGGTGGAAATCGGTGTTCCACTGCCAGTTGCCCGCTTCGCCCAAGACGTCACCGCGATCTTAAACTGGTTAAACTTCCCACTGCGCCTGCTTTTCATCCCTGTCATCTTCATCATCGCTTTCACCTTCCACCGGTTTAATCACCGGCTGGCCAGATGGTTGCTTGAATCACCTTTCATGCATGCCGTTCGCCGCCCGAACCTGGTTTTAGAAGATGGATCGCTCAGCGAACGCATAAAAGACCTGGACCAAGACGGCGCACGCCATCGCCAGACGCTTGAGCATCTCATCGCCAGCGCCATCAGTCTGATCGCCTTTTCTCTCGCCGCTTTTTTATCTTTGCTCCAGTTTATTAATCCGGCCGGCCTGGCCTTGATCGCCACAGTGGCTTCTACAGCCTTGGGCTTTGGTGCCCGTGATTATATTAATGACCTCATCATGGGGGTTACCGATATTTTTGAAGATGATTTTGACGTTGGTGAAAAGATTGAAGTTTTACGACTTTTACAGCACCTGGAAGGTGTTGTGAGTAAGGTGAACGTGCGCACGGCGACAGTTCTAACGCCTGATGGCATCCCGATCATCATTCCTCATGGCAGCATGCGGGTCATCCGCAATTTTAGCCGGGGCAATTATTCCAGCACGTCTATTACTTTCCCTGTCAAAACGGCTGATTTTTCTGAAACCTTAAAAAGGTTAGAGGAATTATCGGCCGAATCTATGACCTTGTTTCCGGAACTCATCGAGCCGCTAAAAATCATCAGTAAATCAGGCATCGTCGGTGCTGAAACAGAGTTGAACATCCTGGGCAAAGCGAACTACGGCGAGGGAGCCGATTTGCGCCTTCAATTATTAACGGAAATCGAAAAACGAATACAAATCTGAGCACACGATTCTTTAGTAAGCCTATATGTAATCGCGATTTCCATATCGCGCGTTTGTGGCGGAACGCGAAAGGGATTTCACGGTTACCAACTACTGAAAATCCCTGAATCTGAGTATTATTTGCCGAATGAGTGGGGGAAGATAAACTAAATTCGCTTTTTAGCAAGGAGAAAAGGAATGAAATCAAATAGTGTAAAAATCACTGGCCTGATCCTCATGCTGCTGTTGTTTGCAGTTGCCTGCTCTGGCCAGGAAGAACCGACCGCCACCCCCCAACCCGCAGAAACAACGCAGGAAGAAGCCCCAACCGAACAGCCGCCGACGGCCGTTCCCCCCACCGCAGAACCCGCATTAGAAACTGCGCCTACCGTCATCCCCCCGCGCGACGATCAAACATCCGAAGCAGGGCCTGAGGAATTACAATCACCACTGGAAGAGATGGAGCACAATCCCGACGACCGACTGATCGATATCACCTGGGAATGGGTCTCCCGCGATCCCAACGGCAATGATATCCCGCCGATCAACGTCTCCGACCCTGAACGCTACACCATCATTTTTAATGAAGACGGCACGTTTAACGCCACTCTTGATTGTAATAATGCCTCCGGTCAGTATGCAACCCCCGAACCGGGTCAAATTTTTATGGAATTGGGACCAACAACCCTCGCCGCCTGTCCGGAAGACTCATTAGACACGGAGATGAGCAACATGTTCGGGCCAGTGCAGAGTTATCGGATCTCTGAGAATAGCAACAATCTGACTCTGATCTGGGCTGCCGGCGGACCAATTGATGTCTTCCGCAATGCGGCCGTTGAAATTCCTGGTGAAGAAGAGGTACGGGCTATTCCGGCAGATGCCATTGAGTTGAATACAGGCAGCCTGGCATCCTCTTACCAATGGGAAGTAAGACCTGGAAATCCAATTCCACCGGGACCCGGAGGTCAAGGATTTCCACCCCATATCGTGATGACATTTGATGGCTCATCGGCTGAGGACGCCCTGATCAATGGCGGCGCAATCGCTTACCTTTTTCCCACCGCTGCCTATGTTGCGCTGTATGATGCCGCCGGTAATTCCATCGTGTCCGACCAGGTCGCACGACTGCAAGAGCTGATCGATTCGGCTGCTGAACGGGCTGAAATCCCAGAGAGTCCTATGCCCCTTCTGCCCCCACCAAGCAGCTTTATGGGTCGTTGGGCGCAGTTCGCCGACCTTGATTTCGCTGCCGGCAGCGGCATCCGCTACGTATCCGAAGCGCCCAACCGCCAGGATATTGGTCCCTGGACCAACTTCGGCACGGCATTCTATTACCAGGGCTTAACAGCAGACAACCAGTTTTATGTATCCTTACGCTGGCCTGTTTCAACAGAAGCCTTACCAAATACACCCGACGATGTGCCTGAAGATATCATAACCGTTTCAACTGATCCGGATACCTATCCTACCTATCTGCAAGAAACAAAAGATTCATTAAATGCCTTAACGCCATCAGACTGGATACCAAACCTATCTGAAATTGACGCGATGGTTAGCTCTTTAAATTTCCCCACGACTGGCGGAGAAGAAGGCGGTGAGGCTGAAGAAGGTGAAGGTGAGAGCACAGGCGATCCGGACGAAGAAGTCGACTTGCCTGAGCCGGAAGATGGCGTTCCCACAGGAACAGTCACCGCGCCTGATGGTGTGTTCATTCGCACCGGGCCGGGAACCGATTATCCCTCGGTTGGGGCGATTGCTTTTGAGGAGTCGGGTGAAATTGTTGGCGTCAGCGAAGATGGCGGCTGGTGGGTTTTTGACGTGCCTGAAAGTTTGAACGCGCCCAACAACCAGGGGTGGGTGTCGGCCGATTTCATAGATGCCCAAAATGCAAGCAATGTCCCCGTAGTTGAAGCACCGGATTTAGAACCGGCCATTACCGGAACAACCTGGGGCTGGGTCTCCATAACAAGTCCGGCAGGCGTAACGGCCGTCGATGACCCCAGCTTGTATACCATCCTGTTCAACGAAGATGGCAGCGCGGCGATTAAAGCTGATTGCAATAACGTGATTGCCTCCTACACGACTGACGGGGGCAGTATCAGCATCACCCCAGGACCTTCCACACTGGTGGCCTGCCCTGAAGGTTCTTTAGATACGCAGTTCTTAGACAACCTTAGCAATGCTGCGGTCTATTTCTTCCAGGATGGTGACCTTTATATGGACCTCTTCGCTGATGCAGGAACTATGCGTTTCTCCCCACAATCAGGAACAACTGAGCCAACACCTCCAGCAGATGAAAATGATCCGGCGACAGCCACAGGCACCGTCCTGCGCGTCGCCTCTTTTGGGCCGGAAGGGGCGCAGCAGCCACCTTTAGAGGGCACGACCCTCACAGCCCTGTTCAGCGACACCCAGGTCTCCGGCTCGGCCGGTTGCAATGATTACACGGGGGGCTTAGTTCCTGTTGATGACCATTTCACTATTGGACCCCTGGCTACGACCCAAAAGCTGTGTAACGAACCGGAAGGCATCATGGAGCAGGAACAAGCCTATTTGTCTGCCCTGCAGGCGGTCAACGGATTCCAGTGGGAGACTGAGCAAGTGAACAATGCTGAGATCATCACCGCCGGCCAGCTTTTTTATAGCACGGCCGAAGGATTGCCGGGCGTGATTAACTTAATTTCACAATCGTAGATCAAATTGCCGGAGGGTGTGTTTCATTTTAGTAATTATGTAGCGCGATCAGCGTGCCCTTTGGGTATTGGTAAATCGCGCTGGCCGATTTACCAAATCGGCCTACATTGAAGTGCCTACTTTACCAATTTGAAACACACCCAGTGCCCAATTTGCTCACCGGTCAAAAATTAGACAGTTTGTGTTACAAGCAACCGGCACAAAGTTGAACTCCTTAAAAAGATATGTTATCATGATGCCATATATGTTATCATGATGTAGCTATGGAGTGGATAATGGTTCGTACACAAACCCAGCTAACCGAGGATCAAGCGCGCGCCTTAAAAAAACTAGCCAATACCGAAGGCAAATCAGTTGCCGAATTAATCCGCATCAGCGTAGATGCCATGCTGGCATCAAAGATTAATATTACTGATGATGAACGGCGGAATAGAGCATTAGCGGCCGTTGGAAAATTCCGCACTGGCGATACCGACTTAGCCCAGGAACATGATCGCTATCTTGCTGAGATATATGGGAAATGACAACATATATTGATACATCAGCATTCCTGGCGCTGCTCAATGCTGATGATCGTTATCATGCTTCTGCTGTTGCAGTTTGGAGGCAATTGTTGGGGGAAAAAGAGCCGCTTGTTTGTAATAATTATGTGTTGGTGGAAACTATCACTTTATTGCAAAATCGCTTTGGCCAGGACGCTGTCAGGGTATTTCAAGAGGATATCCTCCCTGTTGTCACCATCAACTGGGTAGATGTATCGATTCATCTTCAAGCCATCAGCGCACTTTTGGCATCGGGTCGCCGGCGTGTCAGTTTAGTCGATTGGAGCGCAATAGAAATGATGCGCTCAACTGGAGCAAGGCGAATATTCACATTCGATCAGCATTTTGAACAATACGGCTTATCGACGATGCCATAAACTGTAGCACAATTTAGGCAAATTGCTTTACATTCTTTCCTGTACTAGCTCCCACACCCGGCTGGGGCTAAGCGGAATCTCTAAAATCTCAATCCCCGTATCCTCCAACGCATCTTCAATCGCCTGGGCAAATAGCGGCCCAACCGGGATCGCTCCTGCTTCTCCTGCCCCTTTTGTCCCCAGCGGATTCAGCGGAGATGGTGTCACGACGTGGTCAATCTCCATCCGCGGTGTTTCCATCGACGTCGGTATTAGATAATCCATAAACGATCCGCTGAGTAACTGTCCTTCCTCGCTGTAGCTCAGTTTTTCATAGTAGGCATTGCCGATGCCCTGGGCAACTCCGCCATGAATCTGGCCATCCAGGATCAAGGGATTGATCACCTCACCGCAATCATGCACGACAACATACTTCAAGACTTTCAAATCCATCGTCTCCGGGTCCATCTCAATGATCATGGCGTGGATGCCGCTGGCTGTTGCCCCATATTCTGGGCCAAAATAATCACTGGCCTCCAGACCCGGCTCCGTTCCCGGCTTGACCGCCCCGCGCATCGGATTGGCGTCGACCGCCAGTTCGCTCAAAGGAATAGCGCTTTCCGGCACATCTTTAATTTGAACCTGGCCATCAATCAATTCAAGCTGTTCGGCCGGCACATCATCCAACCTTTTGCAGGCCATATCTAAAATTTTCTGGCGCACTTTTTTCGCGGCGGCGTGTATAGCATTTCCGGCAACCACCGCTCCCCGGCTGGCGAAAGTGCCCGCGCCCCAATGAAACTGGTCGGTATCGCCGGTAACGATATCCACATCGGTTATCTGCACGCCAAGCTGGTCGGCTACGATCTGGGCATAGGAGGTATAATGCCCCTGCCCCTGCGTGCCGATGCCGGTAGCCACACTGATCCGGCCGTTGGCCTGTACCTGCACCCTGGCCCCTTCATAAGGGCCGATGCCCGTCCCTTCAACGTAAGAAACGATGCCCAGCCCAAGCGTGCGCCCCTCCTTTTTCGCTTCCGGTTTCGTTTTACTAAAAAATTCATCGTAGCCAATCAGATCTAAGGCGATATCCAGCGCGGCCTCGTAATTGCCGCTGTCATAGGTGAGTTTGGAAAAATCCTGGAAGATGATTTCATTGTTGTAGGGAAACTGCTCCGGCCGGATGAAATTGCGCCGGCGGATTTCCATGCGATCGATGCTCAACTCCCTGGCAGCAAAATCCAACATGCGTTCCATGACAAAGACGCCATGCTGCCGTCCGGCACCCCGGTAGGGGGTTACGATGGTTTTATTGGTAAACAGTGTGGTGAATTCGCTGTAATAGGCCGGAACGTCATAACAACCCAGCAGCGTACACTGGCTGTTCAGGGCAACTGTCAGACCGTAAGGAGCATAAGCCCCAGTGTCCATCAGAAATTTATCACGAACGGCCAAAATTCGGCCGTCTTCAGCAAATGCCATCTCCGCCCAATGAATTTGGTCCCGTTCCTGGGTCGTAGCTACGAAATTTTCACTGCGATCTTCAATCCATTTCACCGGCCGTTCCAGTTGCATAGCCAGCCAGGTCACGATGACCTCCTCCGGGTAAAACATCATAATCTTCGGCCCAAACCCGCCGCCAATAAATGGGGCAATGACGCGCACCTGGTTTTCCGAAAGCCCCAGCAAGGAAGCCAGCCCATTGCGGATAGAGATAGGCGCCTGGGTAGTGTCCCACACCGTCAGCCGCCCGGCGCGAAAATCCCAATCAGCGACAACGCCTCGGTTTTCCATCGCCGCTGCTGCGCCATGATCGTAATAGAAGCGCCGCTTAAGAACGAGATGGGCATTTTTAGCAATGGCATCAAACCGCTCGCCATCTCCTTTAATCTGCACCGCATGGGCATTGACATTGGCTCCAACACCTGGAATATATGCCACATCTTCATGGACCAATGCCGAATCTTCTTTTATGGCCTCTTCTATATCCACGACTGCCGGCAGGGGGTCATAATCCACCCAGATTTCATCAACGGCATCTTCGGCGATATAGCGACTTTCGGCGACGATAGCCACCACAGGCTCGCCGGCATAGCGCACCTTGCCTTTGGCTAGAGGAACCTGCGTCCGTTCATGAAAAATCAGATCATCAATGGGCGGTGGCGAGACCAGCAGAGGACCATGCTGCCAATAATCGCCCAGCGATTCGGCCGTATAGACACCAATGACCCCTTCTCTTTCCTCAGCGAAGGAGGTATCAATACCAGTGATTCGGGCATGTGCCAGCGGGCTGCGCACAAAGGCGACATGTCCCATATTGGGCAAATTGACATCATCCGTAAACAAAGCCTGTCCGGTCAACAGGCGCGGATCTTCATTACGCTTCATTCGCTTGCCAAATGTTTTTCTTTCCGCCATCAAACCCTCAAATCTATCCGATTCCGTAACCGAAATTTGGAAATTTCGCGCGATAATGATATCGCAGTCACTTTTAGCGCACTTGCGGCCTGCGCGAAAAGGATTTCGCGGCTACGATGATTCCCTAAAAGCCACAAACCGTCCCCAACAAGACGCCAGCTCCATCCCCTTTTGCACAAAACAGGCAATAAAATAACGGCCGTTCTCGGCATCTGCCAACTGCGCCCCTAGATTTTCAGCATGGATAATACCTTTGGGGAACAAATTCAAATGCATATCCTGGTAATAGTGGTCCAGGGGATACATCTCATCCCAATCTTTGCCAAACTGGTCAATCAGCTTTTGATTCGCCTCTTCAAACGTCTTGGGATGCCAGAGGCGCTGGATCGTATTCATCGGATGCTCCATCGCCACACAATCCACACCTAACCATTTAATCTCTTTCTCCACACACCAATCAGCAAAATCAGGGGAAGGTCCCGGATGCTTAATCATATAGCGGAATTCATCCGAATCAGGGCTGATCCAGCCATACTTTTGCCAACCCGTCTTGACGATCAGGATATCCCCCCGGCGCACTTTCACTGCATCTTCGATCATCTGCGGTGTATAGACGCTGGAATTACTGACCGCATCAGAAATATCGGCGATCACCCCCGGTCCAAACCAATAATCAAAGGGCATCTCGCCAATCGTGCGCCCTGCGGCATGAAAATGCTTTTCACCGTCCATATGCGTGGCTAAATGGAAACTGGCCCGGCAGTGGGCATTGTTGCGCCCCAGTCCGAAATATTGCCCGCCGACCCGTTTGGTGTACTTGATGCTCAACGGTTCGTAATTAGCCCATTGCGGCGTTTGCACGCTGAAAGGCACCGTCATATCCAGCATTTCAGTATCATTCATAAAAGCAAAGAAATCTTCTTCAGCCATTGCTTCGGGAGGTCGCAAGGCGGCCGCCCGGCACCAGGCCGATTCCACTTCCATCATCGGAATGGGTTGGATCATGATCCAGGCTCGCTGATTGGCCAGTTCATTGATCTGCCCGCCTAACGACTCGGCCAGCAGCAGCCCGGCCTTAGGCATGCGAATATGGCTCAGTTCATGATACCATTCCGGCGGGAAGGTCTCATCCCAACTCTTGCCTGTTTGATCGATTAACTTCGCCTCCGCCTTATCAAATTCGCGGGCATGATCAGTGCGAATTTTCGTATTCATTGGATGTTCGGCCGATCCGCAATCCACACCAATCAGCTTCAACTTCATCGCCAGCGCCCATTCAAAAAACTCCGGTGACGGTCCGGGATGGCGCACCAGGTAGCCAAATTCCTTATTTTCAACGCCGCCCTGCGCCTCCGGATTAAGTATATCCGGCTGGTCCCAGCCATATTTTTGGTAGCCGGTATTGATGACCAATATATCTCCTTCCTTGACCTGGACACGGTCGGTGATCATCTGCGGCGTATACAAACTGTAATCGGATACTATGTCACTGATATCGACAATCACTCCCTCACCACACAGATCGGTCAGTGGAATATCAGAAACGGCCGTCGCCCCGGAATGAAATGCTCGCGGTCCTACCAGGTGTGTTCCTGTGTTGTTACTCCATTCGATGAGCTGCCCATTTGCTCCCTGTCCACCGCCAAAAGAACCGGTGAGGCGCTTGAAGAAATGCACCTGAAGGGGCATTTCTCCCGGCCAGGGTGGCGTAAATACGCTCAAACCTTGCGTCAGATCAAACCACTGCGCACTTTCTAAAGTGGAAATAAATTCCTCCCGTGTCATTCAATTCTCCCTTTTGTATTATCTCGTAGGGGCGGGGCCGGCGGGCCAGGATCTTGTAGGAAATCCATAATCTCCCTTCCTGCCGGCCTCGCCCACCACCATCGGCCGTCATCGCGTAACAAGGGCGAGATGGCGCGTTATAGAATCCCAATGTCATCCGCACTTCCTCTCCGCGCCATCCCGCCCCTACCCCAAATACCTCTCCGCATACGTCACCAATGCATCCTCAAAAACCGACATCGGCGGCCGAACCAGCCCAGCCCCAACCTGCCCCACACCGGCATCTTTATGGGCAATGCCCGTATTGATCCGCGGGGTAATGCCCAGCTCCACCACCTTGCGAATATCTACGCCCGTGGGCGTTCCGCGGAATCCTAACGCCGGTATAGTGAACCGGCTGTGCTCTGCTGCCGTGATTTCGTACATTTCCAGCGTGGCATTGAGCGCATCGTCGGGCGTACCGCTGATGAAGGTAACAATCGCTGGCGCTGAGGCCATCGCAAACGCGCCGATGCCCGCCGTCTCGGTGATGGTGCTATCTCCGATATCGCCACTGGCATCCTCGGCCGAGAACCCGGAAAAATATAACCCGTCAGGCTGTCCTACAGGACCCGTAAACCATTGATCCCCCAAACCGCTGACCCGAATACCCAAATCGGTTCCATTGCGGGCCATCACCGTCATAATTGTGCTGCCCTCAATCCCATGCCCGGCATCACACATCGCCTTGCAGGCGGCCATCACCGGGTTGAGCACACTGAGCGCGTTTTCACCCAGGAATTTGAGAATGTCGGCCGTCACCGAACTGTCCTCAACCACCGGAGCGATCATTGGCGCCAGCCGCGTCGTATAAATAATCGATCCCGCCTTATTGCGGTTATGCCCCTCATCCCCCATATGCAGCGATTCCGCCAGCAGCGTGCCGATATCAAGACCGTCCAGGTTGGCTGCCAGCGCATCGGCAAGCGCCTTGCCCAGGATATCATTCATCCAATGCAGCTTCTCAATGACCTCCTCACTGTACGCGCCATAACGCAGCACCTTGCCATAGCCCTCGTTCAAATTGGAATAAGCCTTGTTGCCGTGGGTCACATTTTCAATGACGTACACCTTCATCGACGGGGAGGTGACCCCGGCCATCGGCCCTACGCTGTCATGCTCATGGCAGGGAGACAGTTCAATGTCGCCGGATAGGACCAGGTCTTGCGCTTCTTGTGGATTGGCAGCCCGCCCTTCAAATAGTAGAGCGCCGATAATCGCTCCGCGCATCGGTCCGGAGGCCCGTTCCCAGGTGATAGGTGGCCCAGCATGCAGCAACATATTCTCACGCATGCCAGGAATGGCATCCCGCGCCGTGGCCACGCTCTGCAAAATTGGCCGGGCGGACATCATGCGCTCGACGGCCGTTTGATTTGCCTGCTCAATATCCAACATCTAATTCTCCTGTTCTCTAGATAACCCGACACTCTTACAAGGAGAAGATTATTTGGACGCTGATTCACACTGATAACGCTGAATTTTTTATTTTATCGGCACAAATCCGCTCTTGTCCGTGTCCTATTTCTTCACTGTCGGGTAGTTAGTCCTATTATTTCTGCTTCATTTTAGCCAGGATAGCCATCAATTTCTCATTGCCGCCCGCTGGAGGTCGCCAATCGACCTGGACGGCCGTCGCCCCCTGAGTCTCCAGGCTCGCAAAAAATGATTCCAGGCCAACATTAATCGCCGCCAAATCGCCGCCAAAATCACTCAATGGGATCGGTGAAAACGAAGTTTCATAAGGGGTTTTCAACCGCTCAATCGCATAAGCCGCCGCTTTAGCAGCATCATAAAAAATCAACGCGCCGGCCCCCTGCAATTGCTCAACCTGGGCTGCCTTATCCTGCGGATCTTCATCCGTTCCCAGCACGATGGCGGCCACTTCCAATTCCCTGTTTTCCTTAACCTCGCGGATTGCCGGCGCCAATTCAGCCGCCGGATCGGGATGCGCCCCTTCGCCCAGCACAACATCAAGCAAAATCATACTCACTTGTGGATCATCTGCTTCCTGTCGCAGCCGCCGCAGGCGCAGATCATTGTCCATCATCGGGTGCAGCCGGCCTTGTGTGAAATCATCCTCACCCATGTCCAGGATGGTATGCCCCTGGCTCTGCATAATGTCGGCCAACGCCTGGCTTTCATGAATGGGAATATTGCTATAAATGGGTTCCAGAGCGGATTGCAGGAGCAGCAGCGCCTCATAGGCTAACGTTCCACCGGAAAACAGCCCCCGCAGATACCCTTTCAGTCTGTCTTGCCCTCTTTCTATCTGCGATTGATCCGGCTCATTCACCAGGGCAACCGCCATCTCGGCCGCTTCCCCAAGACTGTTGGAAAAATGCAAATTACCCAATTGCCTGGCCGGGGCGGCATAGCCAATGAAGTTGACCACCACCGGCTTGCCGCTGCTCCCTGCGGCATCCAGCATGTGGATGGCCACGCTTTCATCCGGCGGCTTGGAGACCAGGACGATCACTTCCGTGTGCGGATCGCGGCCGAGTAAATCCATCCCTTGTAAGGCTGTGATGCCGCCGACATCCTTCTTAAGATCCCGGCCCCCTGTACCAATGGCCTGCGAAATGCCTGACCCTAAATTGTGAACACCGGCCGACACCGCTTGCAAACCCGTGCCGGAAGCGGCGACAATACCCACCGGCCCCCTACGCACCCGGTTAGCAAATCCCAGGCCGACGCCGTTGATAATCGCCGTGCCGCAGTCCGGTCCCATGACCAGCAGCCCTTTTTGCCGCGCTGATTTTTTGAGCCGGATTTCATCTGCAAGATCGACGTTGTCACTGTATAAAAAGACATGTTTTTCCAGGTTCAGCGCCTCTTCGGCAACCCCCGCTGCGTACCGGCCGGGGACGGAAATCAGTGCCCATGCTGCATCCGGCATCCTTTTTGCTGCCCCGGCCAGGCTGCGCGAGCGATAGGCCTGACTGGTCGTCGATTGGCGCTTTTGTAATAGTTCATCCACCTGGCTTATGGCTTCCCCTGCTTTCTGCTCATCGTCCGCTTTGACCATAATCAGCAAATCGTCGGCCTGGGCATCTATTCCCTGGGCGTCAAATCCGCTTGAATGCAGAAGATCGCGGTTGGTCGGCGTGGCCATGACGACCGCCGCATCGACGACACCCGGCAGAGCTGCCAGCGATTTTTGCAGCTGCATCAGCACCACAGAATCATAATAGGCGCCTTTGCGCACTTCATGTTTGGTGATCATCGTCAATTTTTGCGCATCTCCCTGGCCACCTTACGCGCCACCAGGCCCGCATACCAGTTCACGAATATAAAGGTCAAAAAGGCGATGATAAGGCCAGCGACGATGCGCCTCTGCCGGGGATAGGGCAAATATTCGGCGATCATCTCCTCGCCAACTCCCAGCATAAATTCCGTCTGGCTGGGTGGCGGTGGCGCTGCCCCCGCTGCCTCTGGTGCTTCTTTTGCCCGGCCGTTGCCGGAAACCGGCGTTTCCGCCGCCGGGGCCTGGCGCGCCTGAACCTGGCGCTCTAAATTTTGCAGGCATTGTTTGGTCACCGCCCGGGCGGAACTGGTCATCAAACGCTGGCCAACGGTGGCCATACGGCCGCTGACCTTGCCACTACCTTCATATACCAGGCGCGTTCCCGATTCCGTAGGCTGCAATTCCAGGTCGCCTTCACCGCGAATCATGCCGCTGGGACCTCGGCCGTTCACCGCCAGGTGAAACCCTTCTAAAGGTCGTATATCTGAAAGCTGCATCGTACCCTGGAACATCCCATCAACCGGACCAACCTGGATGCGCATTTTCCCTTTGTATTCATTCTCTCCAACCAGATCTAACTTTTCACAGCCGGGCAATACGCGTGCCAGAATCTCCGGATCCTGGACCATCTCCCACACCAATTCGCGGGGGGCATCTATATCATAATTCCCTTCGATATCGACCATCGTTAACTCCTAAATGGTTTGTTCACTCAACTTTTTCGCAGCAAGCTGCACCGCATCAACAATATGTTGATACCCGGTACAGCGACAGAGGTTACCTGATATCGCCTCTCGGATTTCTTCTTCTTTTGGATCGGGATGTTCGGCCAGATAAGGGACAAGCGTCATCAAAAATCCGGGGGTGCAAAACCCGCACTGCAACCCATGCGCTTCATGAAATGCTTCCTGGATGGGATGCAGCTGATCGGGCGTGCCCAGGCTTTCCACCGTTTGCAGCGTCTGGCCATTCGCCTGGACAGCCAGCAGCAAACAAGCGCGCACCGGGTCGCCATTAAAAAGGATGGTGCAGGCACCACATACCCCGTGTTCACAACCGACATGGGTGCCGGTCAGGCCTAAATCATGGCGCAAGAAGTCGCTTAATAAAAGGCGAGGTTCAACCTCCCGCTGATACAATGCATCATTAATCGTGACGGAAATCCCAATTTTTTCCATATTCAACAAATCTATCCTATCCTCTCATTCGCCTGGCGCACCACCACGGCAATTCCTCTGCTGTAACCGCGAAATCCATTTCGCGCTCTGGGTGGGCGCGATTTGGAAATCGCGGTTATAAAGTAGGCTACCGCAAAACCTTATCCGCCCGGCGCACCGCCTCGGCAATCGTACGTTTACCCAAGATAAATGCCAGGTGCCTCTTATAATCGGCACTGCCATGCATATCCCCCGTTGGCGCGATTTCGTTCTGCGCTGCGTAATGGGCTGCTTCGGCAATATTTTCTGTGCCCGGCCGTTCGCCGGCCAGCATCCGCCCCGCTTCATGCGCGATCATCGGCACTTCTCCTACATTGAGATAAACCAATCGCGCTCGCCGGCAAATCCCTTCTTCATCCAATGTGATCACGGCCGCAATCCCGGCCAGCGCATAATCACCATGTCGCCGGGCCAATTCCTGGAAAGCATAACCCGTATTGGCCTGTACCGGTGGCACAGTGATCTCGGTCAAAATCTCTTCCGCTTCCAGAGCCGTGTTAAAAAGAGATTCATAAAAATCGGCCGCATCAATCCAACGCTCCCCTCCCTGTCGCTGAAGACGAAAACGGGCATCCAGAGCAGTCATGACAACGGGAAGTTCCGACGCGGGATCGGCATGGGCCAGGCTGCCGCCAATCGTCCCCCGGTTGCGGATCTGCGGATGGGCAATATAAGGAAGGACCTCGCTTATCAACGGCGCCTGGTCAGCACATACCTGGCTGAATTCCGCCTCCCGTTGACGAACCATAGCCCCAATTTGCAGCCCGCCACCGGCCGCAGCCTGCAAATAGTTTAATTCGGAAACGCCATTCAAATCGACGAGCATCGCCGGTTGAGCCAACCGAAAATTCATCACCGGGATCAGGCTTTGTCCACCGGCTAAAATCTTGGCTTCATAACCATGATTTTCCATGAGGGTGAGTGCTTCTTCTAATGTGTCGGGAGCGTGATAAGAAAAGGGAGCCGGTTTCATAAATCAATAATACCATAACAACGCCCGGTGCGAAATTTTTTATCGTAACCGCGAAATCCTTTTCGCGAATCGGAGAGCGCAACTGGAAATCGCGGAACGAACCCTTGTCCCTTCATTTCATGAGCTGGGCTATAATTGAATGATGCAAGCAATTTTGATGACGCCCCGCGCCCAGGCTGTTCTGCACGACGGCCGTCCTCTGCGCATCCTGCACCGTTTTGATAACCTGGTCAACCTGGTTAATGACAAGCGGCAGGTCATCACTATTTCCAATACGGCCGTCTCGCCCGGTCCCTTTTCGCTGATCGTTGACAGCCAAATTCCCACTCAAATAGATGAACACAGCCCAGTTGCCACTAAGCCGGATAAACGAATCATATCCATTGGCTCCCTGGTTATTAAGACCGATCAGGCGGCCCTTTGGAACCCCACCCCTGACTGGTCGAAACTACGCGAAAGCACTCTACCGTCCAGGTCCTTGCCCGCTCATTTACCCGCAGAAATTGCCCAGCCTTACCAATCATTGCAATCCGCGCTGATCGCCCACAATATGGAGCAAGCGCAAACGGCCGTTCAGGCTATGGCCGGATTAGGCGGCGGCCTGACCCCGGCCGGCGATGATGTACTAACCGGCGTTATCTTTGCGTTGTGGGTCTGCCTGCCCGATTCGCCATTTATCAAAAAAATAGCCGGTTGGGCCGCCCCACGAACGACCACCCTTTCCGCGGCGACTCTATATGCCGCTTCCGCCGGCGAGGCTTCCTCACACTGGCATGAGATCATCGCCGGAAAGCCCGGTGCCCTGGAGCAGCTTCTGGCCATCGGCCACACCTCCGGGCGAGACGCCTGGTATGGGTTCAGCGAAACCCACAAACTACTCATGTCGTGACAGTCACTTGAATCGCACCAATCTCTCTAAACTGAAGTATTAAGTAACTGACACATGGTAATGAACTCAAGAAACCACCCTCATGACGTGACAGTCACTTGAATCGCACCAATCTCTCTGAACTGAATTACTAAGTGACTGTCACATGGTAATGAACTCAAGAAACCACCCGTTTTAAATTCCAGAATTTATTTTTAACTGTCATAAGTTCACGTATAATTACGTCCCTGAATGCTCTGTACAAGCAAAGATTTAATCAGGTAAACCTCGTAACCGCGAAATCCATTTCGCGCTCTTGTAACGAGGAATGGAATCCTCGGTTACGTTTACCTATTTATAAGGAGGAAAAATGTGCTGTTTTCTGACCATCTTATTGTTCTTCGGTCCCCGTCTGGCCATATTTTTCTGGTGGCTTTATGACCGGTTCTATGCCGCTAGCTCATACTTTAACCAGGTCTGGGATGGTAACTGGATCATCCCCCTGCTAGGTTTCCTGTTCCTGCCCTGGACCCTCTTACTGTATTTATTCTTTTGGCCGAATGGCATCGCCTGGTGGGAGTGGATTTTTATAGGCATCGCCTTTATTGCCGATCTCAGCAGTTATGGCGGCGGCTATCGCAACCGGAACTACCGTCGCTCTTATTAAATAATGTTCCTGGAAAACTTGTATGCGCGGATAGGAAAAACACGGATAATATTATTTTATCCGAGTTCCTCCCATCCGTGTTTATAAAAATATCGGGTTTTCCCGGAAACACCACATTGACTTACTTAACATGGCTCAAAACAATCCGCCGATTCCCAACGCTTACCAGGTTGACCTGCCTCAGATTGGTTTTGATGCAAACCGGCCGGCTCAGCTTTGGGCCGGTGAATATCCGGGCAGCCCGGACAAGGCGCAGTTGGCCGAGCGCATGGGCAGCTTTTTGGACTCAGGCATCAACCATTTCATCAATCTGACAGAAATGGGTGAGCGCTCCGACGATTACGAGGAGAAATTAGCTAAAGAAGCGATCAAAAGAGACCTGGTGGTTTCTCATCAACGATTTGCCGTCCAGGATTACAGTGTGCCCTCGGCCGAACGACTCAACCAAATCCTGGATGAGATCGACATTACCTTAAGCGAGGGCAACCAGGTGTATGTTCACTGTTGGGGTGGCATCGGCCGAACCGGTACTGTCATCGGCTGCTGGCTGGTCCGTCATGGCCTTACCGGCCAGGAAGCGCTTGCTAAAATCGCCCAATGGCGCGAAGGCATCCCCTCCGCCGGCCACGCATCACCGGAAACGGCCGAACAACGTCAGCTCATCTTAAACTGGAGAGGAACAAATGGATCCTGAATTTCTTTCGCGCATCCTATTTAGCTTAACCAGCATTTTTCACTTCATTTATCCGCCCATCTCTATCGGATTAGGATTGATGATGGTTTTCATGGGCCTGCTCTACCTGCGCACCGGCAATCTCATGTGGCGCAGGCTGGCCTTCTTCTGGGTCAAGATTTATGCCCTGGTTTTCGCCATGGGCATCGCCACCGGGATTGTCCTGGAGTTTGAATTCGGCACCAACTGGGCTGATTATTCCCGCTTCGTGGGCAACATTTTTGGCAGTTTATTAGCCGCCGAAGGGGTATTTGCCTTCTTCCTGGAAGGAGGTTTCCTGGGTTTGATGCTCTTTGGCGGCCGTCGTTTGGGTCCACGCATGTGGCTGCTGGCCA
>JANQGC010000076.1 GCA_028277515.1 Anaerolineae bacterium
CCTGGGCAACTTCTTCTCTTTCACCACAAATTGTTGGCGGCTGGCTTGAGGATGCTCAACTATACCGGCAGCTCCAGCCCTTTAGCTGCCGCCCGCAAGCCCACGAAATCATCCGCACCTGGGCTTTTTATACAATCGTTAAATCACATCATCACTTTGGCCAGGTACCCTGGCAGAACGCCATGATTTCCGGATGGGGTTTGGCGCCCGCCGGGAAAGCAAAATTGAGCAAAAGTCGGGGTGGTGGTGCGATCTCCCCTTTGGAAATGATTGAAACCAATTCGGCCGATGCTGTGCGCTATTGGGCAGCGAGCACCGGCCTGGGAAAAGATGCTGTCATTGATGAGGAGCGCATTCGCGCCGGCGGTAAGTTGGTGACCAAACTTTGGAATGTCGCACGTTTCAGTGATCGCTTTCTCGGTGGGTTTGACCGTTCTCAATTCAACAATGACATAGAGTATGATTTAACTCCCGCTGATCGCTGGATTCTCGCCCGGACCCATACACTCATCAAACGCTGTACACAATTATGGCAACAATACGATTACGCCACGGCAAAAAGCGAGGTTGAGGTCTTCTTCTGGCGAGATTTGGCCGACAATTACCTGGAGATGGCCAAAAAACGTTTATACGATGATCCGGACTGTTCAGGTACTCAGCTGGCTCTTTATGATGCATTGCTCACAACCATCAAACTCCTGGCTCCCATCCTACCTCATGTGACGGAACGAATTTATACCGGCATGTTTTCCGAGACAGATGGCGTGCCGTCTATCCATGTGTCTGATTGGCCCCAGGTAAAACAGAAATGGATAGACGAGGAATCGTTGCAAATGGGCAGTCTGCTGGTGAGCATCGCCACGGCCGTGCGCCGCTTTAAGAGCGACAACAAACTACCGCTAGGCACCTCCCTCTCCCAACTGCATCTGGCTACAGGTAATAATAGTTTGGCCGGGCAGTTAGCAAAAGCCAAAAGCGATTTGAGCAGCATTACCCGGGCCGAATCCATTATCGTTGGCGACCAGGTCAGTAGTGACCTGCCAAAAATATATATTAATAGCCAGCTTGAGTTGGGAATCCTTGGCTAAAAACAAACGATCTTGAACGGTCATTCCAAAGCCTCTACGTCGAAGATGACGTCCAATGAGAAAAGAAACGGTTATAAATGCGCCCCGTCAGACCGGCATCCAGAATGCCTGACTTACAAAAAGATTTAAAAAATTCAGCGTCATCAGCGTGAATCAGCGTCCAATTAATCTTCTCTTTGTTAAAGTGTACAGTTACCAGATATTTCTACGCTCCAGTAGGAAGATAGTGAATGGGTGGGTATGTTTTTCATCAGCCTGGTGAATCGTTTTTTCGACCTCGAACCACTCCTGCCGGTTGAAAGGAGGAAAGTACACATCCCCCTCAAACTCGCCGTCGATGAGCGTTAAGTAGATACAGTCTGCTAGCGGTAAGAACTGCTCATAAATTGATGCTCCGCCGATAACCATCACTTCCTGAACAGCACCGGCCGCCCCCAACGCCTGCTCAATAGAATGGGCAACAATACAACCTGGGGCATGGAAATCCTTCTGCGCTGTCAGGATGATATTGGTCCTGCCCACAAGCGGCCGAAAACGGTCAGGGATTGTCTCATACGTTTTGCGGCCCATGACCACCGGCTTACCCATAGTAACTGCTTTAAAATGTTTCATATCATCGGGCAAGCGCCAGGGCAGATGATCGCCGGCACCTATGAGGCCGTTGTTATCCATAGCTACAACTAGGGTGATTTTGGGCATCTGTTATACGGCAATGGGGGCTTTGATGTGGGGATGGTATTGGTAATTCACCAATTTAAAATCCTCATACTGGAAATCAAAAATCGATTCTACCCAGGGATTGATTCTCATCTCTGGCAAAGGATAAGGTTCCCGTGATAATTGCAGCTTTGCCTGTTCCAAATGATTCATATACAAATGTGCATCACCTAAAGTATGAACAAAATCTCCTGGTTCATGCCCGGTTACCTGGGACAGCATCATCGTCAACAATGCGTAGGAAGCGATATTGAACGGCACACCCAGGAAAATGTCAGCGCTGCGCTGGTAAAGCTGGCAGGATAGTTTCCCCTCGGCGACATAAAATTGAAACATCGTGTGGCAGGGTGGCAAGGCCATCTGATCAACATCGGCCACATTCCAGGCACTTACGATATGCCGTCGCGAATCAGGATTTGATTGAATTTGGGCGACCAATTGGCTGATCTGATCATAGGTTCGGCCGTCAGGTCCAGGCCACGATCGCCACTGCGAACCATAGACCGGACCTAAATCCCCATTCTCATCCGCCCATTCGTCCCAAATGGAGACTTTGTTCTCATGGAGATAGCGAATATTGCTGTCTCCTTTCAGGAACCACAGCAGTTCATGGATAATTGAGCGTAAATGAAGCTTCTTGGTGGTAACGGCCGGAAAACCTGCGGATAAATCATACCTTGTCTGGTAGCCAAAAATACTATGCGTCCCCGTTCCTGTGCGATCCCCCTTCCGAACGCCATTATCTAAAACATACTGCATTAAATCCAGGTATTGTCGCATCGCCTGATCCTCCACGCTTAAGATTTGCCGCCAAACGTATCACAGTTGCCAGTATCCCCAAAATATATCCATTGCTCACTCAATAACGAGAGTGCCCAATTGCCAATAATCCTGTTCACTACCTCGGAGAGTTACAGAAAGACGATCGGCCGGATCAGAGATGTCATACAAACCCATGATGAGTTGGTATTCTCCCGGTGGAATATTTATTGGAATGAGCAATCCATGATTGTCAATAGCGACCTCTCCGGGCTGCCATTCCGTGGTTATCGCCGTCCCCCCACCCGGTTCGCCATCTCGTTGGGCGATAAGGTTGCCTGATTGGTCAACTAAATGGAGAAACACCTTGTATCGGTTTTCAATATCCCCTACGGCTTGCCAGAACAAAGTGACCTGGGCAATATCCCCGGCTTGCAGCCGCTCATCACGCAAGGTATAGCCATTCAGCACAATTGCATCGCCAAAGATGACCTCGGCCGAATGTTCCATCTCTTGAGCAGCCGTTTCCGGCACCGCGTACACCACAAAGCGCACATCGCTTATCCACTCTTCGGACGCCTTAAAACTGTTTCTGTCCAGCCAGCCCTCCACAACCCGTTGCGGGTCCCGTTGGTCCTCGCCCCAAAAGATTGCATAAATACGATCGTGCTTTTGGCCGATTTCAGCCAGTTGAGGCTCTAAAATGCCAGGATCGGGCTGTCCCTTGGGTAAGGGATAGACCGGTGCGCCTTCCTGGTGATAATAAGTAAACACCTCCCATTGGTTAGGAGCATTCAAGATAATACCCGCGTTGGGGTGATTCTCCGCAGCGATGCGTGCGGCCATCCCACGATAATCAGCCCGGAAAAATGTAGGATCATTGTACAGATTGTTCAAGGAAACGACCGTGCCTCCAAACATCAACAATAACAGCAGCGTGGGAATGATGAACCACATCTTTCGCTGATTAGTCATTTGGGGACCCATCCATACCCCACCCAAAAGCAAACAAAAAAAGGGCACAGCAGAGAGTAAAAACTTGAAAAAAGCAGGTTGGGTCGCCCCGGAAATATATAACATGGCCAACGGCACAATAATGCCTGACAAAGGAATAAGGCTTCTCCATCGACCGGCAAACACAGCCCAGCCGGCCAGCAAAAAAACAGCCGCGGCAGCCCAAACCAGGTCCCCATCAGCCACCGTTTCGCCAAAAGCCAGCCAGCGCCCACTGTCCCACAGGAAAACAGGAAAAGATTCCCTCACTCCTGGCCGTCCACCCGTCTGGCGAATAAAAATGGGCAGCCAGGGCAGGTAAAGGAGAAACATCAGCAGCAGCATGCCGGCATATTGGAGCAGCGTCTTCCAAACGGAAAAATCACTGTTAAGTTGTATCGGAGAGAAGACCACCATCCGCAAATAATTGAGCACCCAAATGAGAACAATTATGCTATGCAAAATAATGATGGCGGGAAAGAAATAATGGGTATAAAGCCCTGCGGTAACCAGTACAATGTAAGCAATGGCCAGGGATAAATGTCGGTCAACCGTCATCCAGCGCCATAAGACTAATGTTGACAAAGCCGAGAGCAAAGCCAGCAAGGCATACATCCGCGTCTCCCGACTGTAATAAACCAATGCCGGGTTGATGGCCGCCAAAAATGTAGCCAGAAATACGAGAGCGATCATCCATTTCTCACCTCTGTTCTTTACCAGCAATTGGCGGGCCAAAGCCAATAAAGCAGCGACGGTTAAAATACCGGAAAAGGCGGAGAAAGAACGCAAGCCAAACTCATGCTCCCCCAGCAGTTCCCGCCAACCGCGCAGCAGCACATAATAAAGAGGCGGATGAATATCACTGGCGGTGCCTTCAATTATCAGCTCCAGCGATCGCTCACTTAAACGAGCGCTGTTGCCTTCATCATTCCAAAATGACTGGCTGTCAATCTGGTAAAACCTTAACCCCGTCGCCATCCATAGAATTAGCAAGGTGATCGCTAGAGGAACCAGCCGGGCCAACCATGGCGCGGGAAAGCTGTTTTCAGAGATATTCACGAATTAATAGATGTTGTTTTGGGAGCCAACCACCACAAAATAGCAAAAAACAGCAAGGCGCTGCTGATACTGAACAACAACGGCCGAATCCGATTCCAAAGAACGATCCAACCGGGTCGTCCGGACTCACTTGCATTTGCAAGATTCGTTTCCAGCAAGGCATCATACACAGGTAGGGTTGAGAAATCCGGCTCCATCAGCCTGAAGTAATACCACGATTGGTCTTTTTCCCAATCTGCTGGCCGTTTTAAGAACCAGGTGTTGGCAACGCCAACCCAGGGCCATTCCTGTTCAATCCGTTGATAAGCCTCCACCGTATACCGCGCCTGCTGCTCTTCACTCACGCGGCCGAACCGCGCTTCCATCCCCTCAGGGACGACATTCCAGCCCATCTCGCTGATCCAAATCGGTTTATGACCATCTCCATTTTTAATCATGAGATCGCGTAAATATAAGTGATGAGGAAAATTGATCACAGTGGGCTTTAACCTTTGATCGGCCGCCCCGGACCATAACCCATACCCTTGGGCGGACATGATATCAAAGCAATCGCCTGCCCCGGCATTGTACATGCGCTGTAAAAAAACGAGATCGTTCATATTGCGGCCGTCCATAGCCAGCGTCGGCGTCAACGCCCCCGCCAGGACAACCGCTTGCGGGTCCGCGACTTTAATGCGCTGGTAGGCCATACACAACAGCTCCGTATAGGCTTCCGGATCGACATCTCCCAGGCCCCATTCGTCATTGCCGTTCGGCTCATTCCATACCTGGTAATACCGAATTTGACCTTGATACCGTTCCGCCACCTGCGCGGCGAAATTGGCAAAATCGGTAAATTCATCCGGTGGGGCTAGCGCGCCAACCGTTTCATCCGGAAGCTCCCTGCTCCAGGAGGGTGGATTGCTTAGCCGGGCAATAATTTCAATCCCCTGCTGCTCCGCCAGATCAACAATATTGTCATATTTGGCCCAGGCATCAATGCCCTGCGGATCGTTGCGCCGGTCAATAAAATCACCCCTGGCATGTATTTCAATGTCTTCCCATGGAAACTCCTGGCGAATAAACCTGAAACCGGCATCTTTGGCCATTTGCAAACTACGTGCCCGTTTTTCTTCTTCCACCTCCCATTCCAGAAAAGTGTTCACGCCCCTTGGGGTTGGCACATCATAACCAGTTTCCATTTCCGACTGTAAGGTAGGTTGGGGTCGCACGGCCGTATTGATCCAATGCACAATCCCGACCAATTGCCCACGCCACTCCTCTTCACCGGTGAACTCATATAAGGATGTCGCCGGTGGCCACAATGAAATTAACAACCCCATACCTGCCAGGATAATGACCAACCGGCGTAAATAGGTGGCATTCATAAGGTACAATTATACCTGAAGCAGTAAAATCCCGGACCAAATCAGGTTTTATTAATTACAATGCGCCTTAATTGTGATATAATTCACAAATTCCCGTGATGCTCTGCGTCACCGATTAGGATACAATTAAAATACCTTAATGAAGGTATTTTTCTGAGGAGAAAGGTATGCTTACACCCATCGAAACTGTATTGTTTTTGCTATTGGTCCTCATTTGCGCAGTTGCCGCTATTAACACCTGGGGCAGCATGTTTAAAATTATAAATAAGGGTCAACGGCAGCTTTACTTCGACAATTTCGGCCGGCGTTTATGGATCGGCATCCGCGCGTTGTTCAGCCAGGGTGACATCATCAGCCACCGGCGGACGGTCTCCATATTCCACTACCTGGTCGCCTACGGATTTATATTTTATGGTTTGGTTACGCTAGTGGATATTGCTGAAGGTCTCATTCCCGGCTTTCATTTTCTTGAAAACAACATCATCGGCGATATTTTTCGCCTGGCCGCCGATATATTTACCATCCTGGTATTGGCTGGTCTCCTATTTTTCCTGGTGCGTCGCTTCGGCCGTAAAGATCCCAACCTGCGTGCGCGAGAAAATGTCAAACTCAATCCCAAAGCCCGCTCCAAAGGCATCGAGATAGATTCACTCGTTGTGATCGCCTTTATCACCACGCACATGGTGGGCAGTCTCATGATTTCATCATCACGCATTGCCCTGTCCGAAGGCAGCGATCTCTGGCAGCCGGCCTCAAGTTTGCTCGCCTCGTTTATGGCCGGCTGGCCGGAAGGGTTGCTCAACTTCACGCTCCATTTTGGTTGGTGGATTTCAATTGGTTTAGTTGTGCTCTTTATTCCCTATTTCCCCTTGACCAAGCACATCCATTTGATCATGGGACCATTAAACTTCATGACCTCCCCCAAGCGCACCTATTTAGGCCAGATCTTCACCCTTGATTTTGAAGATGAGTCAATCGAACAGTTTGGGGCGTCAACCCTCAACGATTTGAATAAGACGCAGGTCTTTGACACCTTCGCCTGCATAATGTGCAACCGCTGCCAGGAAGCCTGTCCGGCCTATAACACCGGCAAAGAACTGTCGCCGGCCGCCTTGGAAATCAACAAACGCTACTACACCAAACAAGATCTGTTTGGCGTTGCTGAAGGAACCGCCAATAGCGACCGCTTGTTGGATTTTGCCATTAGCGAGAGCGCCGTATGGGCCTGCACCGCTTGCGGCGCGTGCATTGACGTATGTCCCGTGGGCAACACTCCCATGCTCGATATTTTGGACATTCGTCGCGACCAGGTGCTCATGGAAAGCAATTTCCCGGAGGAGCTAAAAGGCGCCTTTGTGGGCATGGAACGAACGGGCAATCCCTGGCAGTCAACAGAAAGCCGCATGGAATGGACCAAACCGCTGCCCTTCCAGGTTCCTACCGTGCAAGAGAATCCCGATTATGATGTTCTGCTGTGGGTTGGCTGTGCCGGCGCTTTTAATCCCGACGCTCAAAAGACCGTCCAGGCTCTGGCGACCATTATGTACGAGGCGGAATTGAGTTTCGCCATTCTGGGTGAAGATGAAACCTGTACCGGCGACTCCGCGCGTCGTGCCGGAAACGAATATCTTTACTGGGAAATGGCCCAGGGCAACATCGAAACGCTGAATGCGGCAGGAGCGGATAAAAAACGGATCGTCACCAGTTGCCCCCACTGTTTCACCACCATTGGCAAGGAATATGGTGAACTGGGTGGCCATTATGAGGTCTTCCACCACACGCAGCTCATCGCCGACCTGGTCGGCCGTGGCAAGCTGCGCCTGAACGGCAGCAAACTGGAAAAAGTTACCTTCCACGATCCCTGCTACCTGGGGCGGCACAATGACATCATCACCGAACCGCGAGATGCCTTAGCCAGGGCCGGCGCGACCCTTCTGGAGATGGACAAAACGGGCCGCGACTCCTTCTGCTGTGGCGCCGGGGGCGCTCAATATTGGAAAGAAGAAGAACACGGCCAAAAACCGGTCAATCTCACCCGTTTTGAGGAAGCGCAGCAAACAGGAGCGGAAACACTCGCTGTTGGCTGCCCTTTCTGCGCGACCATGTTAACCGACGCTAATCGCGAGCATGGAGAACCGATGCAGGTGCGCGACGTTGCCGAACTGGTGGCGGACGCGATTGCCTAAAACAGAAATCCGATTTCCTCAGCTAAACATTAAGGATTGAATAAGAGGTCGTTATGTTCGCTACCTGTCCTAACATAGCCTGCGCCGGACAGTAGCGATCCGTGGAAAGTTTTATCGCCCGTTCAACAGCTTTTGGATCTACCTGGTTGCCGCTGACGATATATTCCAGGTGAATGTCCGTAAAAACATGCGGATGATCGTTTTGCTGGTCGGCATGAGCTTTAACCTGTAAGCCGGTAACGTCTTGTCGCTGTTTTCTTAAAATCGAAATCACATCCATCGCCGTACAGCCACAAAGACCCATGAGAATGATCTCCATCGGCCGGGAGCCTGTATTGTCGCCCCCCACCCCTGGATCGGCGTCCATGACAACTTCATGGCCCGTATCGGCCGATCCTACAAAACGCATACCATAATCCATCGTGACCGATGCATCCATTACGAATACCACCCTTTACTTTTTATATCTTTTGCGGTTGCGCTGTTTTCTTAATTCTTCCCAGACGCTTTCATCCCCGCTATCATCAAAATCATACCGATCCCAATTTTTATCGCGCCATTCTTGAAAGGCAGATTCCGGATCTTCCACCAGGACATGCTCCAGGCCCAGATCATAAACAGCATCGGCGAAGTCATCTCCTCCAAGATCCAGGTTTTCCTTGCCAAACGATTGGATTTCATCATGCAGCATATCTCGCTGCGCCATTCGATGCGCAATTTTATTCTCCAAATCGGCCGCCAGCTCGTCCATCATATCTCGCCCTTGCTGCGCCAACCGCTCAGCCTGACGCATCAGTTGGGCGCTGGGATGATTTTCCAGGCGTTCCAGCTCCATCTCGATCTCTTCCATGCGCCGCCGGCAGCGCTGCCACTCCTTGAGCAAAGCTTCCGCAAGCTGCTGATTGGTATATTCTCTGCGCTGCGGGTCCGGTTCCAGGGCCAGTTCCTTTAATCGCTCCAGGTCTCCCACCGCATAGGCCGTATTGATCGCCATCATCATCGCTGTGCGATAGTTGCGATCCTCCTCATCCAGGGCAAAATCGGGATGAAAGCGGCGTGCCAGTTGGCGGTAAAGCCGTTTGATTTCCGCACTTTGATCCGGTGAGAGGTGGGGAGTGGGTTCGGATTCGGCCGCCTGGCGATAGCGGTAATTCCCTGAAGCGGCCGCCCCCGCTTCCTCCGACGTTCGCCATTGTTCATACAACGATCCGCCGGGGAAGTAATCATCGGCAAAGATACCGTCTTTCAAGATATTGAGTTGGCGGCGTAAGGATTGGATTTCCTCTTCCAGCCTTTCCAGTCGCCCGGTCAACTTTTCCAGGCGAGCGCGAACCTTAAATTCAAACGCGCTAATTTCCGCTAGGCGCTCGCTTAATGCCGCCTCCGCGGCAACAAGCCGCGGTTTCACATCCTCAAGCAGCCGCTTGAGTTGTTGGATACGTTCCGACCATTGCTCGCCGGATTGAATGACATCATATTCCTGCACAAGAGAAATTAAACCCTAATTTGGTAAAAGAGCAAAACATGATCATGCCCATCCAATTTGAACACCTGCACGCCTACCTGCTGGCCGCCGATGCTGTAAATAGTGTATTTTGTCACTTCTTACGCATGACTTTTGTCATATACCCATCTGAAAAAATTATCTATACTATTTACATGTATTCGCATATACGAATACATGAAAGGGCAAGTGATGGAAACACCAAGTTTAGATGAATTAAATCTGCTGCACGCCAATATCTGTCAGGCGCTGGGCGATCCCAAACGGATTTTAATTTTATACGCTATTTACGAACGGCCGCGCCATGTTTCAGCCCTGGCCGAGGACCTGAACATGCCCCAACCTACCGTTTCTCGCCACCTGCGCGTCCTGCGCCAGCGCGCCCTGGTTAGAACAGAAAGAATTGGCCCCGCCGTCGTTTACCACCTCGTCGAGCCGCGAATCGTGGAGATTTTAAACGACATGCGCCGGGTTTTGAGGGATTCCTTAAATCGGCAATCCAGTGTATTAGTTTGATTACTACATAAGAGATGACAGTCACTTTAATTATTTATTTGAGTGATAATGCAGGTAGTAAAGTGACTGTCACATATAAAAAACCAATAAAGTAAGGGGAAGTCAAGCCAAAAAGTAACAGGAACATTATGAAGAATTTTAAATACGTTTGGGTTGTCGGTATTGTTGTCACCCTCTTACTGATTATCGTTCCCATTATTCTCTTCACGTCCACCACTGCTCAGGCAGTGGACCAACCCTGGGATTCCGTTCCCGTTCGCCCGCCCCATACCGACCACACTGATTTAATGCCCGGTCCTTATGAGTCCGGACCGGAAGTGACGACCGCCTGCCTGGAATGCCATGAAGATGCCGCGCATGAGGTCATTCAAACCGTGCATTGGACCTGGGAAAGCGAGCCGGTCATGCTGCCCGGCCGTGATGAGCCGGTCACCATTGGCAAGAAAAACCAGATCAACAATTTCTGCATCGGCGTCCAGGGAAATTGGACCGGTTGTACGCGCTGCCATACGGGTTACGGCTGGGAAGATGCTAATTTCGACTTCTCTGACGGCTCCAATGTAGACTGCCTGGCCTGCCATGAACAGACCGGAACCTATGTCAAAAGTAACAAGGGTCAGCCATCAGAAGAAAGTGACCTGGCCCTGGCCGCCCAAAGCGTGAGCACACCCACACGCCTCAACTGCGGGGGCTGCCACTTTAACGGCGGCGGCGGCAATGCCGTGAAACATGGCGACCTGGACAGCAGCCTTTTCTATCCGACGGAAAACATTGATGTCCATATGGGACGCCACGATTTCCAATGTGTGGACTGCCACCAGACAGAAGAGCATCAAATCAGCGGCCATTCCATATCGGTCAGCGCCGGCAACTCTAACAGTTTCGACTGCACGCGCTGCCACTCGGAAGAAGTGCACCAGGATGAACGCATTACCGCCCATCTGGACGCGGTCGCCTGCCAGACCTGCCATATTCCCGAAGGGGCTGTTCGAGATGCTACGAAGATGGATTGGGACTGGTCGGCCGCCGGCCAGGATATCGCAGAAGATCCCCATGAATATCTAAAAATAAAGGGCAGTTTCGTCTACGAAAGGAATTTCATGCCCGATTATACCTGGTATAACGGCACGGCCGATCGCTATCTCTTAGGGGATGAAATCGATCCGGCAAAAACCACCGTTCTCAACCCGCCTTTGGGAGACATCACTGACCCCACTGCCAAAATCCGGCCATTTAAAGTGCATACGGCCAGGCAGATTTATGACACGAACTACAATATTCTGCTTCAACCCAAAACAGTGGGTGAAGGGGGATACTGGACCGATTTTGATTGGGACCAGGCCGCCAGGCTAGGTTCGGAGATTGCCGGGCTGCCATACAGCGGAGAATTTGGCTTCGCACCAACGGAAATGTATTGGACGCTCGATCATATGGTGCAGCCCAAGGAACGCGCCTTGCAATGCGCCGACTGCCACAGTGAAAACGGCCGTCTTGATTGGGAGGCACTGGGCTACTACGGTGATCCCATAAATTGGGGTGGACGCCAATCGCAGAAATTAGTTCAAGGTCAAGAGAATTAAGAACTAAAAAATGGTTAAACATACAATTACAATTCTCAAGAATCCTGTCGTTGCCATAATTGCCGTTTTTGGACTGCTCATCGTTCTGTGGTTTGCCGGCAGTGGATCAACTGCTAAAGCGCAAGAGGGTCCTCCACTACACCCAACCTTCCCTATCTTAGATGAGGATAGCAAACATGTGCTCGATTCTGGCCAACCACTCTCCACAATGGAAACGTGTGGACAGTGTCACGACACCGAATTTATTTCCACTCACAGCTTCCATTCCGATGTAGGCTTGAATTCACTCACGGAACCGGGAACGCAAGAAAGTGGCCAACCCTGGGATATCAGCCCCGGACTCTTCGGCAAATGGAATCCTTTAACCTACAGCTATTTATCTCCTGAGGGGGATGAGCGTATTGATTTAAGCACGGCCGACTGGATCAAACGCTTCGGCAGCCGCCATGCCGGCGGGGGACCCGCCAAAACAAGTAGAGGGGGCAACCCGCTCACCGACCTGAAACCGGATGCCAATGATGTGCAGACCAGCAGCATCGATCCACTCAGCGGAGAACAAACAGCCTGGAATTGGGAAGAATCCGGAACGGTAGAAATGAACTGCTTTTTATGCCATTGGCCGGAGCCGGACAACGAGGCCAGGGTGAGCGCCCTTCAATCAGGCGAATTTCACTGGGCCAACAGCGCGACATTGCAAGGAAGCGGCATCATCAGCGGGACCAATAACGCCTGGGAATGGAATACAGATGCCTTTGATCCACAAGGAAACTTGCAGCAGCCATTGATCCAGGTACAAGATCCTACCAATGAAAACTGCGGTCTCTGCCACGGCCTTGTCCATGTCGATCCGCAAACCCCGGCCATATTATCCGGCTGCTCGGCCGATCAATGGAGCACCATTACCACCGGACAAATCATGTCTCCGCAAAAAATTAACCAGTCCGGGTTGAACATTGAAAACAAGCCAGAACTGCGTCGATCCTGGGATGTGCATACGGAACGGGTCGTTAGCTGCACCGATTGCCATTACGCTTTGAATAACCCCATTTATTACCAGGAAACAGACGGAACCCGCCCTGAGCATCTCTTATTTGATCCCCGGCGCATTGATTTAGGCGAATATCTTTACCGGCCGCTGCACCAGTTTGCTAAAGGACAAAGCGCACAGGGAACCCTGGCACCGCAGTTCAACAACTCTCTGAGAAGGTGCGAGTCATGCCATGAGACCACAGAAACACATCAATGGCTGCCCTATACCGAGCAACATATGAAGGCATTAAGTTGTGAGACCTGTCATATACCCAAAATGTATGCCCCGGCACGACAATATATGGACTGGACTGTGCTCAACCAGGACGGCACGCCTGTTTCCAACTGCCGGGGTGTAGAAGGGGAAGGGCCGACGATGGCCAGTGTGCTCATTACCGGATTTGATCCGGTCTTGCTGCTAAGAGAAAATGCCAGCGGTAGTTCCCAACTGGCGCCGCACAATCTCATCTCTTCCTGGTTCTGGGTTTATGGCGATCCGCAGCGCCCAGTGCCCCAGCGTGACCTGCAAAATGCCTGGTTGGATGACAACCAATCTTATCATCCGGAAATCCTTGAACTATTTGATACCAACGAAGATGGCCAGTTAGATAACCAGGAACTGGTCATTGACAGTGAAGAAAAAGAGAGTTTAATCGCATCTCGTTTGTCGGCCTTGGGTTTAGAGAATCCGCAAATCATGGCTGAAACACGGCCGTACAGCATCAGTCACAACGTGACGCATGGTGAGTGGGCAACAAAGGATTGCAGCGTCTGTCATCGTGAAGATTCACAACTGGCAGCGGCAATGGTCCTTTCCGATCGTACACCTGGAGGCGTCCTACCTGCATTCATCAGCAACGCCCCAACAAATATAAATGGGGAGATGATTGTTGATGGTAACGGCCGCCTTCTCTTTCAGCCACAAACTGCCCTGGCAAACCTGTATGTCTTAGGTCATGACAGTGAGCGGATCGTTGACATTATAGGTGCGCTGATATTCGTAGCTACCTTATCAGGTGTATGCCTGCACGCCGGATTGCGGTTTATCTCATCGCGTCGTCAAGCACCGCATCATCCGGCGCTTCAAGAAGTTTATATGTATTCCGTTTATGAACGGCTGTGGCACTGGCTGCAAACCGCGGTGATCTTAATTCTATTATTCACCGGCTTAATTATCCACAAACCGGATATCTTTAGAATATTCAGTTTCCGCTGGGTTGTCCAGGTTCATAATATTATGGCCGCAATTTTGATTGCTAATGCCGCCTTAGCCCTGTTTTACAACCTGGTCAGTGGTGAAATAAAACAATACCTGCCCAGGCCAAGAGGTTTCTTCAATCAAGCATTTTCGCAGGCCAAATATTATCTTCTAGGCATTTTTAGAGGGGAAGATCATCCTTTTGAAAAAACGCCCGAACGGAAATTGAACCCTTTGCAGCAGATGACCTATTTAGGATTGTTAAACGTATTACTGCCATTACAAATCCTCACCGGAATCCTGATGCGGGGGGCGCAGCAATGGCCTCAACTATCCGGACAGCTAGGCGGACTGCCATTCCTGGCCCCATTCCATACCTTAATTTCCTGGCTGCTGGCCTCTTTTATCGTGATGCATGTTTATTTGACGACGACCGGCCCAACCCCCCTGGCGAACATCGAAGCGATGATCATGGGTTGGGATGAGGTTGAAGTGCAGCGGGATTCACCGGCCGGCACAACAACACAAGGGAACGTAACGGCCGATTAAATCACTTAAACCTGGCTGCAAAAAGCCTGGTTTTACATGGAAAAAAGGAGATCGTACATGACCACAATTTCAAGCGATACGGTTTTACCAGAAGAAAAATCAAAAGAATTCACGGAAAAAAAGTCTGCTCGCGCTTACATAAACCCATATTTAGCCGGCATCCTTTTAGGCCTCGTCTTATTTTCGGCCTTCTTCATCACCGGCAGCGGTCTGGGCGCATCCGGAGGGTTGAACCGCTTGTTAGTCTTTGTTGAGGATTTGATTGCTCCGGGGCATATTAACCGGGTGCCTTATTTAATTGCCCTGGCTGGCGGTGACAAAAATCCCCTGGATAGTTGGATTGTTTTCCTGACAATCGGCACAATTATCGGCGGTTTTCTTTCCGGTTTATTCGGCCGTCGTGTCAAAGCGGAGACAATTAAAGGGCCACATATTTCTACCCGCACCCGCTGGCTGATGGCTTTTCTGGGCGGGCTGCTTATGGGCTATGGCGCCCGGTTTGCCCGTGGTTGCACCTCCGGCCAGGCGCTTTCGGGAGGAGCTGTGCTGTCCGTTGGCAGTTGGGCATTTATGTTGGCCGTATTTGCCGGAGCCTACGCCCTGGCCTACTTCTTCCGTTGGGAATGGAATTAAACACAAACTGGAGCAAAAAATCATGACCATATTTCCTCTCCAACTCGCAGAACTATTTGGACATTGGGGTTCTTATATTGTCTACCTGGTAATTGGCATGGCCTTTGGTGCGGTATTGGAAATGGCCGGCTTCGGCAATTCACGAAAACTTGCCGCCCAATTCTATTTCAAAGACATGACCGTTCTAAAAGTCATGTTCACGGCCATCATCGTGGCCATGGTCCTTATATTTGGGGCAACCGCGTTGGGTCTCCTGGATTATAATCTTATCTGGGTCAATCCAACCTATTTATGGCCAGGCATTGTTGGTGGCTTAATTATGGGCGCCGGCTTCATCATTGGCGGCTTTTGTCCCGGCACATCTCTGGTTGCAATGGCCACGCTCAAAAAAGATGGCCTATTTTTCGTCTTAGGCGTGCTTTCCGGGATTTTCCTGTTTGGCGAAACGATAGATCGCCTGGCGGTATTTTGGAACTCCTCATACATGGGACGCTTTACTTTACCCGAGCTATTTGGTTTACCAACTGGCGTGGTTGTCCTCCTGGTCGTGCTCATGGCCCTGGTCATGTTTTGGGGAGGTGAAAAGTTGGAACAACGTTTTGGCGGAAAGGATCCGGCAAAAGCCCCTAAATGGCGTTACGCCGCCGCCGGAATTCTCGTTACTGGAGCGGTCGGCCTGATTTTCATTGGCCAACCCACCAATAATGATCGCTGGAATATGATCGCGAATGAAAAACAGGCGATTTTGGACAATCGAGACGTTCAAATTCATCCGGGAGAGCTTTTAGACTCTCTTAACGATACACAGCTAAAAGTTATCATGCTTGATGTTCGCGATGAGGTGGATTACAACTTGTTCCACATCTTGGATTCCCGCCACGTGCCGCTGGATGATCTGCCCCGAATGATTGACTCGCTGCACCTGGAACCGGAAAATGCCTTGTTTGTGACAATGAGTAACGATGAACAGGCAGCGACGGAAGCCTGGAAAATCCTCCAGGCTGAAAGTGTGCCCAATGTGTACATTCTTGAAGGGGGTATTAATAACTGGATCGCCACATTTGGGGAAGACGACCTGACCAAAAATTTCAACCGTGGCGCGGGTAACGACCAGTTATGTTATATATTCGATTCGGCCGTTGGCTCAAATTACACCGCAGCAGAACCCGACCCGCATGCATTTGAAATGATTTATACACCCAAGATACAAATGGAGTTAAAACGCGCGCCCACTAGCGGTGGTTGTGGTTAAATCAGCAGGTCTATAAACTAAAGATGCCAATTTTCGGAATGTAAAACCACTTAAATCACAGTTCCATCGGGAATAACCGCGTTTTTAGGTACAATGACAATCCCTTCCCTGGAAACCCAATTGTCATGTTCTTCATCCCCCCGGTCTGCAAAATAGCGGATGATGACTTGACTGCCAATGCGCGCGTTTTTATCGATGATTGCCCCTTCGATAACTGTCCCCGGCGATACGCCGATAGGCGGTTTTCCTTTTCCCTTACTCGCTTCTTGTTCATCGGCCGATTCATAAAAATCAGCGCCCATCATCACCGTTCGTTGAATCGTTACCCGTTCTCCAATGATACTTCTCAAGCCAATCACAGAATCGCGAATGGTAGCTTCTTGTATACGGCAACCGTCGGCAAGCAAAACATTCTGTAAATTGCCGCCTTGAACTTTAGAACCTGGGAGAAATCGAGGGCGTGTGTAAATCGGCCGGTTAGGATCATAAAGATTGAATTTAGGTAAAGGAGCTGCCATATTTAAATTGACTTCATAAAAGCGGTCCATTGTACCGATATCTTCCCAATACCCATCAAAAACAAAACCTGTTACGTGGCGGGTTTGAATGGCAGCAGGAATGATATCTTTCCCGAAATCCGTCCCCTCTTTGTCTGACAGGATATCAATTAAAGCCTCCATTGAAAATACATAGATGCCCATAGAGGCCATATATGGCTTTTCCGGATCATTTCCACTGGCGTATCCTTCCAAAGCTTCATCTGTTAGAGGCTTTTCAACAAAGTCTTGAATTTGATAATCATCGTTCATTTTTAAGATGCCCAAGGCATCCGTTTTAGAGCGTTCGACCGGCTGCACAGCGATGGTGATATCTGCTTCTTGAGCGATATGATGCTCTAGAAATTCCATATAATCCATGCGATACAAATGGTCGCCGGCCAAAATGATGACGTAAGTACAGCCGGATTCCTCAATTTCATGAAGCTGTTTTCGTATGGCGTCTGCTGTGCCTTGATACCAATCCACCCTGCTCTGATCGGTTTGCTCGGCGGCGAGAATTTGCACCCATCCGGCCGTGAAAATATCGCGAGTGTAGGTACGATGAATATGCCGGTGTAGTGAAACCGATTTAAATTGGGTTAGGATTGCAATTTTATCGATGCCCGCATGAAAACAATTGCTCATCGGGATATCAATCAAACGATATTTTCCGGCAAATGGAACTGCCGGTTTCGTACGGTCCCGTGTTAGTGGAAATAATCGTGTGCCAACGCCGCCACCTAAGATTACTGCCACAACATCGCGCATATTTACCATTCACTTGCCTCCTTGGGCGTGATTATAAAAGAAACGATAAGACACGTTATTCAGTAACAATTATTATAACTCATTGTATTTAATATTGAGTATTTCGATTTGTTAAAATTGGGTTTGTTTTTTCCTTTTACTGCCGTTATCCTTCCTCTTATGAATATATTTCATCACTTCTTCGATATATTTTATCCGGCGATTCGCTATCTGTATGAGCGAATAATGGGGCATCGTTGGTTCGATCAAATTACGCCACAAATTTGGCTCGGCGGCGCTCCCTCTTATGCCCGTGATTACGACTTCATTTTAGATCATAAAATAAATGCCGTGATTAACATTCGCGCCGAAAGAGTAGATGATGTCGCATTCTATAAAAAAAACGACATCACCCACATTCAATATAAGGTGCCGGACGTCACAGTTCCAAAGGATGATATTATTTCTGACGCTGTAACCTGGATGAAACAGCAAATCGATGATGAGCGAATCGTCCTCGTCCATTGCGCCAAAGGGCGCGGCCGATCGGCCACCTTAGTCGCTGCTTACCTCATGAAAGAAGAAAATATGACCCTGGAAGAAGCAAACGCCCTAATGAAGAAAAAGCGACCGCTGACAAAATTAGAGGGCAAACATCATCGGCATCTAAGCGCCTGGTTTAACAGACACAAACCTCCGAAACAGCAAGGTCAAGAAACAACCTGAAAAACTATATATGTCCCAAGCAAAGCAACAAGGGAAAATAACACCTAGCCGCCGCCAATACTTGAATATCAAGGCACAATATCCTGATGCCATCGTTTTCTTCCGTCTCGGTGACTTTTATGAAACGTTTGACAAGGATGCTGAGATCACGGCCAGGGAACTGGATCTTGTTCTTACCAGCCGTCCCCAAGGAAAAAACCAGCGCACGCCGATGGCGGGGGTTCCTCATCACGCCGCCGAAGGATATATCGCAAAACTCATATCAAAAGGATATAAGGTTGCCTTGTGTGAGCAGGTAGGGACGGAACCGATTAACGGGCTAATGCCTCGCGAAGTTGTTCGCCTGTTCACAGCGGGGACCGTGATTGAGCCGGGAATGTTGGACGCCGGGAAAAACAATTATCTGGCGGCCGTCGTGCTTGAGGAACAACGCGCCGGCCTGGCTTATGCGGATATAACAACAGGAGAGTTTGCGACAACAACCCTGGAAGATCACCATGCGCTTCAAGAAGAACTTGCTCGTTTAACTCCCGCAGAATTATTAGTTGCTGAAAGCACCTCCGGCTATTTTCTTCAATCGGCCAATACCAGCCAACTACCGGATTGGCAATTTGAATACAGTACCGCCCGGCAAACCCTGCTCAACCATTTTGGCGTTCATTCGCTTGACGCCTTTGGCTGTGAAAACAAGCCATTATCCACCCGGGCCGCTGGCGCTATCCTCTCCTATCTCCAGGAAACACAAAAAGGAAACGTAGCCCAAATTCAAAGGTTATCCACTTATTTTATTGATGGCTACATGATGTTGGGGTTGACTACCCGCCGCAATCTGGAATTAACGGAGTCAATGGACGGCGGCCGGATTGGCTCCCTCTTAGCTGTGCTGAACAAAACCATCACTCCCATGGGCGCGCGGCTGCTGCGTCAGCGCCTAACCCGACCCT
>JANQGC010000133.1 GCA_028277515.1 Anaerolineae bacterium
CGCTGCTTCGGCAGCGGCGTTGGCGGCATCGGCCGCCGCACTGGTGGCCTGTAGTTCCAGGATTCGCGCAGTAGCCGTGGCGCCTGCAGCGGCTACGGCGTCATCAGCGGGTGCTTCCGGTGGTGCTTCTGTTGGCGCTTCTTCCGGGACAGCGGTGGGTTCAGCCGTGTCGGCGGGCGCTTCTTGTGGCACGGCCGTCTCTTCAGCCGGTTCCGGGCTGGACTCCTCGGCTTCAACCGGCTCTTCCTCGTTTCCGGCCTCGGCGCCGATGGATGATTGGGCGCCGGCGGCGTCCTGTGTGAGGCTGATCGCCAGTTCGCTCAGTTCCGCCGGTTCATCCCCGCCGCAGGCAGCCAGAGCTAAGAACAATATACTCAGGGACAAGATGGTTTTTGCTTTGGTTATTTTTTTGATCATTGGACGGCGTCCTTACGTTTCAATAGGAGCACTATCAAGATGAATAAGATCAGGATGATCACCCCTTGCGCGGCCCAGGTTTGAATGAGCATGGAGCGATAAGCGGCCGAATCCGTCTTATCAACATAGGTCCAGCCGAATCCGGGATAAAATTGGCGGATCAACTCTTCGGCGGGCAAAACGGAGGCCTCGATGGCCACCTGTCGTTGAAGCCCTATCTGCGCCACTTCCGCACGGCGGAGTTCATACGCTTCTCTCTGTGCCTGATAAAGATCCATTTCTGCTTCAAACCGCTGGCGGTCCAGGTCAAATGCTTCGGTCAGGCGGTTCGACTCTTCTTCCCAGGCCAGAAAATCCTCACGCCAATTGGCCATCGCCAACTCATCCTCCTGATCTTCCGGCTCTTGCGGCCGTGGTGGAAGCACCAATTCTGCCGGCGGCACCGGTTCCGGCGGTGGTTCCTCAACGAATGGCCCCGGGTCCGGCTCGTCAATAACCGGGTTATAAAACTTACCCAATCCCGGATAATCACAGCTTTCCTGGCGCAGGATATTGGTGCCTAAACATTGGCAGTTGGCGTCCTTTTGTTCCAGTGTCAAAGATTTTTGTGCTGCTTCGTCGAGTTGCGTCCAACAGGCGTCTGCGGCCACATCAGACCCGACCCCGGTGATGCCCATGAAGGCTTGAAAAGCCCAGCGGGTAGAAATAGGTGCGGTGATCGTCTCCGGCAGGGGAACCAGCGCACCACCAAGCACGATTTGCGGCAGCATCAGCAAGACCACAATCAGTGGTGCGGAGTTGGCGTTGGGAGCCAATGCCGAAGCAAAAAGACCGAGCATCATACCGGCAAATGTGGCCAGGGTCAGCGAGATGAACATGAGAATGAACTCGGTTGTTCCTCCGGGCATGTCAAAGGCTACGTAATGCACGACCATATAAACCAGGGAAGCATAAACAGCCAGGATGGCGGCCACCCAGATTTTGGACATGACATAAGGAAAGATGCGCAAGTTTACTAACCTTTCCCGTTTATACACATCCTGTTCTTTCACAATTTCTCGCATCTGGGCCAGACCGCCGACCATGACCCCGTAAACGGTGAGCAAGAAGAGGGTGATCATGACGTTGGGCATTGAGCCGTCAACGAAATCAAAAGGATCGCGCCCCAAAACAAGCGCCAGGATGACATCCAAAAGGCTGACCAGCGGGGGCGCAGCCAGCATCAAAACTAAGCCGAAGCGGTCGCGGGTTAGAATTTTCAGGTTTCGCGAAGAAAGGATGAGAAACTGGCGCCAGCTAGAAACCTGCCGACCTTTTTGTGGGCCGACCACGGCCGGGGCGCGGTATTGGCCTGTCGGTGCATGTTCTTTTTCACGCAGTGGCTCGGCAATATATTTTTCATGGGCGGGGTGGTTCTTAAATCGTGCGCCCCATTCTTCCGGCGAGCCTTTGCTGGGATCGTCTAGAATGCTGTAAATCTCGTCAAATTCAATATCACGAGCGCGCCGGTCGCGCTCGGAGCGGTACTGGTCAAAATAGGCCAACGCCTCATCAGGTGGGCCAAACCAGGTCAGATAGCCACCACGGGCCAAAAAGACGACCTTGTCGGCCAGCATGACGTTTTTAGTAGCATGGGTGATCAGGGTAATGGTGCGCCCTTGGTCGGCCAAACGGCGCATGAGCTGCATCAAGGAAGTTTCCGTGCCCGGATCGAGGCCGGAGGTTGGTTCGTCGAGATAAAAGAGGCCAGGCTTGGTTAATAATTCAACACCGATGGAGACCCGTTTTTGCTGGCCACCGCTCAAGCCGCTAATCTGTACATCCCGGCGATGGGCTAGATCCAGGTCCTGCAGTACTTCCTCAATGCGCGCATTTCGTTCTTCCTTGGTTGTGTCCGGGGGCATGCGCAGTTGGGCCGCGTAGTTGAGTGCCTGCTCAACGGTCAGCTCCATGTGGATGATGTCCCGTTGGGGGACGAAGCCGATATCATTGCGAATGGCGTCGAAATTTTCGTAAACGTTCAGTTCGTTGACATAAACATCACCATCTGTGGCCGGACGGTAGCCGGCGATGGCATCGACGAGGGTGGACTTGCCACCGCCGCTTTGTCCGACGACCACGATAAATTCGCGTGGTTGGAAAACGAGGGAAATATCCTGCAGGATATTAAGATCTTTGCGCACCCATTTGTTGAGGCCAAACGCTTCCACGCGCAGGTCACGACTTTCGTCATATTGATCCAGGCGATCTTCGCCCATATCAAAGCGGTGCGGGCCAATTCGTATGGCATCTTTGGGTTTCAACCACTGGTCGCCTTCGATGCGCGCCCCGTTGACAAAGGTACCGTTGGAGCTGCGCAGGTCACGCACGCGGTAGCGTTGGCCAACGCGCTCGACCTGGGCATGATAACGGGAAATGGCCGGCGTATCCAGGACGACGTCATTGCTGGGATCACGGCCGATGGTCAGGACCGTCTTTTCCCCAAAATGGATCGTCTGCGCCTCGCTGGTGCTTACACTTTCACGTGGGGACAGGTAGGTCATGGTGACCATGCTGCCCGGGTCCAGGCCGCCAATGCGCAATTTGTCTTCGTGGCTCAAACGGTGTGATCCGGACACCGGGCGACCTTCATAAAGCACTGGGTTGCCGGCATCCGGCGAAGGCACGATCTGAAATCCGTCGCCGACCTGCTGTAAGATGGCATGGTGGCGAGACACAATGGGAGACGGGACAACAATATCGTTATCCTCAGCACGGCCGATCGTAAATTCGGGCTTATCCAAAGTGTAAGTTTTTGGTTCCGCCCCGGCAACGGTGACCTTTAACTCGGCGGGCGCTTGAGCGGCGATATCCAGGAAATCCTCATACATCATCGTTGCGCCACCGGGCGGTGGAGTGGGTGATGGTGATGGCGGAGGCGACGGCGGTGCTTGCGGTTCTTCCGGGTCTAAAGTGGGTGGCTCCGGAACTGGTGGGGCAGGAGCAATGTCGCTAGAGGAGACCTGGGTTTTTACCTCATCTTCTTCATCGTCTTCCAGGGAGATACCGATGATTTCCTCACTATGGCTCAAATCTTGTTCCAGCATCGTGGCATCCACCAGGGGACCTTGAACGACGGTTTTTTGCGGTTCGGGGGCAGGTCCCAGCACGCGCAGGTTGACGCTTTGGCCTAAGCGGATCTGGTCGCCCGGCTGCAAGGTTTTGCGGCCCATCAGGCGGTCACCATTGATGAAGGTGCCATTGGTGCTGTTAAGATCTTCGATGGTATATTGATCTCCCTGGCCGGTGATCAGCGCATGGCGACTGGAGACGGCCGGCAAGGCGATCACGATATCGACGCTGGGCGCACGGCCGAGCACCATTTCCTTTTTGCTCAATTCAAATTCTTTGGGGCTGTCGGGCCCATCTTGTAGAATTAATTTGAATGTATTTTCCGCATCCACGCCGTTTTCCCTTCCATTTTTTCGCTATGATTGACAAACTGTAACATGAAATAGGGGCATTTAAAATCACCCATTTTGAGATGTTATTATTCTACCCAAATTTTATCCGTAATAAAAACTGAGGTTTGACACTGCCCAACCTTTTAAGTGTGAGCCGGCGCGGTGGGTAGGTCATGGGTACGGTCACCATCATGCCGCGCCGGCCCACCCCTACCATTGGACGGCCGACCCAGTCGAACCCTCCGTTTTACACAATTTGTAACCGCACCCACCTATTAACCACCCGGCAGCGCCGGCAGCGGTGGGAGTTCCGGTATTTCAAAGCCTTCGGGCAGCGGGGGCAGGGCGTCCAGATCGATGTCGTCAATGCCTAAGTCCGGGAACGCGGTCAAAATAGGTAGGACTGTAGCCGCGATGTCGGGATTGGTCAGATCGGGTGTCGCCTTAATGCCCGGCTGCATCGGCGTTTCATCAGCGGGAACAGTCGAGATGACCAGGGTGGCCGTGGGTGTCTCTGTTGGGGTTGCGGTCGGCGTGTCGGTGGGAGGAAGTGGTGTTGCGGTGGGTGGTGGATCGGTGGGGGGAACGGCCGTGTCAGTAGGCTGCTCTTGCTGCGCAGGTTCTGCAGAAGTCGGATCCTCAATGACGAAAGGGGTCGCTTCCGCCTCGTCGCCACCACATCCGGCAAGAATTAATACGATGAGCAAGTAGACGATTGGAACTAATTTCTGCACTTATTTCTTCTCCTGGCTTTATGTGCTCCGGCTGCAAATGAATGGCTGACCGCCGGAGCTAAATCAAAGTAAGGTGAAACTGAACACCTGGTTCAGAGAATTTCGATTTTTTGGTTGATGAGAAACATTATATGCTTTTATAGGACCAAAATCTATAAAGCAGCTAACAGTTACCAAATTAACACTATGACGTTTGTCATGTTATGGGCCGGTAATTTTCATGGTGTACTCACCATTAACGGGCGTGCTGCCCGCGGAGACCTTAACGATGAGGGGCACATCTTTCTCTAAGTCGCAGGTGACCGACTTATCCCCTGAGCCACCAATACCGATCCGGCAATCTCCGGCCGTTGGTCCGTCCACATAAGATGGTGAATCTGTGTCGAAGAACATCATCGCTGCCCATTCCGTGTTAGCAGGTAAATTGGTCAGGTGCAGGGTGTGGTTCCCGCTCTTGGTCGGTGTATATGCATAGTAATCGGCGCGGTCGATATTGGAGAGGCTGCTTTTGCAGGTCGCCCCGGTCTGTACAAAGCCGCGATTTTTATTGTATTCATCTTGCGGGTTTTCGGTCGGCGGGGAGCAGATAGGACCGCTGGCCTTGCCAAAATTGTGCATGATATTGGGCAGGAACACCGTTCCACTTTGCGGCGGCGGAGCACTTTCAAAACAGGCGATGACGGTGATGTCGTCAAAATAGACCCATTCACCAGGCGCGCTGCCATTGGTATTGGTTAAAAAGACAATTGCCAGCGCCTCTCCTTCCATTGCTTGCAATGTATCTTCATCAAGGATTTCAACGAAACGTCCCTGCCACTCACCATCAGAGTTATTAATTGTCCAGGTCAAAATTTCATCGTCAAGGAACCCTTCATTGTCTAATGTGAAAATCTTTCCTCCTGCTATATCAGTATCATTGGTGTTAAGAGTTCCAGTTTGATATTCAATGATGGCATAGTTCAAGTCATCAGGCATAAAGAAACCCTGACCAAAACCATCTACTCCTGGATCAGGGTCGGGATCGTCGGGATCTTCATCTGCATCAATCAAAACGAGAGAATAATTAGGTGAGGTAAACACTTCATCATCAAAATAAACTATTGGCCATAGGATTACCCAAGGTTCGGCAATTCCAGTACCGTCACCGAATTCGACGATTTCTAATTCCGTGTTAGCCAGCAGTTGGAAGCAAGCCTCATCGTCTGTGTCGTTTCTATAGTTGCGTGGGGGAACGGAAAATTGCAAGTTTGCATCCGCCGGGTTGATTGATAGCGCGTCACGGCCGGTGATGGTTTCGGGCAATTTTTCGGCCGATTGGGGCAGTGCCGGTTTGCCGGCGGCGGGTGCCTCCCTACTCAATACATGAGAACCAGCTACGTCCGGGGTTTCTTGCGCCAGGCTCAGACCTGTGACGGTCGCCAATAATACAGCCAGAAGGGCTATCCAACTCAAGGTGCCAAGTTTCTTCATCTCATATTTCCTTATCACAAATCAGGCAATTTGGGCTACGACGTAAAACAATATTTGCTGAAATTGTTCATGTGCACAAATTAGGCAATTTGTGCTACTTTTACGGCGGTTCGGCCGTGTAGACGGGCGGTGGATCATCACCCCCGTCATCGCCGCCACCACCATCATCGCCGCCGCCTCCGTCGCCACCGCCGCCGTTTCCACCCCCGCCACCATCATTTCCACCGCCGGGTGGGGGTGGGGGAACCGTGGGTAGAATAATCGGCGTGGGTGTGGGCGGGACGGGGGTCAACGTGGGAGCAACCGGAATCGTCGCTGCTACTTCGATGGCGGCCGTGCTCGAATCATCAACCATTTCGACGACCACATTAGAAATCCAACCACGCATTCCATCTTCAAATTCAACCAGGTACCAACTGCCGTCCCTATTCCTGGCGATGACGGACGCCGTATCGTCTGCGAAAACAGGTTGCAACACGGCGTAAATGACGCCTGGCCCGCGGCGCACATTGGCCGATGAGACGGCGACGCGCACGGTTGGCGCTTGCGATGCGGGTGTCTCCGTGGGCAGTTCAACTGTCGGGGTGGGTGGTTCTTCCGTGTCTTCTACGACGACAGCGGGCGCTGTGGTGGGTTCATCCGTCGGGGTGGGCGGTGCTGCGGTAGGTGGTGGTTCGGCCGTATCCGTGACCTGAACCCCGGCGGCGGACGCTTCACCCGATTCCTCGTTATTCTCAGCACCGATGGCGGCAATGGCTTCACCTCCTTGTTGGGGGGCAGTTTCCGCCTGTCCCGCATCGGCGCTGAACATATTAACTGCCGCGTAACCAATCCCGCCGCAAACAAGGAGTAAAACAATCACACCGGCAGCGATGAGCCAGATGGGTAACCCTCGTTTTTCTGCGGCGGGCGGGGAGGCGGAAGCTGGTTTGGGAGCTGCCTGCGGGGGAGGCGCGGCCACAGGTATTTGCGCGCCGGCGGTTGAGCCGGCCCCGGTAGCCATAGCGGCGGCAGGCGGCAAATCGAGCGATGTTTTCTCCAGATCGGGCTCCGCAGCGGCCGGGACGGGCGGCAGGTCCAAAGTCGTCGCATCCAGATCCGATTCTGCCGAGGCGGCGGGAGGCAGATCGAGGCTGGTTGCTTCTAGATCCGCAATGGCCGCTTCTTCTTCCGCGGCGCTTTCAACAGGCGGCAGGTCGAGGGTAGTTTTATCCAGATCGGGTTCTGCGGCGGTCGCCGCAGCAAGGCCAATGGCCCCGGCGGCGGCCAGGCCTGAGTTATCTTTTTCTTCTTCAGCGGATGCCTGGGGATCAACGGCCGTTGGTTGTTCCGATTCCGGGGTTGGCCGGGCCGGCTTCAGATTCGTTTCCGCCTGCTGCCTGAATTCGGCCGCATTGCCATAGTTGGGGTCGGCTTGCAGCACCTTGTCAAAGGCCAGGAGGGCGGCGGCCCATTCGGAACGGGACATCGCCTCTAACCCTTCGCGATAGTTTTGTTGGATGATCTGCGTGTCCGGCTTTTCCTCCGGCGGGGGCGGAGAGGATTCCTGGGGTTCCGGTGTTGGAATGAGTCCGGCGCCGGCTACCAGGGGTAGAAGTCCAGCTTCTGCATCCTGACGTAAAGCGATGCGCAGCGCGGAGGTGAAGTCCAGGATGCGCGCGTACCGCTCATTGGGATCTTTGGCCAACGCCTTTTGCAATACGGGATTAAATGTGCTGGGGATGGGATGCTGGTCCAGGTCGATTTCCGGCGGGGCGACATTGATGTGTTTGTACATCATCTGCGCCGTGTTACCCTGAAAGGGTAGATTGCCGGTCAGCGCCTCATAGATGACAATGGCCAGAGAATATTGGTCGCTGCGGCCGTCAATCGACTGCCCAATGAATTGTTCGGGACTCATGTAGGCTGGCGTGCCGATGAATCCGCTACCGGTCAGTTGTGTGGCCGAGTCCAGCACTTTGGCAATGCCAAAATCGGAGAGGAAGGCCGAGCCATGTTCATCAAACAAAATATTGCCCGGTTTGATGTCACGATGGATGATATTCCGGGCATGAGCGGCGTTGAGAGCATCACCAATACCTTCCAGGGCATCAATTAAGGCGGCTAAATTGAAATCTGGCTTGCCAATTTGCTCGCGAAGGGTGCCTCCCTTAAGGAGGCGCATGATAATGAATGGGCGCCCCTCATTTTGACCTACATCATAGATGGGAACGATGTGGGGATGTTCCAAGCGAGCGACAACACGCGCTTCTCTTTTGAAGCGCTCGGTGAAGTGTTCATCCTGGCTAAAATAGGCAGGCAACCATTTCAAAGCGACATCGCGCTGTATGTCGCGATCCCAGGCAAGGTAAACGGTGCCCATCCCACCCGCGCCAATTTTTTCTAAAATCTGATAGCGATCGATGACATCATTTGCCATGTAACAAACCCAATCGATTATAAAAAATTCTTAGCCAATTCAGTATAACATAAAATCGAGTTATTGCAGTAAAGGGGTTCTAATCATAAAATTACGGGTTTGTGGAAGAGGGTTTGTAATTTGTGAATAATTGAAACTTGCGAATATGGTTCAAAAATATACACATGACAACCCATTCAACCAGGCGACTTTGGTGCAAATGCTGAGAAGCCGGGCATTAGATTATCCGCACAAAACGGCCGTAATCTTTCTAGGGGATGGGGAGCAAGAAGAAGCCAGTGTTACGTATGCCGAGCTAGACCAGAGCGCGCGTGCTGTGGCTGCCTGGCTACAGCAGAAGCGTGTCGATCAGGGCAGCCAGGCGTTGCTGCTTTATCCGTCCGGCCTGGATTTTATCATTGCCTTTTTTGGTTGTTTGTATGCCGGGGTGGTGGCGGTTCCCATTTATCCACCGAGATTAAACCGGCCGTCCCCGCGCATCCAGTCTGTAGTTGCCGACTCTGAAGCAACCGTTGCCTTGACGACCACTCAAATCTATAAAGGTCTGGAGCGCCGTTTCTCGCAAATGCCTATCCTGGCCGATTTGCGCTGGCTGGACACGGAAAGCATGCCTGGCAATTTGCACGAGCAGTGGCGCGAGCCGGTTATTGACAGGAACAAACTGGCCTTTTTGCAGTATACTTCCGGATCAACTGGCTCTCCCAAGGGTGTGATGGTGTCGCACGGCAATTTGATGCACAACCTGGAAATGATCCGCCGGGCATTTCACTTGAAATCCAATGATATAGGAGTATTCTGGCTCCCCAACTACCATGATATGGGATTGATCGGCGGTATTTTGGAGCCGTTTTATGTGGCCGGCTCGACGGTTCTCATGGCCCCCGCGGCCTTTTTGCAACGTCCTGTGCGCTGGTTGAAGGCTATCAGCCGCTATAAAGCAAACATCAGCGGCGCGCCTAATTTCGCCTATCAATTGTGCCTGGAAAAGATCAGCGAAGAACATAAGCAGGAACTTGATTTAAGCAGTTGGCGGGTGGCCTTCTGCGGCGCTGAACCGATTCGCCCGGAGACATTGAACCGGTTTGCGATCGCCTTCGCCGGCCAGGGATTCAAAAGAAATGCTTATTATCCATGTTATGGCCTGGCTGAAGGAACATTGATCGTTTCCGGTGCGGAAGGGCCGGCCGAGCCGGTTGTCAACAGCTTTAGCACTCACGAGTTGGCCCAGGACAGGGTTGTCCCGGTTTCTCAGCATGCCGACGGGGCGATAAGCATGGTTTCCTGTGGAAAGGCCATGCTAGGCCAGGAGATTCTCATTGTCGATCCACACACATTGCGGCGCTGCCCGGCCAACCAGGTTGGGGAGATTTGGGTCAGGGGAGACAGCGTGGCCCAGGGCTACTGGCGCAAGCCGGAGGTCAATCAGCAAATTTTTCAAGCCTATCCGGCCGAGGTTGAAGACGGTCCCTATTTACGCACCGGCGATCTGGGCTTCTTGTACGAAGACAATTTGTATGTGACCGGCCGTTTGAAGGATTTAATCATCATCCACGGCCGAAACCATTACCCGCAAGATATTGAATTCACGGTCGGCCGCTGCCATCCCGCTTTGGCCGAGGAGATGGGCGCTGCCTTTTCAGTATCCTTCGATGGTCAGGAAAAGTTGGTGATTGTCAATGAAGTCACCCGCCGCCATCGCCGGGCGGATGTGGAAGCGGTGGCGGCGGCTGTGCGCCGCGCGGTGGCCCTGGAACACCAGCTCCAGATTCATGCCCTAGTGCTGATCAAACCATTGTCGATCCCCCGAACTTCCAGCGGCAAGATCATCCGCCACGCCTGCAAACAGGGCTATCTTGATGGTTCTTTAAAAGTCGTCGCGCAGTGGTCAGCCGGGCAGGAATGGGGAGTGCCGGAGGAAGTTGAACCGGCCGCCGAACCGGCTGAGAAGAAGGACCGCGCCGCTATCGCTGCCTGGTTGGCCGAAGAATTGGCCAGGCGGCTGCGCATCAACCGCTCGCGCATCGACCGGCGAACCCCTTTTGTTGATTACGGACTGGATTCCGTTCAGGCGGTCAATATGACCGGAGACCTGGAAAATTGGCTCGGCCGTCCCCTTTCACCGACCCTGGTCTGGGATTTTCCAACGATCGACGACCTGGCCCGCCATTTGGCCGGTGCGGATGAGCAGCAAGGGGAAAAAGAAAAGAAGGCCAGGTGGGATAGAGAGCCAGTCGCTGTGGTCGGCATTGGCTGCCGATTTCCCGGCGTGGAAGGGCCTGATGCTTTCTGGCAGATGCTAAATGACGGCCAGGATGCTATTTCTGAGGTGCCGGCCGATCGTTGGGACAAGGCGGCTTATTACGTCCCCGGCGAGGAGCCACAGCCGGGCAAAATGAACACGAAATGGGGCGGCTTTTTAGTAGATATTGACCATTTTGATGCCTCATTTTTTGCCATCTCGCCGCGGGAAGCGACGCGTATGGACCCGCAGCAGCGCCTGTTGTTGGAAGTGGCTTGGCAGGCGCTGGAGCATGGCGGCCAACATCCGGTCGATTTGCGGGGCAAAGCCGCGGGTGTTTTCATCGGCATCAGCAGTTCCGATTACTCGCGGCGGCAGTACAGCGATCCTGAACTGATTGACGCTTATGCCGGAACGGGGAACGCGCACAGCGTGGCTGCCAACCGCCTCTCTTATGCACTGGACCTGCGTGGGCCAAGTATGGCCATAGATACGGCCTGCTCTTCCTCGCTGGTGGCCACCCACCTGGCCATGAACAGCCTGCTTAACGGGGAGAGTGATGTGGCTCTGGCCGGCGGGGTCAATTTGCTGCTGGAACCGGATTTGACAATCACTTTTTCTCAAGCGCGGATGATGGCTGCTGACGGCCGCTGTAAAACCTTTGACGCGCGCGCCGATGGGTATGTGCGCGGTGAGGGCTGCGGCATCCTGGTCTTGAAGCGCCTGTCCGACGCCGAACGGGATGGGGACAATATCCTGGCCTTGCTGCATGGCTCGGCCGTTAACCAGGACGGCCGCTCTAATGGCTTGACCGCACCCAATGGACCTGCCCAACAGGCGGTCATTCGCCGCGCACTGAATGCCGCGGGTGCGCAAGCCAAAGATATCAGCTATATCGAGGCGCATGGCACGGGCACACCCCTGGGTGATCCCATTGAAGTGCAATCGCTGCAAGGGGTGCTGGATGGTGAGGGTGACGCGCCTCCGGTCAGCCTTGGCTCGGTGAAGACCAATGTTGGCCACCTGGAAGCGGCGGCCGGCGTGGCCGGTTTAATCAAAACCATCCTGGCCTTACAGCATGAGCGTATTCCATCCCATCTACATTATCATGAAATCAACCCGCATATCGATCTGGAAGGATCGCGGCTGCGGATCAGCGGCGATCCCATCCCCTGGACAAGGGGTGATCGGCAGCGCCTGGCCGGCGTCAGTTCTTTTGGCTTTGGCGGCACAAACGCGCATATTATTGTCGGCGAGGGGCCGCCTCTCCAACCGGCCGGCCGAACGCCGCAAACCCATTTGTTTACCCTGTCGGCGCGGGATGAAAAGGCGCTGCATGAACTGGCCGGCAAATATGTTACCTATTTTGAGAGTAACCCTGACCTGGATCTAGCCGGCGTCAGCTATACAGTGAACACCGGCCGGGTAGATTTTGACAAACGTTTGGCCGTGACTGCGGACTCCATTGAGGAATTAGCCCGGAAACTGAGAACTGATAACTGGGAACTGGGAACTGAGAAATGGGAACTGAGAACGGCGTTTCTTTTCACCGGACAAGGTTCGCAGATTGCTGGGATGGGACGGGGGTTATTTGAAACAGAGCCGGTCTTCCGGGATGCCTTGGAGAAGTGCGCGGCCGTCTTAGATGATCAAATGGATAGACCTTTATTTGAAGTCATTTTCCCAGACAGGGGTAATGAAGCGCTCCTCAACCAGACGACTTATACCCAGCCGGCGTTGTTTGCTGTTGAATATGCCCTGGCCCAATTGTGGCGTTCGTGGGGTGTTGAACCAGATGTAGTCATAGGCCACAGCGTTGGTGAAGTTGTAGCCGCCGTCATCGCCGGCATCATGAGCCTGGAAGACGGTTTGCGATTAATAGCTACTCGCGGGCGCTTGATGGGTGACCTGCCCTCCGGCGGCGGTATGGCCGCTTTATTCACCGGCGAAGAACAGGTGCAGGAGGCTATTGCGCCTTACGTTGTTGACTTATCCCTGGCGGCGATCAATGGGCCGGGTAGTGTGGTCATTTCCGGCAAGGAGAGAACGCTGAAGGTTGTGCTGCAACAGTTGGCGCGGGAAGGAGTTGAATCACGGCCGTTGCCGGTCTCACACGCTTTCCACTCCCCGCTGATGGACCCAATCCTGGAACCTATGCGGCAAGCGGCATCAGGTATCCATTTTCGGCCGCCAACAATACCCTTTGTATCCAATCTCAGCGGGAGTCTCCTGCATAATGCGCCCGATGCCGATTATTGGGCCGATCACGTGCGCCAGCCGGTGCAGTTCCACGCGGGCATGAAGGCTCTGGCTGAATTGGGGACGACGGTATTCCTGGAAATAGGACCCCAGCCCCACTTGACGGGCATGGGTAAGCACATTCTGAAAGAAAATGGCCGACAGGAAGGTCGAAAAGCCTTGTGGCTGCCCTCCCTGCGGCCCAAACAGGCGGATCGGGATGTGATGCTGAACAGCCTGGGCCGGCTGTATGAGGCCGGACTCGATGTGCAGTGGTCCCATTTTTACGGGGGAAGGCGACCCCGGAAGGTTCCTTTGCCCACTTATCCATTCCAACGAGAACGGTATTGGCTGGAGATTGAGGAAAGGCAGGAATGGCGGCCCCGGTTGTCCAAAGCTCAGCAGGGCAATGTGCGCCGTTTGCATACGGCCGTGCCCCTCTTTGAATCCCGGTTAGATTTGGATGATGCCGCCGGGAAAAAGCAAATTCTGTATGAGAACAGCCTGGCCATTGCCCGCCTGTTTTGGGATGAGGGGCAGCACCAGGTGATTGATTTGAGTCTGACCGGCCGTTTGGCGGATGCCGATGGTGTTGTCCTGACCCAGACAACCTTAAGCGCGAGCAGCGGGGAGAGTGCTTTCTTACAAACATTCGGCGCGGCCGAAGAGGGTGAATCGTGGGTTTTGTTGGCCAGCGGCCAAATCCAGCGTGGTGGGGTCGAATTGCCATCTGATCTGGCCGATCTTGAGCGGGTTGAAACAAATGATGACGGCCTGCCTGATCTGGCAGCGCCGGCCGAGGCTTATATCCCCTACTTGCAGCGGATTGTGGCGGCCGTCCTGGATTTGAACCGGGATCGTGTGGCTTTAAACCAGCCCTTGGAGAGTTTGGGTCTTGATTCCTTGATGGCTATCGAGCTTAGAAACCGGGTGCAGACGGAGCTGCAAATTGATTTGCCGTTGGTTGATCTGCTGCAAGGGCCGACAATTGAACAGCTGGCAGCCCGGCTGCCCGGCCTGCGCGAAGCACAGCCGCAACAGATAGCGATTCAGCCGCTGAGCGATACTGCTGAGCCGGGACCGTTGAGCTATGGCCAGCAGGCGATGTGGGTGCTGCACCAGCTTCTACCCCAGGATGTCTCTTTTAATGTGGCCGGAGCGGCCCGGTTGAACGGCCGGTTGGATGCGCAAGCCCTGCGCCGGGCTACGGCAAAGTTGATCGCCCGTCATGGGGCGCTGCGGACCACGTTCAGCACCAGTGACGGCCGGCCACAGCAGCAGATCCAGGAGGAAGTGCCCGTAGACAAAGTCTTCTCCACCATAGATGCCGCGGGCTGGGAAGGGGATAAGCTGGGCAATTTCTTACAGCAGGAAGCACACAGGCCCTTTAACCTGGAACATGGCCCGCTGATGCGCCTGGTCCTGCTACGGCAGGGAGATCACCAACACGTCCTCTTGCTGGCGCTCAACCACCTGATTACGGACTTCTGGTCGATGGCCTTACTGGTCCAGGAGCTTTATCAATTTTATACGGCCGAGGTGCAGGGTCTCACGTTGGATCTGCCCGCGCCCACTCTGAATATGGCCGACTATGCGCTCTGGCAGGCGCAGATGCTGGCCGGCCCAGAGGGGGAAAAGCACCGCAGCTACTGGCATGAACAGCTATCCGGCGCTCTGCCGCGCCTGGATTTGCCCAGCGATCGGCCGCGCCCGGCGCTGCTGACCTTTGAAGGGGATATGGTGACGCGTCACCTGTCGCCGGCATTAACCGAAAAAATAAAAAACCTTAGCGCTGGCGCAGGAGCGACCCTGGCTACAGCTTTGCTGGCCGCCTTCCAAACATTGCTGCATCGCCTCACTGGACAGGACGATTTGTTGGTGGGGTCGGTAATTGCCGGACGAGAACGGCCGGAACTGCAGGATTTGGCCGGCTATCTGATCAATTCCGTGGCCATTCGCGCCGATTTTTCCGGGGAGCAGGCACCCACTTTTAACGAAGTGTTAGCGCAAACAAGACAGACGATGTTGGAAGCGATGGCTCATCAAGAATACCCGCTGCCTTTGCTGGCCGAAGAGTTGGCCACCAGCGGGGGGGCAAGCCTGGACCCCAGCCGCCCGCCATTGTTCGAGACGATGTTCATCATGCAGCGCGCCCAGGTTTTGGATGGTGAAGGGCTGAGCGCCTTCGCCTTAGGTGTACCCGGGGCCAGGTTGGATCTGGGTGACTTACAGGTTGATTCTATGCCCCTGGGCGGCCTGCCGGCCCAATTTGATATGACCTTGATGATGGCCGAGGTGGATAGAGGATTGGCGGCTGCTTTGCATTACAACAGGCAGTTGTTTGACGAGTCAACCGTGCGTCGTTTGCTGGATCATTTGGAACAGCTCTTGCAGACCGTGGTCGAGCAGCCGGAGCAGCCGGTCAATGAAGTTGATCTCCTGCCGGTCGCGGAGCGACAAAGGCTACTTTATCAGTGGAATGGAACGGCCGCCCCTTATCCAGACGATAAGACGCTACACCAGTTATTCTTCGAGCAGGCGCAAAGAACACCGGGAGCAATCGCCCTGCATTTTGAAGGCCGGCATTGGACCTATGCCCAGTTAGATGGGCGGGCGGCTAAAGCGGCCCACCGTTTGCAGCAAATGGGTGTGGGCCGGGGAGCGCTGGTTGCAATCTATATGGAGCGTTCTTTGGAGATGATGGCCGGATTGTTGGGCATTTTGCAAGCCGGCGGGGCATATATCCCGCTCGATCCTGATTTTCCGGCAGAACGGCTCGATCTCATGTTGGATGATGCGCAGCCCCTGGTCTTGCTCACCCAGCAATCGCTGGTGGGGAAAATCGAACCACCTGAGGGAACGGCCGTTTGCCTGATTGAAGAAACCTGCCAATTGGATCCTGTACAAGCTATTGCGCACCCCGCCGGACCGGAAGATCGCGCCTATGTGATTTATACATCCGGTTCCACCGGCAAGCCCAAAGGGGTGCAGATTTCAAACCGCGCCGCCGTGAATTTCTTATGGTCGATGAGCAATGAGCCGGGGATTTCTGCTGAAGATAATTTGCTGGCGGTGACCACGCTCTCTTTTGATATCGCATTGTTGGAGCTTTTCCTGCCTTTAATCCACGGGGCGCAGGTAACAATTGCTTCACGCCAACTGGCGATGGATGGCTATTTGCTGGGCCAGATGATCCGGCAAGCGAATATCAGCATCATGCAAGCCACGCCGGCGACCTGGCGGCTGCTGTTGGAAGCGGGCTGGCAAGGCAAGAAAGATTTGGTGATTTTGTGCGGTGGGGAAGCATTACAGCCGGACCTGGCACAGAAGCTCCTGCCACGCTGCGCCGAACTGTGGAATATGTACGGGCCAACGGAAACGACGGTCTGGTCGACGATGGCCCGCATAACGTCGCAGACGAATAAGATTACGATCGGCCGCCCGATCGCCAACACCCATCTTTATGTGCTCGACCCACAAATGCAACCAGTGCCCATAGGTGTGACCGGCCATTTGTATATCGGCGGAGTGGGGCTGGCGGATGGTTATCTGAACCGGCCTGAATTGACGGCCGAGCGTTTCCTGCCTGACCCGTTCCTTGAGGGTCAAAGAGTATACAAGACAGGCGACCTGGCCCGTTATTTGGCCGACGGCCGTTTGCTGTACCTGGGTCGGGATGATTTCCAGGTCAAGATTCATGGCTATCGTATTGAACTGGGTGATATTGAAACGGCCGTCTCCCGCCACCCGGCGGTGGCCCAAACGGTCTGTCTAGCCCGCGAGTATGAACCGGGCAGTCGCCGTTTGATCGCTTATATCGTGCCTCAGCCGGACCGGGAAGAGCCAATGACGGCCGAATTGCGCGGATTCCTGCGCGCCCAACTGCCCGACTATATGATTCCGGCCACTTTCACGATCCTGGATTCGCTGCCCTTGTTGCCCAACGGCAAGATCAATCGTCGCGCGTTGCCGGACCCGTCGGGACAACACGGTCTCCAGGAAACGCCCCTTGCGCCACCGCGTTTTAAACTGGAAGCGCAGGTCGCCGAACTGTGCGCCCATGTGCTGGATGTGAAGGAAATCGGTATTCATGATAGTTTCTTTGACCTGGGTGGCAATTCACTGCTGGCCACGCGGCTGATTTTCCAGACCCGCGAGCAGTTCCAGGTGCAAATACCTCTGCGCCAGGTATTTATACAGCCGACGGTGGCTGGGTTGAGCCAGGCTATTTTATCGGCCCGACAAAATGGTTTTAAAAACGGCAGCGGGTTGAACGATAGGCTGCCTGAGCGCCGGCCAGGAGATGATCCGTCCCTGGCCCAGTTGGAAGCGGACGCTGCGCTGGATCCGGCGATCAGGGTGAAGGGACTGCCCCTGGCACAAATTGAAGAACCGGGTCATGTGCTGCTCACAGGAGCCACCGGTTTTGTCGGCGCTTTTCTGCTGCGTGATCTGTTGCAAGAAAGTAATGCTATCGTACATTGTCTTGTTCGGGCTGATGATGAGGGGGCCGGCCTGGACCGCCTGATGCTCAATATGGCGACTTATGGCTTATGGCAGGAATCGTTCGCCGAACGCGTGCGCGCTGTTCCGGGAGATTTGGCCCGGCCGAATTTTGGTCTTAGCTCAAGCCGGTTCAACCAATTGGCGCGCCAGGTTGATGTGATCATTCATAATGGGGCGTTGGTCAATTTTATCTATTCATACCAGGAGCATCGAGCGGCGAATGTCCTGGGTACGGAAATGGTCCTGCGCCTGGCGACCAGTGAAACATTGAAAGCGGTGCATTTTGTTTCCACGCTGTCGGTCTTCCACAGCGGAGGGCATGATGACGGCCGTGTTTATTATGAAGACGAGGACCTGCGAAAGTCGGGCGTGCCGTTCGGCGGGTACGCGCAAAGCAAATGGGCCGGGGAACGGATGATCATGAACGCCGCTGCGCGGGGGGTCCCGGCAGCGATTTACCGGCCAGGGCTGGTGTCCGGTGACAGCCGCAGCGGAGCCTGGAATACGGCCGATATGATGTCTACGATGATCATGGCTTGCGCCACACTTGGTGCCGTACCCGACTTGGATGTGGATGTGGATATTGTGCCAGTAGACTATGTCAGCCGGGCGTTGGTAGCGCTGGTCCTGCAAAAACGGCCGGCGGGTGAAATCTATAACCTTTGCAACCCGCAGACCATGCCCTATCGTCAGGTGGTGGAGTTGGTCCGTCAGGCCGGCCTGCCTTTACGTGTCTTGCCTTTTGATCAGTGGCGGGAGCGGTTGATGAACATGGCTGAGCAGTTTGGTAATGAAAATTGGAATCCCTATCTGCCGTTGCTTGATGAAGTATCTGAGGAGCAGGTATTCATGCCCACCTTCGACTGCCGCAACACTATGCAAGCCCTCGCCGGCAGCGACATCACCTGCCCCCCGGTAGGCCGGGAGCTGTTGGAGACGTATTTAAGCTATTTACAACTGGGAATTAGGAACTGATAACTGGGATGTGGTATTTTTGTCCTGAGCCAGTGCCGGGGGCGCGGATGCGCCTTTATTGTTTTCCTTACGCCGGCGGCGATTGGCAGGTGTATCGCGATTGGCCGGATAGACTGCCGGATGTTGAATTGTGGATAGCCCGGCTGCCGGGTAGGGGAGCACGATTTAAGGAAGAGGCGCTGACCCGCATGCTGCCCCTGGTACAGAATCTGGCCCGCCATCTGCCGGAAGATTGGGAGAAAGAGGGCGACTTTGCCTTTTTTGGCCACAGCCTGGGGGCAAGGCTGGCTTTTGAATTAACCCGCTCGCTGCACCGGCGGCATCAGCGGCTGCCGGTGCATTTGCTGGTCTCGGCCTGCCAGGCGCCGCAGCTTCCTTTGGCCAACCGACCGATTCATAATTTGCCCAAAGATGCCTTCTTAAAAGAACTGCAACGGCGCAACGGCACGCCGCCGGAGGTGCTGGCTCATGAGGAGCTGCTGGACCTGCTCCTGCCCATGCTGCGGGCTGATTTTGCTGTGTTTGAAACGGCCGTTTACAGCAGTGGGCCACTGCTCCCACTGCCGGTCAGTGCCTTTGGTGGGCGAGATGATCCCCTGGTTAGCCGCGACGCGCTGCAAGCCTGGTCGGAGCAAACGGAGGAACCGTTTTCTGTTTCTTATTTTGCCGGAGATCATTTCTTTCTGCGAACGGCCGAGAAGGAATTGTTGGCGGCGATCGGCCGTATACTAGGCGGATTATGAATTTATTTGATTTGGAGATGAATGGTGGACTTAAAAACAGTTGACAAATTATTGATGACGACCCGCTCGGTCAGGAAGCGGCTGGATTTGACCCGGCCAGTGGAACGGCCAGTAATCGAAGAATGCCTGGAAATTGCGATTCAAGCGCCGACGGGGGGTAATTCGCAAGGCTGGCATTTTGTGGTGGTTACGGATGAAGAGAAAAAGGCGCGCATTGGCAAGCTATATAGGGAATCATTTTTTATTTATGCTCAATCCAGGGAGGAACAGGGGACGTCGCGCGGTTCCGGAGAGCTATACCAGGAGCAGCGGTTGCGTGTGGTGAAATCGGCCGTTCATCTGGCCAATCACATGGGTGAGGTGCCGGTGATGATCATTCCCTGCATTCACGGCCGTGTGGAGAATCTCGGCGTCCTGGAGCAGGCCGGTCTTTATGGCTCGATTCTGCCAGCAGCCTGGTCACTCATGCTGGCGCTGCGTGCGCGCGGTTTGGGCACAGCGTGGACGACGCTGCATCTGCGCTATGAAAAAGAGATTGGGGAGTTGTTGGGCATTCCGCAAACCGTGACTCAGACGGCCTTGCTGCCCGTCGCTTATTACACCGGTGAGGATTTTAAACCGGCCAGGCGAATTCCTGCACAAGAAGTGACTTCCTGGAACGGGTGGAAGGACAATCCGTAAGGCGATTTGCAAAATCCTACAATTCAGATCACTTCATAAAGCCCTGCTGCCGAAGATAATCCAGGACGGTTCGGGAATAGCGTTGGTGGGATTCACGGGTGTATTTTAACCTGGTGTAGATTTGGGCCAGGTTTTGCACATCTGATTCTTCAATCATCTTGCGCAAGCGGGGGAAGGTCATGTAACGTTGCCAGCCTTTGACATTGCGTTCCTTGTAGATTTCAGCAATCCGTTCATCGTTGTAATCTTGATAGGTTTCGCGATGCACCAGACCATCCAGGGGCAGGCGATCACGCAGGGCCGGATCTTCATCCGGATAGCCTAAAGAGTACCCGACAACGGGCACGACATTGGATGGTAGGCCAAGAATGCGGCCGATCTGATCGCAGTTGGCCAATGTGCTGCCCATATAGCAGATGCCCAGACCCAAGGATTCGGCCGCCAGGGCCACGGTTTGTGATACAAGGGCAGCGTCTATGGCGGCGATCATGAAACTCATAAAATTATCGAAATTATCTGGCGCATCGTTGATTCTCAGCCATTGGTGCATGCGGTGAAAATCGGCGCAGAAGGTGAGTAGTAAAGGGGCATCCAGCACCATCTCTTGCTCCATGTGAGCCTCGTATAACCTTTCGCGTAGGGAGCGATCTGATGTGACGATGATCGAATAGGTCTGCATATTGCCGGATGAAGAAGCGCGAATGCCTGCGGTTAGAATCTTATGTAGCAGTTCTTCAGGTACCGAGTCTGGTTTGTAAGCCCGAATTGAGCGGTGGCGGTAGAGAGTGTCGATGACGTTCATGAATTCTCCGGATTCGTTTTTTAGATTGCAATAAATTTAACAATGTATTGTATCTCCTTTAGATTGTCAGAAAACCTGATCATCAATAGGGACGCGGACAAGAGCGGATGGAAGCGGAGGAAATGATAGGCTCAGCTCTCGTCAGTTCTCAGCTTGTGCTGAGCCTGTCGAAGTATCCGTGTCCTCCACGTAAGGAGTGTTATGTTGCAAGAATATCCAATGGTGAGAACGGCCGTTGTGCAGGCTGCCCCGGTTTTGTTTGACAAAGATGCGACTGTCGCGAAAGCATGCCGCTTAATTCAAGAGGCAGCCGACAGCGGCGCACAGCTTGTTTTGTTTCCGGAGGCTTTTATTCCGGCCTATCCACGTGGGTTTAGCTTCGGCATGGTGGTGGGCAGCCGGA
>JANQGC010000239.1 GCA_028277515.1 Anaerolineae bacterium
CGGCAACCTTTCGCGGACTATACCACCATAAACTCGGTGACCGTTTTAATGCCGCTTATTGGTACGATTTTGCCGCTCGTGTAGAGCCTAGCCCGAAACAGCAGCAGCAAATATTAGTTTCGCCCTGGATGCAACTTACCGCAACCGGGAACTTTATGTTGCCTGCTTCTTCTGAAAAATGGCGTATTAGGGGAGACACCTTACCTGGAACCACAATCTCTAGAAGAGAGGATAAAGATCTGCTTGATTACTCTTGTTCCGGGATTCGAGATGAGCCCAAAAAAGGGATTCTGGAGTGGAATGAACCCTTTCAGATTCCTTACCATCACACTATGGTTTTGCGAGCCAAAGTGGAACCCGGTACCATTCTAAATTTTGAAACTGTTATTGATGGGGATTTAATTCGACATATAACACACAGAGGGACTGGCACATGGCAAGATTTTGTCGTCCCTTTAGAAGGTGAGAATGTTCGATTTATGTATTTAATTATTCGTGAAGATCCGAAAGCAACCACTAAAAGTTGCAGTGTAGAGATTGATGCAATCACATTCCAACTAGATCAAACTTTCAACGATGGCATTTAACTTGACCTTGAGGCTGAGTTCCCTATTAAATAATAATCTATGGAGGACGAATGCCTCCAATAAATAAGGGGTCGGTCGGCTCCCTCGCCCAAGATCCTGCAAAAGGGAAAAAGCCCCTTCTAATCAACCCCAAGCAAATTGTTTTCTATACCGTTTTCTTTTTTGTGTTTTGCTTTAGTGGTGTGATTATTATGTCGGGCATGATTCCTTACCGAATGGGATTTGTATCGTTCCTGGTTATTCCCCTGATAATCTTATACGGATTTAAAATCACAAGAGTCGTAATAGTTTATGCTCTCCTGACGGGGATTATTTTTCTATCAGGGATAATAAATGGATCTTCCTTTTTAGAAATTCTGCTTTTTATGCGGATATTGATCTTTTCATTCCTGATTTTTGTCCTTGTAGAAATGTATGTTAACTCGAAAAACATTGCTAGAATAATGCGTCTCTGTGTGGTTATTGCTTTAATTCAATTGCCTGTTGTAATCATTCAAAAAATGTTGTATACGAGGCTCCCTGCCCGCCTGATTGCACAAGTTAGTTCAATAGACTTCGGTTTCGGAACGTTTAACTTCAAAGCTGATGCGCAAATGGCTTTTTTTGTAACCCTTGTCATCGCTTTTCTCTTGTTTGTTGATCGTAAAAATCAAATAGTTCGTCGCAAATGGCTGGTCCTATTGTGGTTAACGTTAACTGTCATAATCATGAACGCTGAAATCGTTAAAATTATTGTCTTTACTGTATGGGCTTTTTATTTAATTCGCTTCCTTAATATAAAGACGATTGTTTATGTAACTATCCTGCTGATTGTAGCATTTGTAGGATTGTATTTTGCAGGAATTTTTGATGATTTAGTTAATAATTTCGCAAGAAGCATCGCTCTCAATTCACCATTTAACGAAGCGAAGCGGGAAGCATTCCTCGCCGGTGATTATGGTAGAGGTGCTGCGGTTGGCTATTATTTGACCAGCGATGTTCTAGTTTTCGGCGATGGTCCTTCAAAGTATTATGATGTATTGAGCTCAACTTATTCTAGAGGAAACATGGGACATGCCTTTACCATTTATTCTGAAATCGGACTTATAGGGTGGATTCTCAGTATGGTGATTTTTTATCTTTTTGCATTTCAAAAAGGCAGCTGGAGGCGAAATCTAGCCAACGGCCGGATTATGATCCCTTGGTTTTCAATTTTGATCTTTATCTGCTTAATCATTCTCAGCTTTACGACGCATGTTATGAATGATATTAGTGTAATGCTGTCATACTTATTAATTGCAAAAGCTGGTGTACTTTGTACGATACAATCTAGTTCAGGAGAGCAGCTATCTAACCAATCAGCAGCGATATGAATTGCAAGTACATAATTATTACTCCTGTTCGTGATGAAATTGAAGGTATTCAACTGACATTACTGTCTGTGATCCTACAAACTGTTCTTCCTGAACGGTGGATTATTATTGACGATGGCTCGACAGACGGGACCCGGGATGTTCTGAATCGTTTTAGTGAAAAATATCCATGGATTGTTGTTTATGATTACATAGATAAATCCGATCGCGCAGTTGGCAAAAGAATAACAGAAATCATTCATGAAGGCCTTAAATACACAGAGGATTTAAACTGGGATTTTTGGGTGAAACTTGACGCTGACATTTCATTTAGACCATCATATTTTGAAATACTTCTGAAACATTTTGAAAAGAATCCAAGATTAGGTATGTCCTCAGGAAAATCGTATGTTCCGGATGGTCTTGGCAGCTACACACTTGAATGGAGTCCAGATCATTTCGTGTTAGGTATGGCTAGAATGTATCGTCAAGCCTGTTGGCAGGATATCGGTGCTCTTGCCCCTCGCCGACTCTGGGATGTAATTGATGTATTTACGGCGCAAATGAATCATTGGGAAACCCGAAGTTTTAATGAACTTTCTGTGATTCACTTGCGGCCGATAGATGCGTTGCAACACAATCAACTTCAAAGAAGATTTGATTCAGGAATTCAATATTACACAGTTGGTTATTATCCTTTATACTTTGCCTTGCGTTGTTTACGTGCTGCATTTGATGAAAAGCCGTTTATTTTTTCAGGGATGATGATGGCGTTTGGATTTTTCTATGGTTGGCTTAGCCGCAAACCTATATATGACGAGGAGCTAAAAAAATTTATTCGATCTGAACAGAAAAAGAAGTTATCAGGAGAGAGTCTGGGCCAATATTTATCGAGAAGAGGGCGCACGCTATCCTAAAATAATTTTTGACTTTTGGATTAGTGACTATGCATGAATGTTTATCATTTGATGAGGTTCACCTGCTCGGTATTCGTTACCATAAGGTGACAACGGAGCAGTTACTAGATTACATCCTACAGATGGCCAAAGGGAACGGCAAGGTCACGGTTGCCAATGTCAATATCCGAGCGATGAATTTTGCTTATGATTTGTCATGGTATAGAAAATTCATTAATAGTTCAGAATTAGTGTTTTGTGATGGTTTTGGAGTTGCTGCCGGCAGCAGAATAATGGGCGCCCATGTTCATGCAGAACATCGAATGACTTGCCCAGATTGGATTGATCGTCTCGCTTATTTATCTGCTCTCCAGAATTCGTCAATTTTTTTATTAGGTGGGAAGCCTGGAATTGCTTTGGAGGCAGCCAATAAGTTGCGATCAAAGAATCGTGGACTTCGAATAGATGGCTATCATGGCTATTTTGATTTCCATAACGCTGAAAACGATCAAGTCATAAACTTGATTAATAAATTTCAACCCGATATTTTATATGTCGGTTTAGGAATGCCCCTACAAGAGCATTGGATTCTTAACAATCGGGAAAAGTTAAATGCTCATGTATTCTTGCCTCTCGGTGCATGCCTCGACTTTTACACTAACGTAACATCAAGAGGTCCACGCTGGATGACTGATTATGGACTGGAATGGCTTTCACGGCTTGTGACCGAGCCGGCGCGTTTATGGAAACGTTATCTGATTGGCAATCCTCTTTTTTTCTGGCGCGTTCTGAAACAAAGAGCGGGGGTGCTTAAGCGAACCCAAGACGACTGATCAGGTGGCTTATCTACATTGCTTAAGGGGAGCTCAGTTCTCATCCACTTTAGCCTCATTTCAATGAGTGGTTTATTCACCCATTTTATTAAGTGAGTGAGGCTAAATGTTTTGGATCATCTGAGTAGCGAGTACTCATAAAAATACCTCAATTTCCGTATCCTTTTGGGGCAATCAAATAGCAAGATCACATAATTCCAACCAGGAGCGAAAAAGCACATAAGTCACTGCTCTTGGCATTGCACCCAGTTTGATTGGGGCTATAATTTGGTGTGGTTTAAGAGCAATTCGTTCAGTTGATGAGCCACGGAAAAACGATGATACGGCGATTTAGCGTAAATTATGCAGTATTCACGATGGGGTTGGATTTGGTGATTACCCTTTTCACCTTGATCCTTGCCGTATCCATCCGTCCCCTCTTGCCGGATGTCCCTCTTCTCGTTCGCGTGCCCCAAATCACGTTACCTCTCTGGGTTTATTTTATCATTCCTGTCCTCTGGGTATCCGTATTCCTGGTGGTCTCCGTCTATGACCCGGAACAAACTTACAAAATCGTAGATGAACTACAAGCGGTTACGCTTGCTTCGCTGCTCGCTGCATTATTATGTGCCGGTTTGTTTTTTCTGACTTTTCGTGAGTTCTCGCGCTGGTTGTTTATCTCCTTTGTATTTTTGGACACTGTCTTCTTGCTCGGATGGCGCGTGATCGCCCGCGTCCTTTGGCGAGTCTTGCGCATCCCTCCTGGGAAACGGCGCGTTCTCATCATCGGGGCGGGGGCGCTTGGACAGCGCGTCGGCCGTATGGTCAAAGATTACAACTGGACCGGTCTTTCGCTCATTGGCTACGTCGATGATCGGTTTGAAAGTGGTGAAACCAATGGGCTACCCATTTTAGGCCGACTGGACGATGCCCGCCAAATTGTGGATAGCGAAGAGATCGACGATGTGGTCATTGCTTTACCGCAAGAAGCGTATGGCAAGGTGAATGACATTGTGCTGGATATGCATGATTTGCCGCTGCTGATGCGCGTGGTGCCCGACTACTACAGCCTTTCTTTATACCAGGCCACGGTTGAGGATTTCGCCGGAGTTCCCATGATCAACCTGCGCGATCCGGCATTAAATGCCGTGCAGCGTCTGGTGAAAAGGGTTTTTGATCTCCTGATCGGCGGCATTGTGATTTTACTCATCTCCCCTCTGCTTGGCCTTGTGGCCCTGGCCATTAAGCTGGATTCCAAGGGTCCGGTGGTTTTTCGCCAGCAGCGTGTGGGGGAGAACGGCCGCCTCTTTGCCATGTACAAATTCCGCTCCATGGTCGTGGGAGCTGAGGAAATGCAAGAGCAGCAGGTAACCTACGATGAAGATGGCAACATCCTCTTTAAACGGGAAGATGACCCACGGGTGACCCGCGTCGGCCGCTTCATTCGCCGCACAAGCCTGGATGAACTGCCGCAGTTGATCAATGTCTTGCAAGGCACAATGAGCCTGGTCGGACCGCGGCCGGAACTGCCGATGATGGTCGGCCGATACGAACTGTGGCAGCATAAGCGCTTCGCCGTTCCGCAGGGCATGACCGGTTGGTGGCAGATCAACGGCCGTGCCGATAAACCCCTCCATCTACATACGGAAGATGACATTTATTACATTCAGAACTACTCCCTCTTGATGGATATTTACATATTGCTTAAAACACCGTGGGTCGTTTTACGAGGCAAGGGTGCATACTAAGGGCACCAGAGACATTTGGCCCAAAGCAAAATGGATTGAGGGTTTCTTATTACTGGCAGGGGCGCCATTTCTTCTTTTTCCCGAACAGTACATCATTGGAACAACCGCCGCGCTAATCGTTATTATCCTCCTATGGTTGTGGCCAATCCTCTTTCTGCGAACACCGCTGATCCCTCCTACACCTTTTAATCTGGTTTTCCTGCTCTTCATGTTCATGGTGATGGTCGGGATTTTGGTTACGGCCGATCCGCAGCACACATTGCCCAAAGCGTGCGGCATCATTCTGGGCATAAGCACCTGGCGATTCATTGTCATAACCATTGACCGGCCGTCCTTATTGACCTGGGCCATTGCCGGCTTTATCCTGTTGGGAGTGGCCATGACCCTGTTTGGATTATTGAACGCGGACTGGCTGCTCAAATCCTCATCTCAAGTGCCATTTCTACAAGGGTTAGAGCGCATCAACTTACGCGATGCAATCCCCCTATTTAGCGCAGGAAGCGGCATACATCCCAACCAGATCGCCGGTTCGATCATGCTCTATTTGCCCCTAATGCTTTCCCTTTTGTTTGGTTTTCAAGTAGTCCACAGAAATAGATGGATTCTCCTGGGAACGATCATCTTAATTTTACTGGCAACTTCCACACTAGTTCTCACCCAATCACGAAGCGGATGGCTTGGAATGGCTGGTGGGTTTTTTATGCTGCTGATTCTATGGGCACTGTTTCTCCCCCCATCACGCATGCGAAAAATGCTATGGGTTGTGACCATCATCATTATTATCCTTGGTAGTATACTATTTGTTCAGCTAGGGGGCACGGCCTTGATCGACGTATGGCTCGATCCCCCACAAGAAACCGTGATCGGTTCCCTGGCAACGCTTAACTTCCGCCAGGAAATTTGGCCGTGGGCATTAGCCGCAGTGCGGGATTTTCCCTTTACCGGAACCGGGCTGGGTGCTTTTAGAGATGTCGCCAGGCGGCTCTATCCCATCCAGGTGGTGGAAACTTTTGATTTCGCCCATGCGCATAATGTATTTTTACAAATGACACTCGATCTCGGTATCCCAGGATTGGTCAGCTATGTAGCAATGCTTATCATATCCTTTACAATAGGCTGGCAAATTTCCCGCAAGAGCAGTGCTATACGACCTGTGAGCATTGGTCTGATGGCCGGGTTGATCGCTTTTCATATGTATGGATTGACCGATGCGATAGCTATTGGAGCCAAACCTTCTCTGTTGTTATGGGTCCTGGTTGCTCTGCTAAGTGCGGCCAACCGGATCAGCGTAGTCCAAAGAAAACCGCGAACAAGACGTGATGTCTGATATAAAACAGTACTCCTATCCGCTTACCCTTAATTTTGAGGTGGCTCTGCTTGGCAAAAGCAAGAGGGCTGTGCTATCTTAGGCTTTAGAGAGGAATCCGATTTTTGGCAGGAAACTACGAGAAAAAGAACTTTTCATTTCTTGATGAAAATCAAATATCGGATTTCAAAACATTATACACGCAGGAGGCGATAAATGGCGATTTTATTTGCTACAGACGAATGGGCCAAGGCCTTGCAAACCGAGCTTAACAACAGCGAAGCGTACCAAAAAGCCGCTTCAAAATGGGAGGGCGATTTTTACTTTGTCATTGACGAGGGGCCGGGCGTTCCGCAAGATACCTATATGTATCTCGATCTGTGGCATGGCGAAGCGCGGGATGCGTACCTGGTTGATGATCCCAGCCAGAAGAAGACGGCATTTACGCTACGCGCACCGCTTGATGTCTGGCAGGGCGTTTTGAACAAGAAGATCGATCCCATTCGCGGCATTATGACCCGCCAACTACAGCTTCAGGGCAATATGATGAAAATCATGAAAGCACCTAAGGCAGCAACAGAGCTGGTTACAGCCGCGGCGAGGGTCGACACGGAATGGCCTGAATAAAAAATGTGGTTTTTTAAGTGCCCGGAGTATTATTTCGGACCAAGCGCGCTGACCCATTTGCGGGAGCTGCGGGGCGAGCGAGCCTTCATCGTTACTGATGAAAATATTGAGGCGCTGGGCTTTGTGGATTTGGTTCGGGCGGAGCTTGCCAGGGCTTCCATATCCTGTGAAGTTTTTGCCGAAGTGGAACCCGATCCTTCTCTGGATGTGGTGAAGCGTGGGGCGCAGGCCATGACCGCTTACCAACCGGATTGGATTATTGGGCTGGGAGGCGGCTCCAGCATGGATGCCTCTCAAGCGATGTGGATCTTGTATGAAAACCCTGAGCAAGGGCTGGAACTGCTCAGCCCCTGGGCAGAGGTCGGC
>JANQGC010000242.1 GCA_028277515.1 Anaerolineae bacterium
ATATTTTCTAAGAACACACGGCCGAACACCGGCGTTCCTGCCTGGTGTGTGAAGCGGGAGAAAACGTCATAGAAAGGATCGAGCAGGTCGCCGCTGCGATCAATTTCCACTTCCAGGTTATTCTTGCGCGCCTTGCGAACCTGGCGGCGGATATTGCCATCCATTTTTTTCCATAACGCTTCTTCTGATTCCCCTAATTCCACCAGCCAGTAAACGTGCCGGCTTTCAGAATTCCATTCCTGTGGCAGTTCCTGCCGGGAATCCTGGATCAGAATGCGCTCAAGACCGGCCTCTGCACATAAAATGACGGCTTTTTCGATCAAGCCGGCGGCGATTTTTTCATCTTCGGCGCATAAGGCACCGGGCAGGGTCATGGCCCGTTTCCCGGTTAGAAAACTGGGAACAAAGAAGAGGGGCAGCACACCTACAATATGATCCGCATCATGGGCAAACAAGTAGAGGGTCTCATAACCATATGTGTGGCGTAATACATACTGCCAGCCACTTAAATGCAGGGGTAGACCATCATCGGCCGTGCTTACGTAGCGGTCCCATTTGCCGGTCATATCATCTGTCAGTCGGCCAATGGCCGTTGTGTTCATTTCATGCCCTATTGTTAGCATATTCACGTTGCGGCCACCAGTTTTTTAGCATCAAGATGCGCGGAACCGTTCATTTTTTCAAACAGTTCCTGTAAAGGAGCGAACTTAAATTCGGATAACATATTGTGTAGTTTCTGCTCTAATCCACCACGACCGAAATAATGGGTTACCCGCTCACGAAACGTGACTTTTTGATAGTTCTGCCCGGTGTCCAGTTCCCAGGGATGAATATAATAATTTGCCGGTTGTCCCTGATCATTGACCTGCTGTAACGCATAACGTGTCACCGGGTAGGGCAGGAGGCGATTGTAGAAGCCACCGCCAACCGGCCATTTGCGCCCGGCAAAACGCATGGTTGTCGCCGGAAATTCAATAAGGTCCGTTCCTTCTATTTGGTAAGGGAAACGGGGCGCACCTGGATAGCCATAAAGCATATTGCGTGTGGGAAAGACGCTGCTGTCATAGCGAAATCCGCGAGATTCCAGGACTTCAAACGCCCATGTGGATTGCTCATTAATTGAAAAATAAGGGGCGCGATGGCCTAGAGGTTGGAAGCCGGTTAAGCGATAAAGGGCTTCTAATGAAAGATCGAGTTCCTTGCCAAATTCTTCAGGTGTGAGCTTGCATACAAAACGGTGGTAGTAGCCATGCACGGCAAGCTCATGACCCTGCGCTGTAATTTGTTCGATTAGAGCCGGCTGCCGGTCGGCGACGTAGCCTAAGACGAAGAAGGTGGCCTTGACCTGATGCTGATCGAGAATGGATAATAACCGATGGGTTGCCGGAACTATGCGGCTCTCAAAAGACGGCCAGCGATCGACCAGCGGATTGGTGCTGGTCAGACCTTGAAACCATTCCTCAAGATCAACTGTGAAGGCATTGACAGGCGCTTTCTTCTGCAAAACTGATTTCCTAATAGATACCTTGGTTAGACGTTCCCCGCTTTTCAACCGACATAGCCTAAGCCACGCAAGCGGTCCGCAACGATTTGTTTTTGCTCATCGGTAAGGCCGCCTCCGTCACCGTTACCAGAATGGGTCCACTCGTCCGATGTGGCAACTTGCCTGGAATCAAATTGTGGCGAGACGATTTCGTGCAATATCCGGCCGTCCATCTGCTGCGGGACCGGAGCATTCATTAAGTGTAGGATAGTGGGTGCTAAATCTATCAAAGAAGCATCTTCGACAAGTGTTCCCGGACGGATGCCAGGCCCATAGGCCAGGAATATACCGTTCATGCGATGGGTGCCGGAGATACCACGCTCCATCGCTTCTATAATTTTATGGCTGCCGAATTCATATTCGCCGAATCCAAAGTATTCCAGGCGGGTCGGGAGGAAAACGATATCGGCCGCTTGTTCAAGCTGATCACCATGATATATTTCTTCGCGACGATAAATCGCCTCGACAACCTTTTCCCCTGTTTGGGGATCGCGCAGTTGAGTCAGACGTTCCATGATTTGACTGCGCACCTGCTCATATTCAGCTCCCGGCTGCACCGTTCCCTGCGGCTCGCGGCCGGCGACGTTGAGATAAATCTGGCCCACATTGCCTAGAGAATAGGCTGCGGTTTGTGACCAATCGACGTCAGCGAAAGAGAGGAACAAAGTTTTCAACAATCCTTGCCCCTGTCCGCGGACAACCTCACGCTTGAGCTTGCCAAACCCAAGTTTCATCAGGTTGTTGTAAACATTCATGGGTGAAAAGCCCATGTTAAATGTGGTTTGTTTTATCCGGGAGAGGATGCCGGGTTTTATTTTCATAAATCCCTGCCGGATCAGCCAATTATTGACGTGGATGAATTTATGAAACGGCCCGAAACCATGATCGGACATGATGATTAAATTGGTGTCCTCGTCTAAGCTTTCTACGACGCAGGCCAGCAAACTGTCTACATGGCTGTAGTAATCACGGATGGCGTTGCCGTACTTTTGTGCCTTGCTTGGATCATAAAGTGGGTGGCTGTCATCCATATACTTCCATAACGCATGGCTCACGGTATCGGTTCCATTAAAAACAAGCATGGCGAAATCAGGTTTTTCACGCTCTCGCAGGTAAGCAAAGGTCTGCATGCGCAAATCAGAACTGCGATATAAGGTTTCCAGAAAGGAATCGACGCCGGAGTTGGAATAAGCCTCGCCTGGATCGGGGTAAAGGATGTAATCACCAACGGCGTGCAAAATTTCCTGGTATGTTTCCTCCGGATAGGTAAAGGTGACATCCGTGCTAGGAGTGGGCATACCGGAGATCATCACACCATTAACCGGTGTCGGTGGGTAGGTCATGGGGACGTTGAGAGAGACGACACGCCGGCCGACTTCGCTTAGCAGTTGATATAACGTTGGTGCGGTCCCATCAAGGGCTGTTACCGGTGTGAAACGGTAGCTGTCCGGCTCACGGGCAATCCAATCATAGAGGCGGTGCTTCCCAGGATTACAGCCGGTGGCAAAAGAAGTCCAGGCCGGCGCGGTCATGGGAGGTAACGTGCTGCCCAGGGAACCATAAGCCCCTTCATTTAACAGGCGCTGCAAGACAGGTAAATGCCCTTCGGCCGCCCAGGGTTTGATTAAATCAAAGGTCGCGCCGTCTAATCCGACGACGACGACCTTGCCAGGTTTCAAATCATTCATAGTCAAAGTTATGGTTTCAATCTGGCGACTCACCATCGCCAACTAACGTCGTTTCTTGTTCCCGATCCTTTTCCAACTGCCGCAGTCGAAATTCCATAAGCGCCATCTCCTGGGCCAAATCCCGGTTCTGATTGGCTTGATTGGATAGAGCGACACTTAATGAAAGTAAAACGGCCAAAGCAAATAAAATGCCGGCAACTAAGGGCAGTGTTGGTGAATAGGCAATATTAAAAAGTCTGGCCAGCGATCCAACAATTCCTCCGAAAATAGACAGAATGAGGATGGCAAATGTTGCCAGCAACCATAGGAGCGCATATTCTTCACGTAATTTGCGCTTCCGAATCAGTTGAACGGTCACCAGCAATAGAATAAGGCTGACCAAAATAGCGACGAGACGCTGAATAATTGGAATGGCTGTCATATTCAAGCTCCTTTATTACAACGGGAATGTCTTTCATCGCACAGACAAGAGCGGCTATGGAAACCTTAAAGGCATAATATATCGATCGCCAGCTATTGATTGAACTCATACCTGCAAAACGCGAGTGCATATAGGCAGGAAGTTCTAAGGTGGTTAAGCCGGCTTTGTGCAAAATGATCCTTCCTTCCACTTCTGGGTAATCTTGTGGCAGATGGTCGGCCAGGATATCAATTGCATACCGGTTTAAACCCATGAAACCGGATGTTGTGTCTGTCGCACGCTGCCGGGTCAACAGGGTTACCAAAGTAGCGAAAGTCTTGATTCCAACTTGGCGGCTAACCGGTATTTTCATCGTGCTGTCTTTACCGATGAACCGGGAGCCAAAGACGGCATCAGCCTGCCCGGCAAGAAGCGCGGAAATGATTGGCATGGCTTCTTTCGGCTCATGCTGGCCATCTCCGTCGAGCCGGATGACGTAATCGAAATTGTGTTCTCTGGCGAATTTGAACCCTGTTTGAACGGCGCCGCCAATACCTAGATTACACGGGATAGACACAACGGTCGCGCCGGCATGTTGGGCAACCTGAGCCGTCTTGTCCGTGGAACAATCATCTATGACAACGATTACTGCCTGCGGCAGGACGTCAAACACGCCGCGAATTACATGGCCAATTGATCCCTCTTCATTATATGCCGGAATCAGGACCATCATCTGTGCTGCCCGTCTTATTTTTGCTGACATTCGCAAAACCCTCTATTAGACTACTTGAGACGGAAGGAAGGTGTTTTCTACAATACTCAACACCATTATTTCCGTCTCTGGCGAGTATGGCGTGCTGTCATTTGCACGGGCTGATAATTAGTGCAATCCTCTAATTATAGCATTTATTTTCCATCTCGCAGATCTGTTATTCTAAAGGTTACTTTACTTAAGATGTTTGTGCCGCAAACATTTGGTTAAATTCAGGGAGGTTGCGGCCGAATTTTAGATTCCATTAAAAGGATTTAAGTCTGTATCTCCTGCCGGAACTGCCGTAGAAAAAGCTGAATAAATTCGGTTCTTTTCATCGCTTCCGCTTTTCCGGCGGCCGTTTGCATCGTGCCGGCTAAAGTCAACAATTTAACAAAAAAATGATCTATCGTATTCTGGCGGTCATCAGCCGGCCGCTCTTCCGGAAAAGGTTCATCCGGATCATATAATCGAGTCCCTAAGATCCCGCCGACCGTGAAACAGCGCGCGATGCCCACTGCACCTATCGCATCCAGGCGGTCCGCATCTTGAACGACCCTGGCTTCAATGGTCTGCGGCGTTATTTGTGCAGTGAAGCTGTGGGCGGTTATTGCATGCTCAATGGCCGGTATGGTTTCTTTCGGATAATCGTTTTCTCTCAAAAACTGTCCAGCTTTAGCCGCAGCCAGGCGAGACGCCAAAGGTCGTTTCGCGGAACTTTTGTGCACCGTCACGCAATCATGCAGCCAGGCAGCGGGTAGGACGATGGCCAACTGAGCATTTTCTTCACCGGCCAGTTTGCGCGCATTGGTGACCACACGTTGGGTATGTGCGAGATCATGGGCTGCGTCACTGCCGGTTTCCTGCTCGATAAAATCGGCAAATCGTCGTTCCCAATTGGACAATAATTCATCTTGCTTGATGGGCATTACTCGCTCAGGCGCATCAACTTACCATAATGTATCCAAATCATAAACCAGAACGTGACATAATGCAAGGGGGAGTGGATTTAGAATGGCCCAATTTTAAAAATTGGGCCATTCTAATGGATAATTTGCCTTCTGCTGAGCCAGATAAAGAGAGCAAATACGGCCGCGGACAGCACCAGCCAAAACAGCAGTTTGATCAGCCCCGTCGGCGCGGCAATGGCGACAAGACCGAATGAGATTGCTGCTGCATAATAACCGATAACAATCCAACGTGTGGGCAGCCCGCCATCTGAAAGGCGAAAATGCAGGTGGCCGCGATCGCCATGCAAAGGATTTTGGCCACGGCGCAGGCGGTCTATGATCTGCCAGGCCACATCCAAAATGGGCACAGCCAGGACAAGCAAGGCTGTGGAAAGTTTAGCCGGGGAAAGGATGGAAAGCGTGGCGATTTGGTAACCGAGAAAGTAGGCGCCCGCCGTGCCTAGAAAAATGCGCGCCGGAGCGAAATTGAAAGGCAGAAATCCCAATAATGCGCCGGCAAGAGCCAGGGGAAATAAAGCCACCGTTGTTTGACCCAGTCGGTAGCTGTGCCAGGCGAAGAGTAAAGCTGCGATGGTACAGACCCCGGCGGCCAAACCATCAAGACCATCTAACCAATTGATGGCATTGATCATGCCCACCACCCAAAACACGGTGAAAAATAGAGCTAACGGCCGCCAAATCCAGACTAGATTGCCCTCTACTGTCAGGAACCAGGAAGCGGGAGGCTGGGACAAAAATGGTGCGGCTCCGATAGGGCTGGTAAAAACCTCAATGAAAATGATGTGTCCGATTGCAATTGCCGCCCCGATGAACTGGATCAAAAACTGTGCCCAAGGTTTTAACTCGCGCCAATCATCTAACAGGCCACCAAACATCACGACGAAACTGCCCAAAACCACTCCTCGCAGCCGTAGGGCGTCTTCCGGCTGTTGGGGAGGGAGGAGAAGGTAAATCAGGATGATGCCGATGATCCAGGCGCCAAATACGGCCGTGCCTCCTAGCTTAGGAATGGGGCGTGCATGCTTTCTGCGCCCGCCTGGTTCGGCGAGTAAGTTGAAGGAAATAGCAATCTTTCTAATCCCTGGCGTAAGGATAAGCGCGGCGATTAATGCAGCTAAAAAGATTACCAGATACGTCATCAATTAGAGGAAAATGGACAAAAAATTGAAGCGCAGCTTTGAGGAAAGAAACATGCGCTTTTTGATAAACTCTTATGCCGTTCCAAATTGACGATCACCGGCATCGCCTAATCCTGGCATGATGTAGCCAATATCATTCAATCTTTCGTCAATTTGAGCCACATAAATTGGCACATCCGGGTGAGCTGTTTGCAAGGTTTTAATACCCTCCGGGGCCGCCAAAAGGCCAACAAATTTTATACGTTCAGCGCCCCAACGTTTCAGGATGTCTACTGTAGCCGCGGCCGATCCTCCCGTCGCCAACATGGGGTCTAATACCAGGCAAACCTCGACAGTAGGACTGGTGGGTAACTTGTTATAGTAAGATACGGGTTTGAGTGTGCGTTCATCTCTATAAAGCCCGATGTGCCACACTTCTGCACTGGGCATCATTTCCCAAATGCCTTCAACCATACCTAATCCGGCGCGTAAAATTGGAATGAGGCCAATCTTGTCGACCAGTTCGCTGCCCTGGCAGGAACCCATCGGCGATTCAACGGAAATTTCTTTCAGACCCAGGTCGGTTGTCGCTTCATAACATAAGAGCATCGCCAGTTCGCGAACCAGTTCGCGAAATTTTTTAGGCTCTGTATCATTGTTTCGCAATAGCGTAAGTTTATGTTTGACCAGCGGGTGTGTCGATTCAAATACCATCCTTTCCTCCAAGAATTAATAAACCCGGCGCTTTTCATCTTGTGAATGGCCGGCAGCGGGCGGTTCGCAAACCATCTCTAAGATTGTATAATCCCATAGAATGGAATTGTCAGCAATCAACGAAAAATGAACGATAAACGTACGCTGGATCGACAGATCTCCCCCCAATCTAAAGCTGGAGACAAGAAACTTGATGGCCTGCTGCGCCCTCAGCGGCTGGTTGAGTTCACAGGACAGGAAAAGCTAAAAACCAATCTTTCTATACTGTTAGAAGCGGCGCAGGGCAGGAATGAGCCATTAGATCATGTCTTGTTTCACGGCCCTCCCGGATTGGGTAAGACAACGCTGGCTCAGATTGTAGCCAATGAAATGCAAGTCAACATTCGCAATACGGCCGGACCGGCGATCGAGCGAGCCGGTGATCTGGCGGCTATTCTGACGAACCTGCGTTCGGGTGACATCTTATTTATTGATGAGGTTCATCGTCTGGGCCGGGCGGTCGAAGAGATCCTTTATCCGGCAATGGAAGATTTTGTGTTGGATATAGTGGTCGGCAAAGGTCCGGGAGCGAAAAATGTACGCCTGAAGCTGCCGCGATTTACGGTCATTGGCGCGACAACCCGCCTTGCTTTACTCACTGCTCCCCTGCGAGCGCGCTTTGGGGCAGCATATCGCATGGATTTTTATGAACAAGAGGCCATTGAAAAAATTGTCATTCGCGGGGCAGGTATCATTGATGTGCCTATTGAACCTGAAGGAGCCACGGAAATCGCTCGCCGTGCCCGGGGCACACCAAGGGTGGGCCTACGCTTATTGCGCCGGGTTCGTGATTATGCCCAGGTGAGGGCTAAAGGAAGGATCACCAAAGAGGTCGCGGATTCGGCGTTGGATCTGCTGGAGATCGATGCTTTGGGACTTGATGATCTCGATCGGCGGGTCTTACTGGCTATTATTGAAAAGTTTGGTGGTGGTCCGGTGGGTTTGGACACGATTGGCGCATCCATCAGTGAAGAATCGGACACGATTATGGATGTTGTGGAGCCTTATTTGTTACAGTTGGGGTTTTTGGAAAGGACAGCGCGTGGGCGGATGGCCACTCCTCATGCTTATGACCATCTAGGAATTCCCTTTACAGAAGATTCGTCAAACCGATATCCAGCCCAGCCCAGTTTGTTTGATACTGATTTAACTGAATAATGATGACAAGTGACTGTCACTTGAATCGCTACGATCTCTCTGAATAGAAATAAGTGTCTATCACATTGTAAGTAAGAACCACTTTTAAATGAAGACAGAAGAATTTAATTACCAATTGCCTGAGGAATTGATTGCCCAACACCCTCTACAACAACGTGATGCATCACGGCTGCTTGTTTTACATCGCGATACAGGCTCAATTGAACACCGCAGCTTTACCGATCTCAGCCACTATTTACAAAGAGGGGATATTTTGGTGGCTAACAACAGCCGTGTTTTTCCGGCGCGGTTGTTCGGCCAAAAAGAAACTGGCGGACAGATACAACTGCTTCTGTTAGAGCGCCTGGAAGGAGGACGCTGGAAAGCATTGGTTGGGGGCAAGCGGCTCATTGCTGGCACAAAAATCATCCTGCAAACCGCGCATGGTTCGCTCTCAGACTCCACGGTCACCATCACGGCCGTTTTGGATGGTCCCCTGCGCGAGATCCAGTTTGATAATATGTCCGAATCAGCTCTGGATGATTTAGGCCATACCCCGCTGCCACCCTATATCAAGGAGCCCTTGCAAGATAGTGAACGTTATCAAACGGTATACTCCCAACCGGTTGGCTCGGCAGCGGCGCCAACAGCAGGTTTGCACTTTACCGCTGACCTGCTCTTTGAACTGCGGGAACAAGGTGTGATTTTTGAAACCTGCACGCTCCATGTGGGTCTGGATACCTTCAAACCTGTCTCCGAGGAGGAAGTTTGGGAGCACCAGATCCACAGTGAATGGGCACAGTTGAAACCTGAGGTGGCTAAACGGATCAACGAGGCTAAACTGGCAGGAGGGAAATTATTGGCGGTGGGCACAACGGCCGTGCGCACGCTGGAAACGGGGGCGTTGCGCTCGGCAGGCATCACCGGAAGTTTGCAAACCATTAGCCAGAGTGATGCTGCAGGAGAAACAAGCCATATTTGTCCCTGGAAGCCGGTGTCCGCCTTTGAAGGAGCGACCGATCTCTTTATCACACCGGGTTACCGGTTCCGAGCGGTTGATGCTCTGTTAACAAACTTTCATTTACCCAAATCGAGCTTGATCATGCTAGTTTCTGCTTTTGCGGGCAGGGAACAAATCCTGGAGGCGTATGAAACGGCCGTGCGCATGAACTACCGCTTTTACTCTTTCGGCGATGCCATGTTGATTTTATAAACGGTCCGATGAGATTGACTCTAACAATCTCTTACAAAAATATTAACCATTCGCCTTCCAGCACCGCATTCTTGTATAGTCATAATGACTAATCAACTAAAAGGGATGATAAATGCTGCCGATCAACCAGGGTGCAACTCTCAATACAGACGTACTGGTGGTGGATGATGAAGCCTCCGTTGTCGAAGTGGTTTCCTTATATTTGAAAAGGGATGGATTTCAAGTGCGGACGGCGCAAGACGGCCGGGAGGCACTACGTGCCATTCAAGCCAGGTTGCCTGATCTTGTCGTCCTTGATGTTATGCTCCCCGAACTTGACGGATTGGAAATTATGCGTCGCTTGCGGTCTGATCCATCATCGGATGTGCCCGTCATTTTACTCACAGCGCGTAGCCAGGAAGTCGACCGTATCTATGGATTGGAACTTGGGGCTGATGATTATGTGACCAAGCCTTTTTCCCCAGCGGAATTGGTTTCCCGTGTGAAAGCGGTGCTCCGGCGCGCCCAACGTTCCGCCCAAGGAGAGCCAACAGAAAAACCTATTGATTATGGCGACCTGAAAATTGACCCACAGACGCGAATTGTTGTCGTTCGTGGAAAAGAAGTGAGCCTGACCGCGACCGAGTTCGATCTCCTGTGGTTTTTGGCCAGCCGCCCCCGCCATGTCTTTAACAGAGACCGTCTGCTGGAAGATGTTTGGGGCTATGCGGAGTATCTCGATCCCGGAACCGTGACCGTGCATATGCGCCGGCTACGCGAGAAATTAGAATTGAATCCCAGCGAGCCGGCCTGGTTGATCACGGTTTGGGGAGTTGGTTATAAATTTGAACCGCCGCGCAATGGATAACAAAATCACCGATCAGGATTCGCCCTGCTTGATTGAGAGATGAGTACAAATCATATGGAATTAAATCCGACCATACAATCAGATAGATCGCCCTGGTACCGGCGCGCCCCGTGGCTAATCCTGGTTACCGGTTTTGCCCTGGCTTTAGTGGTGGCGGCTTTGTTGTTCATGTTCTTGATGCAGCCCCCATTAGCGGAAATGCGGGCTTTAATATCTACATTGATGGTCACTTCCTTGCTCTCCCTCGGTTTAGGTTACATTTTGTATAAACGCGGTTGGGCGCGATCGGTTTCCTTGCTGCGAACCTTGAGTGTCACCTATTTTTGGGCAGCGATGCTCACATTGTTTAATGTCGGCATCTTGCAGCAGCAGATGTTTGTCAGCCGGCATGATTTAATTTTAAGCGGCGTTTTGTTATTGTTCGCCGTTATCATTGCTACCGCTTTTGGCATATTTGTGGCGGCCAGTGTCACCGATGATCTGCGTCAGATTTCCAACTCGGCACAACGATTAGCCGAGGGCGATTTGGAAACACGTGTTTCGGTCAGGGGGCGGGATGAGGTAGCCCATGTAGGGGAAGCCTTTAATGAAATGGCCGGCCAGTTGCAGCAGGTTCAAAGGCAGCGGGAAGAAGTGGACCGCCTGCGGCGTGATTTAATCGCCTGGGCCTCTCACGATTTGCGTACACCATTGACCAGCATTCGTGTTCGGGCAGAGGCGTTAAATGATGGTGTCGTCGAAGGAGGAGAGGCGCGCCGGCGCTATTATGGGGATATTCTTTCAAATGTTATGGCTTTGAACCATCTCATTGATGATTTACTGGAATTAGCCCAGCTTGATTCAGGTAGTTTGCAGTTAAATATGTCGTTAATATCTTTACGCGATTTACTATCCGACTCGCAGGATCGCTTTAAGTTGTTAGCCGAAAACCGGCAAATTACCATGCGTACAAATTTTGACAAAGATGTGGACCCGGTGCGACTGAATGCCACTAAGATCGGCCGTGTGATTGACAATTTACTCAGCAACGCATTGCGCCATACACCTGAACGTGGCCAAATTCTGACAAGAGTCTATCGGGGTGAAAGCGGCGTACATGTCATCGTTGAGGATACAGGACCAGGTTTTGATGCAGAGGATATACCTCGCTTGTTTGAACAATTTTATCGCGGTGAACAGGCGCGAAGCCGGGCTACCGGTGGGGCTGGTTTAGGTTTGGCGATTGCCAAGGGCATCATAGAAGCACATGGCGGACGAATTTGGGCGGAAAATAAGCCCGATGGTGGCGCGCGCATTGGTTTTGTGATTCCCGGATAAAATAGCTCATGTGTAACGCCTGTTACGTCCAATCATTGCTGGTTGTGCTACCATGCGACTCATGGTCAAATTGCAAGTATATGTTAATGAAGAATGTTGGAGTTGCCATGAGTCGCGCAAGATTGTCGCCGAAATCGCGCCACAGTTTCCGGATGTGAAGATTGAACTGTTGGATTTGAACGCAGAGGAGCACCCGGATTTTGTATTCGCGGTGCCCACCTATGTGCTAAACGGCCGCATCATTTCTTTGGGCAATCCATACCGGGAGGATCTCAGACGCCGGCTCCGGGCCTCAATAAGCAATGATGGCATGTAAGATCTGTTGCGCTTGTGCCGTCTATCATTTCAGAAGCCTAAGCGGAGCGAGTCTTTAATGCAAACACAGAAACTACAATATCTATCCAGCATCCAGGTTTTTCGCGATCTTAATCCCGATGAATTGGCCGAAATGGATCGCCAGATCACCATGTCAACTTGCCAGCCGGGCAAGATTTTTTACATGCCTGAGGACAGCGGAGAAGTTCTCTTTTTGCTCAAAAAGGGGCAGGTTCAGGTTTATAGATTGGCGCCAAATGGGAAGAAATTAGTGGTGGCAACATTGGGGCCGGGTGCTATTTTCGGGGAAATGTCGCTGGTTGGCCAGGGGATGCACAATACGTTTGCAGAAGCAGTGGATGAGTGTTTGCTCTGTGTCATGAGCCGCGCTGACGTGGAGCGTTTGATGCGTGAAAAGCCGGACGTCGCCTTCCGTTTCTTTGAGGTGATGGGCGATCGTGTCTCTGAGTTGGAGGCGCGTCTTGAGAATATCGCCTTCAAAAGTATCCCCTCCCGTCTGGCCGATTTGCTGCTTCGTCTGGCCAATGAGAATAGCCAAAGAGAGATAAAGGGGTATACCCATCAAGATTTTAGTGAAATGTTGGGCACCTACCGTGAGACGATTACCCAAACACTCAACGATTTTAAAGCGGATGGTTTGATCGATATCGGCCGTAAACGAATTTTTTTACTCGATCTGCCAGGATTGAAACAATTGGCCGAATCTTAACAGGTTTACATTTCTTCCTGGAAAGTTAGCTTTTGATCCTTGCGTGCTGAGCGGACTGCCTGCCTTAGAATCTCAAAAACAGATTGGGGATCTTTAATATTTCTGAGCACAAACGAGGGTGTTCGTGGATCGTGACTGCGCACGAAGATGTCTCCCAGGTTAAACAGTCGCTCACTAAATGATTGCTTATAATCCAAATCCTGAATTCGGATCAATTCAATATTGTGGTGCGTTCGTCCAAATAAACCATCCGCAATATGGATGCGCTGATCGCTGATCTTGTAGTATTGGGAGATAGATAGAAAAGGTCGCCCTTCCCATAATATTTTTTCTGCTGCGGAATCAGGATCGCTTTGCAAATCTTTGTTCTCGCCTTCATTGGCATTGGACCATGATTCACCTAACTGCTCATCCATCTCCAGCATGGCCTCAGAGGTCAAAATGTCGACTAAAATTTCCAGGTCTTCTCTTTTTATAGAACTCAGATCAATGTCACTTTGAGCGATAGATTGCCAGATACGGGCCTTTAATCGTGCCTGCGCTTCTCGAGGTAGCATTATGTCACCTGCCTTTTGATAATAATTTCTTGTGCGCCTATATTTTGTTAATATTGATTTTGTAACATTGAGTGTTAGTTTGTCAAATGATTGGCCCATCGTTACAATTGCACATTGCTCTGGCGATGGCAATATTTGGATTTAGGATCTGTTAGAATGCCAACCTATCAATACAAATGTAAAGCATGCAATCACGAATTTGAGGTCCGGCAGCGCATGTCCGACAAACCGCTAACGGAATGTCCGGTATGCGGCGGTGAAGTGCGGCGTGTTGTCGGTTCTGTGGGGATTGTTTTTAAAGGCAGTGGTTTTTACGTGACAGATAATCGCAATTCCAATGGAAAAGGGCGCGTTAAAACTACGGAGAAGTCTTCAGAACCTTCTGATAAAAAGTCTTCTGAAAAGTCTAAAGATAGTGATAAACCGGCAAAAAGTGATAAGAAGGATTAACTTAGATCTGGAAACCTCTCGTCGCTGAAATAACTTTTAAGTCAAAATCAACCACATAATTCTGTAGTTTATCAATCAGCATCATCCATTCTTCGCTTTTAAGAATGGATTTCATGTTATCTAGCGATTTTGTTGTTCCTTCCGCTAGTTTCTGTTCGGTGTCACCGTACGCTGTATACCAGACCAGAATATCCTCAATTCCCATCTTATTGAGTGCGGGAATGAATTCATGAACTAAGAATTCGAAGTATTCGGATTCCTTTTCCGGCAGAATGTCCCAACGCATGAGTAGTTTGGTGGGCATAGTTTTCCCTAAATTTTTGGATTCAAGATGACAGTTTCTGTTTCTTCAGGCAGCTTGCTGGATGTCACTTTCAGGCTTGATTCCTGTTTTACGTCGGTGACTCCCATTTCTTTGAGGAAGCGATCGACGCCATCTAACTGAATTTTAAGTCCTGGTTGATCGTAATGCATAGGAATGACGATGTTCGGTTCTAACATGGAGACCAATTCCGCTGCCTGGGCAGCGTTTAAGCTGGACCCGTCCCCCACAGGGACGAGCAGAACATTAACCTGCTCCAGGGCTTCAATTTGCTTTTGTGTGGGTACTTGCTGCATATCACCTAAATGGGCGACGGTTAATCCGTTATAATCAAGCACATAAAGGACGTTACGCGAGCCTTTATCATTATCAAAGGTGGCGATGCCGATAATGAATACGCCGCCGATTTCATATTCACCGGGTCCGTCTATGACATGCTTCCTGCTGCTCACGGCCGATAAATGGCTGTGGCCGGACGCTGCATGGCTTACGGTTACAACATCTGCCTTTAGCTTTAATTCCGGCAGCCCGGTGGAGCGGCTATACGGGTCGGTGACAATGGTTGCATGCTTGCGCTCCATGATGCGGAAGCAGCTTAAACCGTACCAGGTTATTTCCATACGTTATCTCCCATAAAGGTGCAATTATACCTGATAATTGGATAATTAAAATATGCGCTTACGTCGCTTAGAACTGAATGGCGGCCTTGTAAAAGGAGGTCCGCCCTGGCATTTTAGCTTACCGGACGGTGTTGATAGCTATACCGACGCTCAAATTGACGACTATGGCTTGACGGAGAACGGCCGTCGCTCTTATCCCTGGCGTCCGGGAACCCTGCTGCGTTTGAGAGCGCGTTTTTCCCATCCCATTTCAGAATTAAAGGGAACGGCCGGTTTTGGTTTTTGGAACGCCCCATTTGGCGATCCAACCGTTCGTTGGCCTGCTTTACCGCAGGCGGCATGGTTCTTTTTCGCTTCTGAGCCGGGGAATCTGCCGCTGCCCGAAAGGGGTCCTGGACGTGGCTGGTTCGCCGCAACGATAGATGCTTCTCGTTTAAAGGCGCTGGCCTGGATTCCGGCCGCACCCGTTGTTTTATTACTTCATCAATTCGCGTTCTTTCGAGACAGCCTGTGGCCACGAATCCGATCCGGCCTGGGTATTAGTTACCAATCGATCCGAATCCCGATTGAGCAGTGGCATGATTATGAGTTGGCCTGGCAAACTGACGGCGCGCTTTTTTCTGTTGATGGCCAGACCATCTTGAAGACCCCTTGCAGTCCAAGAGGTCCCCTGGGTTTTGTTTGTTGGATCGACAATCAATATCTGCTAGTTACGATTCGAGGACGTGTGCGTTGGGGAACGATAACCATTCAGGAGCGGCAGTTCATGGAAGTTGAGCGGTTAAACATTTCCAGGCTCTGATCCATCCTGTCAATCACCCGTCCGTGGTGCTCCCTCAAACAAGCGGTCGGCAATGGAACCGAGGGTCCTGAATAAGAATGTACCATCGTCGCGGAAGAAAGCGGCCGCTAAGGGAACCAACACGACATAGAAAGGCCAAACGAATCGGCCGCTGAGGGCGGCCGAAGTGATGCTGTACAAATTCAGGGCGATGCCCGCTACAGTCAGCGCAAGCAGCCATGCTTTCATCTCAAATGACCAGCTTGCGACGACTTCTCTTGCGGGAACGGTTTGCCTGCGGTAAGCCAATAGGAGCAGGACCAGGGGAGGCAGCAGCGTGAGCAAAAAGGTCGTCCAGGCGACAGGTCGTGATATGGTGAAGGTAAACTGGCGCCAGGAAGGACTCCAGAAAAAACTGGGCAGGTCTGAGAAAAAAAGACGCACACCTAAAACAACAAGGATTGGCGGAATAAAGGTTAATAATAGTTGTGGTTGGCCTTTAAGGTCGGGTTTATGCTGGTAGCCAAGCAGAACATACACGAAAACAGCCACAAACAAGGCCAACAGGGCTTCACGGGCCAACACGCCGATTGTCAAGGCTATCATGAAGGGAAGGATACGCTTGATCAGAAACAGGTAGGCCGCCAGAACAAAAAAGAAAAATCCCGCCGCGTCGGTCATCACCCCGGAAGCGTAGTTAACCGTGGGAAAGGCCACGATGAGCAGCAGCAGGCCAAAGTTTATTTGAGGTTGGTTGTTTAACAGCTCCCGGAGGTAGAAATAAAAGATAACAAAAGCCCCGGCGGTAAATAATGTATTGAGCGCGGCGATGTTTATGTCCAGGGTATCATCAGGACCAAGAGAGGCTAGAAAAGGGACAAGCACTCGATAGGTAAAGGGTGTGCGCAGCTCCTCTTTGGCAAAATCGCCAGCAAAATAAGCGGCTAATTCTACATAATGGGTAGAATCAGGGGCAACGGTGTGATTGAAACGAGGAATCGCCAATAAGATGGTCAATCCGATGATGGCGAGAAATACTCTTTTTTGATTGCGCTTCCGGACCATACCTTTGCTCTCAATGGATTAGCGAACCCCATCATTTTAGGAAGGATGGCCCAGGTGGACAATGAATAAGCGAATATTGGTTATCTGCTTATTATGATAAAATCTGGCAATGGAACGTTTTGGGCGACAACGAAAATTTAAGATGATGCCGCAGTGGCTGCGCGACCGGATTGAGGTGAACTGGCTGGAATCCAAACGCCTGCTGGAACAGGCCAAAGAAGAGATCCCGCCCGGCGCACGCCTGCTGGATGCGGGAAGTGGGGAGGGGCGCTATAAAGCGTTTTTTGACCATACGCGATATGTCGGTCTGGACCTGGCTGTTGGGGATGAGAACTGGGATTATACGGGATTGGATAGTATTGGCGATTTGCGCGAGCTGCCTTTTCCCGATGAGAGTTTTGATGCCGCTGTTTGTGTGCAAACGCTCGAACATGTCAATGACCCTTTCCAGGTGATCGGTGAAATCGGCCGGGTGCTCAAACCTGGCGGCCGTTTTTACCTATCAGCGCCCATGGCCTGGCACCAGCACCAAAAACCGCACGATTTCTTTCGCTATACTTCTTTTGGTTTCGAGCACTTATTGCAGCTTGCCGGCATACGTATTATTGAGATACGGCCGATGGGCGGTTATTTCTGGTTTCTCTCTTATAACCTGCAAATGCTGCACTTTTATTTGTATCCCAGGGTAACCAGCCGCCGACAGTGGTGGCTACAACTCCCTTTCCAGGTTATAACCCAGGCGATATTTTTTATCTTGCTGCCGTTAATTTTTTATTATCTCGACCAGATCGACAAAGTGAAAGACCATACCCTGGGCTGGGTTTGTATTGCCGAAAAATGCCCGCAGGATGGTGGCGGCCAGGGAAGATAAATCGTAGGGTTTATGGCAAAAGGATTCTTGCTTCTGGCGTCCTATCGCAGTGGCTCAACCTGGGTTATTGATGTATTAAACCATGTGCGTGGACTTTCGGCTTACAGCGAGCTTTTTGCGGCACCGCAAAAGAAGGCGGGAACCGAAGAATTGACACAGGAGCAGTCCGACAAAACGACCTATTACCTTGATCAAACCATTCGTGCTTATCCACATTATTATCAACCGGGAGAAAAACGAGGGATTCGCCCTTTTTCTATCTTTTCTTACCTGGATGCTTTCTATGAGCAAGAAGGGCAAAATGGATTTAAGCTGATGTATACGCAGTTGGCAAAGCATCCGGAGATTTGGCTTTATATATTGATAAAAAAAATTTCCATTATCCATCTCATCCGCCAAAATCACCTGGATGTGATTATTTCACGGGAAATGCGTAAGGTGACAAAGACGACACACCGTGTTGCCGGTGCGCAGGAAAGCAAACCGGCGAAGGTGACACTTGATAGCGCAAATTTGGTTCGGCAACTGCGTTCGCTGCAACGTAATATTAATCTGGCTCGCTGGTGGATCAGGCTGAGCAAGGTGCGCTCAATGGAAATTTATTATGAGGATTTGGTTCGCGATCCCTCATCATTCGGCATGCTAGGAAAATTTTTACAGATTAAAGATCAGGAGGTTCAACCTCAATCCAAATTGGTGAAATTGGTGCGGGGCAATTATGAGCAGAGCATCGCCAATTATGATGAGGTAAAGTGCATATTGCAAGATAGTGAGTTTGCCCCATTGCTTAATGGATGAGCGACGGCATGAGCTTTAGAAAAACGGTGGTCATCGGTATGGATGGCGCGCCATATGAATTAATCGAAAAGTGGAGTCAATCGGGACAGCTACCTAATCTGGCTCGTCTTATCCACAGGGGCGCTTTTTCCGTGCTCCGCTCCACAATCCCCGTCCATTCGCCAACGGCCTGGGCATCTTACATCACGGGCGTTAATCCGGGGAAGCATGGTGTATTTGACTTCGTGCGCCGGGAGGAAGGCAGCTATCAACTGCGTGTTATCCGTGCTGACCAATTTAAAGGCGCTTCTTTGTGGCAACTGCTCAGCGAACATCATCGCTCGGTGGGAATCATGAATGTACCCATGACTTACCCGCCGGAAGCGGTCAATGGTTTCTTACTCTCCGGTTTGGGAACCCCTGATTATGTGCCATACAGCTACCCGCCGCAGATGAGTGATGAATTGAACAAACAGGGCTACCGGGTGAATAAGAAATTTTTCTTCACACCGGACAGGCAAGATGAATGGCTTGATGATATACATGATATAACGGAAATTCGCGGACAAACGGCCGTGCAACTGATGCAAGAAAAACCGTGGGATTTTTTCATGGTAGTTTTTCGCAACAGCGATGAAATATGCCATTTTTACTGGCATCATATGGACGAAAGCCACCCGCACCACGACCCGGAGGCTCCAGACCGGTATAAAACGGCGATCTTAGATTTGTACCGGCAGATCGATCATTGGATCGGCCGGATCGTGCAAACGGCGGGCAATAATTGTAATGTGATCGTGATGTCCGATCACGGCGCAGGGCCATTGTATAAAGATGTTTTTCTTAATGAATGGCTGATCCAGAAAGGTTGGCTGATGTTGAAGGAAGATGAGGGGGGACGCGGTCGTTGGTTTAACCTGGTGCGTAAAATAGGATTGACCCGCGAAAACATCTCAGACACGCTGACGAGGCTGAATTTGCACCGGCTGGAAGTTTTGATCAAGCAGGCCTTGGGTGAGCGCATCCATGTGCTGCCCCGCGATGAACGGCCGGAGTTCTTGAATTCTGTTAATTGGAGCCGGACCCAGGCCTACAGCTTTGGTTACTATGGCCAGATTTTTATTAATCTAAAAGGACGGGAACCACAAGGGATCGTTGAACCTGGTTCAGAATATGAAGCGCTGCGCACACAAATTGCCGGGGAACTGCAACAATTAACCGATCCCGCGGATGAACTTCCTGTCGTTGACCGGGTGTATCGTAAAGAAGAATTGTATGAGGGGGGCTACCTGGACGAAGCTCCTGATTTGCTGGCGATCATGCGTAGCTTTACCTACATGACCCGCAAAGGGTATGAGTTTGCTGAAAAGCGTGGCCAGCTCTTTCGGGAACCTTATACAAAGGAAACGGGCAGCCATCGCCTGGAAGGGATTCTAATTGCCAGCGGCCCGGACATCAAACAAGGCGTCACCCCACCGACGGCCGACATACAGGACCTCACGCCGACATTGCTCTACTTGCAGGATTGCCCTATCCCAACTTACATGGATGGGCGGCTGGTCGCAGAGATTATTGCCGCTGATTTTAGCGATAAGCATCCGCCGAGATACGAGGATCGGCCGCTTAGCCACCGGGTCGAGGACCAGGATGGATGGAATGCGGAAACGGAAGCGGAAGTGGCCGAAAGGTTGAAAAAACTGGGTTATTTGGGCTAAATTACCCGGATAACACGGGATAATACTCCGAATGGGTTATAGAAATAGGCTAAATCGGCCGTTATAATCATAATGGTAAACTTACTTAGTCTGTGTAAAGGAGACACAAATGAAAAAATTAATACCTTTTGTAATCTTACTTGTCGTACTCGTTACCGTCAGCCTCGTAGCTGCCCAAGGTGGCCTGCCAGGGTCTGGTTGGAAATCAGGCCAGCAGATTCAGAATGTTGGTAATGCCGCTGCCCAGGTTGTTTTCATGGCCTATGATCAAAGCGGAACCGCTTCCGATTGTGGCACCAAGAATATTGCCCCAGGCGCTTCTGAAACCTATCTGACCGATGTTGACTGCCCGGTGGCTGCCGGATTTGTAGGTTCGGCTGTGGCCAGCGCGGACCAACCGATTGCCGCTATCGTTAACGTCAACAACCGTGGCACAGGCGCTGCCGCCGGCCAATACCAGGGCACCGATGGAGCCGATGTTGCTAACAGCATCTCCTTCCCGCTGGTCAAGAATGGTCACTCCGGCCGTACAACGACATTCTATCTTCAGAATGCCAGCACAAGCCCGAATAACATCGCCGCCACTTTCAGTGTGAATGGCGCGACTTACAACAAGAGCTTTAATAACGTTCCTGGCAACGCCATGGTCGTTCTTAGCCCCTCTGATGCCGGTGTACCATCCGGTCAGGGAAATGTTGGTAGTCTTGAAGTTACCGGCAGCCAGCCGTTAGCCGGCTCCTCCCTGGAACATGAGGACACCGCCGTTGTCGGCAGCAACTTGCAAGCCTCAAAAGCCTTCACAGCTGCTGATGGGTCACAAGATGTCTTCTGCCCGCTGTACCGCAATGCGCATACAGCCAAGGCTCAAACAACTGGTGCCCAGGTGCAGAATGTTTCCGGCGGCCCGGTTGACATTGATTTCACTTTCAATGCCGATGATGGCACAACCTACGGCCCCTACACGGAGACGAACGTTGCCAATGGCGCTTCTGTTACATTCTACGCCCCGCAGTTGAGCAGCCCGGCTATTCCGGCCGGCAAAGTTGGCTCCGCTGTTATCAGCGCGACCGGCAATGTGGTGGCCGTCGTCAACGACTCCGGCACGCAGGATGGCGTCCAGCGTAAAACCACTTACGCTTGCTTCGGCGGTGGTGACACGACGGTAAACATCCCGCTGGCCAAGGAATTCGCCGGCGGTAACACGACCGGTGTCCAGGTTCAGAATGTTGGCGGATCGGCCACAAAAGTGACGCTTGAATACAAGGCGACGAATGGCGCTTCCATTACAGTTGAAAGTGTAAACACAGTTGCTCCCGGAACGAGCATCACTTCCTATGCTGTCTCCAATCCTTCTGCACAATGGACGGTTCTGAACAGCAGCGGCTCAATGGTCGGCACAGTTAACGGTGTTGTCCTTACCGCCGATCAGGATGTTGTTGCGATTGCTAACGAGAGCAGCGCGGCACCCAACCCCAGTGGACAGGACACAAAGAACTACGAGGGTTTCGGCCAATAAGCCCGAACCTTAACGCAGACTGAGTAGAGGAAGTCACCTTTCGAGGTGACTTCCTTTTTTTGTGTAAGCTGAGGGAGCTTCCGGTATAATCCAGGGCTTGAATAATTTCCATGTTAAGTACACTGTTACTAAAATATTTTATCTACAAAGAAATTTGACAACTTTTCACTTGAATTTTGGCGAAAACCATCCAAAAAGTTGTCAAATTTTAGGTAACAATTAGGTATTATGGATATAAAAAAAATAAAGGGTCAAAGGCCCACTCAATTATTTTTATTGTCAGGTTTGTTGATGGCCGTTCTTCTTTTATCGGCCGCCTGCGGACCTGCGGATCCCCCAGTTTCCGAACCGGAGGAGATCCCTACGGAAGATAATGCTCTCGTAGAGAGCAGTACTGAAGAAATTTCCCCGACAGCGGCGGTGCAAGAATCGGCAGGGGAGGAAGCTTACCCACCGCCACCCCCAACCATAGAGTTTCCGGCAGCAGATGCTTACCCGGTCGATCCGCCCCCACCGACGGCCGTTCCCACCCCTGAACCGGAAAGCTACCCCGCTGCGGAGGAACTCTTTGCCGAGCCGCGCTTTCGCCTCAATGGTCCCATAGCGGCCGGCAGCCCGTCAGTGACCGGACAAGCGCCGCCCGATTTAGCCCTGGCGATTGTTGATGTGACATATAATGGTGTGGTCCTGGGCACTGGGGTCAGCGATGGCGATGGTAACTTTACAATTGGCGTGAATGAACTCACACCAGGTAATCGTATTGGGATTACATTCGCTGAACTACAGCCGGGAAAAACCCTGGTCGAGATGTCTCAGGAGTATTTTCCCCATCGCGGTGAAGGATTTATGAATTTGCCCAATGTCGGTATTTACTTTGACACGGCACTGGTCGATCAATAGAGTTTATTCTTCTCTGTTAATTTTTACTGTAAGAATTGGCGGCTAGACTACATGATGGTCGACTTTAGTAGTTTAACAAATATTTACCGTGGGTGGTTTGTAGTGACTGCTTTTGAACCTTTACTAATTAATGCGGTTATAAGGTAAGTGCACATCCTCAGATGCGCGGCTTTCCCGGACCGGCATCTGAGGATGCCTACTTATAGGATGACCGTATTATTTTGTTAATCGCCAATAGCGGGTTTCACGGCTAAACCGTTACTACTAACCTGTCAAAATTACTTTGTTAGACTATTAAGAGGTTATTTAGACCTGAAAATATTTACATAAAGGTTGGCCGATATTGATGCGTTCGCTGATTGAAACGCAGGACGCCCGGAGACAGATCTCTTTATTTGAATTTGTTTCTTGGCGTTTTTTATTGTCGTGGCCAAACGAATAAAAACAACATTAAAACCAAGTGCATTGGAGAACGTGCTTTTCCAATTGTTTGCAAAGCACTTAGGCAAAGGAGAAACTAAATTGTTAGCAACAAAAGAATCGACAAGATTAATTGAACCTTATGGCGGGGAATTGGTTGACTTGCTTGTATCTGCGGGTGATTTACCGCAGATGAAGGTTTATGCCAGCAGCTTACCGGCCGTTAGAATATCGCAGCGTGCGGTGCATGATTTAGAACTGTTGGCTGTGGGCGCTTTTTCACCGTTGGATCGCTTTATGTCTGAGGCTGATCTCCAATCGGTGTTAGACAATATGCGTTTGACAACCGGGTATATTTTCCCGATGCCGATCACACTGCCTGTTGACGAAGATGATAGATCGCAAATCGCATTAGGCCAGGATATCGCCTTGCGCAGCCCTCAGAATGAACTTTTGGCCGTGATGACTGTGGAAGAAATTTATGAATGGGACCTGGAAGAAGTAGCCCAAAAGGCATTTGGTACACTTGATTTACGCCATCCGCTCGTCGCTGAAATGCATCGTTGGGGCAAATATAATATTTCAGGGCCTTTAAAGGTTTTGGAGTTGCCCAATCACTACGATTTTAAAGATATTCGCATGACGCCGGCTCAAACTCGAGCCCAACTTGACTCTTTCGGCTATGAGAATGTGGTCGCCTTTCAAACCCGTAATCCTTTGCACCGGGTGCATGAGGAGCTGACCAAACGGGCCAGCCAGGAGGTTGACGGTGTGCTGCTGCTCCATCCTGTCGTCGGCATGACCCGGCCCGGTGATGTGGACCATTACACGCGAGTCAGGACGTATCGGGCGCTGGCCGGCCGTTATTATGATCCGGATCGGATTCTCCTTTCCTTGCTGCCTTTAGCCATGCGCATGGCCGGACCTCGCGAAGCAGTCTGGCATGCTTTGATTCGCCGTAATTATGGCGCCAATCATCTCATTGTCGGCCGTGATCACGCCGGTCCAGGAAAGGATTCCGAGGGCAAGCCATTTTATGGTCCATATGATGCCCAAGAACTGGTAGAAAGTGTCAGCGAGGAGTTGGGCGTCAAAGTCGTGCCTTTCCGCATGATGGTTTACCTTCCTGAAGAGGAACGGTATGAAGAGATCTCCAAAGTGACGGATGATATGACCACCGCGTCGATTTCCGGCACACAAGTACGGGAAGAATTTTTACAACAAGGCCGGCAGCTTCCGACATGGTTCACCCGTCCTGAGGTGGCGGAGATCTTGTCAGAGACTTATCCACCGCGCTTCCGCCAGGGGGCCTGCATCTGGTTTACCGGCTTGCATAATGCGGGCAAGTCAACCACTGCCTCAGTGTTGACCTCGCTATTGTTAGAGCATGGGCGGAACGTGACTTTGCTGGATGGTGATGTGGTGCGTACCCACTTCTCCGATGGCCTGGGATTCAGTAAGGATGACCGGGATGATCATGTGCGCCGTATGGGGTATGTCGCCTCAGAAATCGTGCGCCACGGTGGTATGGCCATTTGCGCGGCCGTCAGCCCCTACCGCGCCACACGAAATGATGTGCGCAATATGATAGGTCAGGAAAATTATATTGAAGTTTTTGTTGACACTCCTTTAGAGGTATGTGAACAACGAGATACCAAAGGTCTTTATGCGCGTGCGCGGTCCGGTGAAATTAAAGGTTTCACCGGTGTGGACGATCCTTATCAGCCGCCACAGCATCCCGAATTGCGAATTGAAACCGTTCAGAAAACGGCCGAGGATAATGCCCGGTCGATATTGAACCTCCTGATTGAGGAAGGTTTTGTTCGCCAGGAGACCAAGCCTGGCTTAACAAACTAATAAAGAAACAATGTAGTGCGATTTGGCAATCGGCTAGCGCGATTTGCCAATACCCAAATGGCACGCTGATCGCGCTACATACTCAAATTATATTTTTAAGAGGAAACAAATGTCGCAAGATAACAAAGTAAATGAAGAGGGGTATGTTGTTTGGATGACGGGTCTTTCTGGAGCCGGCAAGACAACGATCGCCCTTGTCTTGGTTGATGAACTGCAAAAACGAGGCCTGAAGGTTGAGCGATTAGATGGCGATGTTGTGCGCGAAAGCCTGACCCGTGATCTTGGGTTTACGGCCGAAGATCGGGCAAAGAACATTGAACGGGTGACCTTCGTCGCCAAATTGCTATCCCGCAACGGTGTAGGCACGATTTGCTCCTTTATCTCACCATACCAGTCGGTACGGGACCATGTGCGAGACAACACCACCAACTTCTTAGAGGTTTTCGTTGATGCTCCGCTGGATGTCGTCATTGAACGAGACGTGAAGGGCATGTACAAAAAGGCGATTGCCGGCGAAATTCCCAATTTCACGGGCATATCCGATCCTTTTGAAGCGCCGGAAAATCCAGACATTCACCTGCGCACCGATCAGACGACGAAGGAAGAATGCGCCCAGGCGATTATCAACAAGTTGGAAGCGTTAGGATTTATTCCTGCCCTGCAGCTGGCCTAAAGCGCATGAGACAAAGCGTGAGAAAAACGCGCGCTGATTGCAAAAATTGATCACAATAACAGAAGCCTGGGCCAATGGACGAAAAAGCCTGGCCCAGGCTTCGTCTTCACCGGATTTAGATGCCCGACTCCTGTTAGAATTTGCATTGCAGAAGGAACATAGTTACCTTTTGGCGCATGGGGATGCGCCGCTATTGGCCGAACAGGAAATTCATTATTGCAATTTGATCCGGCGTGCCCAAAAAAAGGAGCCTATCCCCTACCTTACCGGCAGCACAAACTTTCTGGGTCTCGAATTTCAAGTCAGCCCTGCCGTTCTTATTCCTCGCCCTGAAACCGAACAACTTGTTGAATTAGCATTGGCCTGGGCGCAGGATCGGGGGCGGATCGATGTTGTCGATGTGGGAACGGGCAGTGGCTGTATTGCCGTCTCATTGGCTGTTCATTTGCCGGCGGCCAATTTGACGGCCGTTGATATTTCCCATGAAGCGCTCATCATAGCAGAAAAAAACGGCCGGCGACACACACCAGGACGAGTAACGTTCTTGCAAGGAAGTCTGTTGCGGCCTCTCCATTCACCGCCGGATTTAATTGTGGCAAATTTGCCTTATATCGGTGAACTTGAGTGGACGCAAGTGGACGATGGGGTAAAATGGTATGAACCAACTGTTGCCCTGAAAGGGGGAGCTGATGGTCTGGAATTGATTAGCGAGTTGCTCCAGCAGGCGACCACCAAACTCAAGACTCCGGGCGCTATTTTCTTGGAAATTGGATGGCAGCAAGGTCAAGCTGCGGAGCATTTAGCCAAGAAATACTTCCCCTTATCCGAGATTAACGTTGTAACTGATTATGCCGATCATGAACGGTTTGTTACGATCTTAAGCAATTAACCGGCTTAAAAAAGAATGGTTGAGTGGCATGGAAGGAAGATCCGATAGGAAGCCTGCCAGTCGAATAGGTACGCGCCATATATTGGCAGATGATGCAGGGGCTATCGCGCAGACGATCGCGGCGGTTGCTGCCGGAGAACTGGTGGTTTTTCCCACCGACACGCTTTATGGCGTCGGCGTACATGCATTTGACGAAGCAGCGATCCGGCGCTTGTATACAGTCAAAAACCGGCCTTTCAGCAAAGGCATTCCTGTGTTGCTGGCTGATGTCGAAGATATTGATAAAGTTGCCTCCTCCGTACCGGCTGCGGCGCGGAAGCTGATTTCACGTTATTGGCCGGGACCTCTGACGGTTATTGTGCCTAAGCATGCGAATTTGCCGCCAGTTATTTCTCCCAACGAAAATATCGCGCTGCGTATTCCCGATTGTGATGTGGCGCGCGACCTTATACGCGCTGCCGGCGGCGCTTTGGCCACCAGCAGTGCCAATCGATCAGGGAACGATCCGGCCCAAACGGCCGAAGAAGCACTGGCTGAATTGGATGGCTCGGTATCAATCGTATTGGATGATGGTCCAACCGGTGAGGCTTTACCCTCAACCATCGTTGACTGCACAGGCGATACGCTGCGCCTGCTGCGCCAGGGGGCAATCGACAGGAATGAATTGTTAAAGGTGGATGCAGGAATTCAATGGGCGATTTCCTGATTCCTCTCGCTTTAGCCATTGCCGGATTGATTGCTGCATTGGTTACCTACCGCGGCATTCGCCGGGGTGGGGCGCGGTACTATACTTTGGAACGTGAGGCCATGTTGCGGCGGGCCAGTTTCACTTTATTTGGCGCCGTGGCCCTCTTCCTGGCCGCCATTGGCTCTCTCATTTATCAACAGGACCAGGCAGCGCCGGCAGCAGGAGAGGAACCTGTCTTATTAGAAGAGGGGGTCGCTGCGTCAACCATCACGCCAACGGTCTTTATTGAACAATTCCCACCCACGGACACGCCTGCACCTGACGTCCCAGAGGTTACGGAAACACCAACCCCGGTGGTCTGCCGCGGAATTGTGGATGGTACGAGCGGCAATGGGCTGACTTTGCGTGATAGTCCAGGGGGAGAGGAAATTACCGTTTTGCCGGATGGTTCCGTTTTAACGGTTTTGGATGATGCTCCGGTCGAGTCAGGTGGCTTTGAATGGCGCAATGTGCGCGTTGTCGGCGGCGAGGAAGGGTGGGTCGCCTCCGACTTCTTGACCATGCGTGCCCCATGTAACTGATCATGTTACTAGGCATTGATGCCAGCCGGGCCGTTAGCGATCAGCGAACAGGAACCGAGGCTTATGCTTTTTTCCTTTTACGCGCTTTGCTGCCGTTGGCCGGAGAGCGGGGACACCGGGTTCGCCTTTACTACAACCAACCACCACCCGATCATCTTTTCCCTGATTTTACCCACGTTGAGCAGCGTATCATCCCCATGGCTCGTTTATGGACCCAGGTTCGGCTGGCACGCGAGTTGAGAGAAAATCCGCCGGATTTGTTTTTTACACCCGCCCATGTGATTCCCTTTACGTATCGCGGCCGCAGCGTGGTCACTCTGCATGATCTGGGATTTCATCATTTCCCGAATGCGCATACAAGGGGTCAACTCGCTTATTTGAAGTTGAGTACGCGCTTGAACGGCCGGGCGGCCGAGCGGGTGATCGTGGATTCGCAGGCCACCAGAACCGATCTGATCCGCTTTCACGCTGTTGATCCTGAGAAGGTTGATGTTGTTTATCCTGGAATTGATCCGGACCTGGCGCAGGTCACTGATCGGCAGGAAATTTCGGCCGTCCAGGAAAAATACGGCATTCAATCTCCTTATTTACTGGCCATTGGAACCATCCAGCCACGCAAAAACCTGGTTCGTCTGGCCCAGGCTTTTACATCAAACGGGTTGCCGCACCAGCTTGTTCTGGCAGGGAAAGTGGGCTGGAAATCACAACCAATCATAGATGAAATAGAAAGAATCAAAGAGAATTGGCACGATCAAATATTGTTACCCGGTTTTGTCGCTGAAAATGATAAGGCAGCCCTGATTTCCGGCGCTGAGGCTTTGCTGTTTCCTTCCTTATACGAGGGATTCGGTTTTCCCGTATTGGAGGGTCAGGCCTGTGCCACGCCTGTGCTGGCCTCAAACAGCAGTTCGCTGCCGGAAATTGCCGGGGAAGGTGCGCTGTTTGTCGATCCAACGAATGTTGCGGAGATGGCAAAAGGCATTAGGCGCGTTGTTGAGGATATCGATTTAAGAGATAGCCTGATGCGTGCCGGGTTGGAAAATGTGGGAAGGTTTAGCTGGCAGAAAGCAGCACAAGGTTTGCTCAATACCATGGAAAAGGCCGGGTCATTACCGTATCAAATTTTGTAGTTTCTGCAAAAGATTGGGGCCATTAATACGGATTTCCCATTCGAGCAGTTCGGGGTTATCAGGTTCGATTTGCTGCCACATTTCCAACCACATACGAGCACCTTCATTCGACTTTTTGGCCAGAGAGATTTCCATTTGCATACGCGCTAAAGCCTGAAATTCACTGTAATGGAGTTTTGTCCTGCGCATTAAAGGATTAACTAAATCCATTGCTTCTTCCACCCGCTTTTCTGCGATCATCATTCTGGCCAAAGCAACACGGGAAAAGAAGTAATCAGGGAAACGAGTATACGTTTTTTCCAATAGTTCTCGCGCTTTTTCTCTTTGCCCTTGCCTTTCATAGACTACTGCTAATTGGTTGTAAGCTGATGGAAAATCGGGGGCTTCGCCTATGAGTTCCTGTGCCAATAATTTGGCATCCACCAGATTGTCATCAAGGAGTAAGTCATAGAGGATTTCATTTTTTTCCAGAACCTCCAGGGGTACATCTTCAATATCCATTGGCTCATCTATGATTTCAAAACCTATCATAAACAGCTCTGTTTGCTGCCCCTTGATCCACATAGGAACCATTTTTCCTTCCGGTAACATTTCAGGATGGTGTTGGGTAATGAATTGCATGGCTTCCAGGCGCATTTCATCAGTCAATATTTCTGATTAATCGGTTATCCTCCATCATCCAAATTGCCAAGATGCAGATCCGTGAGCGCAATAGTCGCTTTCTCACCACACTCTCGTTTGCCTGGTAAATTGGTTCGTGATTTTTCTTTTCGCACTTTTTTCGCACCTCCCTTTTATTCTAGAACCATCACGAATTTAACGGCCAGGCGGATTTTGATCTTCCGTCAAAGCACTGAGTCAGTATCAAACGATTACGAAGGAAAATTCCAAACATGAAAACATTAATTTGTCCCATTTCAACACAAAGAATCAACCGTCATGTTGTACGGTTAACCGGCTTAATGATGGCCAGTATGATCGCCCTTTATCTGTTAAGTGGCAACATCATGTTCATTATAGCCATTGTTATTGATTATTCTGTACGGGCTTTTACAACGCTGCCATACAGTCCCTTTAGCTGGATAGCTGCGAAAATTGTCCAGTTTTTTAACTGGCCACCGAAACAGATTGACAAAGCACCCAAGATTTTTGCTGCGCGAGTAGGCTGGTTATTCGCACTGGCAACGGCCGTTCTCTACTTCATCTATCCCTCCGCCAGCATCATCGTCGGTGCAACCCTGATGGCTTTCGCCCTCCTCGAATCCGTCTTCGATTTCTGTGCCGGCTGTATCGTCTACACCTATATCGTCCTCCCCCTAATGGGTGAGTGATCGTTACATAAGAACGGATAAGGAGAAGACCATGATTAATAACAATTATGGTATGCTTGCCGTTCTAACAACATATTTTCAAGAAACTATCGACACTATCACGGCAACCTTCAAAACAGAAGGATTTACCGCTTAACTAAAATCAATGTCCAGGAATCAATGAAATGATTGAGAGGGTATAAATATGACAGAGAAAGCAAATTTATCTCCATCCATGACCGAAGCGGAATTTGATAATGGGTATTGGTATGTCGTTGAATTGAAGGAGTTTGCAAAAGAGATAGGAATTTCTCCCGTTTCCAAACTGAGAAAGGATGAGCTTGAAAAATCTATAAAACATTATCTTCGCACTGGGGAGATCAAAAACTTTACGAGAAGAAATCTCACCAAAACCGGTGTTAAAGATACTGAAATAGGGCTAGATCTCAAATTGCCCATTCTGCACTACACGAGCAACAAGGAAACAAAGGCATTTATCGTAAATGAAGCAATGAAGAAAGAGCCATACTTAAAAGAGAAATCAGGTGTATGGTATCGATTGAATCGTTGGCGAGAAGAGCAATTAGTAAATGGTGAAGCAATCACATATGAAGACCTGATTGATCAATATATAAAGTTAAGTCAGACTAAGGGAAACTTCTCCCGTATTCCGCACGGCCGTTATATCAACTTCGTTGCCGATTTCTTGGCCGGCGAGAAAAATCCCACAAGACAACAAGCCATCCAAGCATGGGAACAATTAAAAAACCAGGATGCGCCTAAAACATACGAGGCCTGGAAAAAACGTCAAAGCTAAACAAGCGAGAATCAAGTGATTACACATTTGGAGCAAATTACGCCAGAGTGGTTGATGGCCGTTCTTTCCCAAAACGGCGCAATGGCACTTTATTGGCCTAGCAATCTGCGGCGCGAACTCGAAATTCCCGTATCACTGAACATCCAAACGAAGGTGTCTAACTCTCTCCTGCTTCACCCATCCAAGGCCAATGAAGAAACCAATAAGCATGATGATGGAGCCGCTAAGGTATGGCAGATGCACATTTATGTCAAATAGATACCCGGCCCACAAAGGACCAACAATCCGTCCCAGACTCATGAATGAATTATTGAGTCCCAGGGTGACACCTTGCCCCATAGTAGCACGCTGTGAGATGAGGGAGGCTACGGCCGGGCGCAGTAAAGCCACAGTCAGGACAAAGAATCCGGTCGTCAATAATACAGTTGGGTAGGTGTTGGCGGTCAGCAGCAGCAAAAAGCCGAGGGAACTGCCTAACAGCGACAGCTTGATCACAAATGCCTCGCCCCACTGCCTGGTTAAGGGACCAATCATGACTCCCTGCACAAGAGCCGACACCAAACCCACGACGACCATAATCGTGCCCACCTGTGCTGTGCCGTACTCAAATTTTTGCAGCGCGTAAAGGCCAAAGATGCCTTCAAAACTGGTCAAGCCAAAGCTCACCAAAAACGCCATAAACAACAAGATACCGATGGGACTGCGCAGTGCAGCCCACAAAGCTTGCAGCGAAACAAATTTGACCTGGGATTTTTGCCGCGCTTCCGTCGGCAGCGATTCCGGCAGAAAAAAGCCGACCAAAGCCAGCGTAATAAGCGCCAACCCCGCGGCGATGAAGAAGGGTAGCGCCAGTGAATCCCCAGCCAACCAGCCGCCAATGCCTGGTCCTAAGATCACGCCTAGGCCCATCGCCGCGCCCAGCTTGCCCATGCTGTCCCCACGCTCCTCCGGCGTGGTGGAATCGCTGATGAAGGCCATCATTGCTGGATACGTTGCTGAGGATAAAAGCCCGGCCAGACTGCGGGCCAGGAATAACATCCAAAATTCAGTGGCCAACCCAAATAAAATCAGGAAGATGGCGTAGCCGGAAATGCCGAGCAGCAAAACAGGTTTTCGCCCCACCCGGTCGGAGACAGAACCCCAAACCGGAGCGAAGATGAGCTGCATCAGGGAGTAGACGGCGACCAGCCAGCCAAGATCGCTGCCACTTGCGCCCAGTTTATCGATGTAAAAGGGCATGATGGGCATAACCATGCCAAATCCGAGCATGATCACGATCATCGTGGCCGCCAGGATGAAGAGGTTGCGACGGTTATTCATGATCAGATTCTCTAAGCAGCAGCTCCATTCCCAAGAAATACGATCCCTTCCGCCCCATCAACCGTAATCCTTTGGCCATTTTGGATGCGCTTGGTGGCGACGCCGGTGCCGAGTACGGCGGGGATGCCATATTCGCGGGCGACGATAGAGCTGTGGCTCAATGGACCCCCGATGTCGGTGACCACGGCCGTAGCCAGGGCAAACAAAGGTGTCCAGGCCGGGGTGGTGATGGCCGCCACCAGGATGTCCCCAGGCTCCATTTGGCCGAAATCTTCCGGGCCGTGCAACACACGGGCGGTGCCGGTGATGCGGCCAGGGCTGGCGGCCACGCCGGAGATTTTCCCCGTATCTTGCTGACTGATGCGTGCGGGCATCCACTTTTCCACGTTAAGACCCAGGAATTTTTCCTTGGGTGGCAGCAAGGTTGGCGGAATGACCAGCTTGCGCGAGCGCCAGATCGCTTTACGTTCGGCGATGGTGTCGGCCATGCTGGAAATTGGTTGGCTGTGGTCGAGGGCGGTAACGGCCGTTTGCACCTCAGCACCGCGCAGCCAGAAAATATCATCCGGTTGGTCGAACAGTCCCGCCTCTACACCGCGCCACCCTATCTCCAGCAGCATCCGGCGCAGCTGGGGCCAGCCCAACCCCAGGTCGGCAAGCCCTTCTTCCCGTAACGGGATAGCCGTTTGCGCCCAGCCCACCGTTTTCTCAAATAACCAGCGGCGCATCCCCCGGCGATATTTGGTCCGAATCACAGCCATGGCCGCTTCCCGCTTATGGGCCAAATCTTCCTGCCGGGCATGGGGATCGCTCCCCTGTCCGGCAATATAAACCTTCAGGGTTTCCAGCAGCGGTGTTGGATCATCAAGCGGAGTTGGCTTCATAAAATCGAAGTCGTAGATGGTGTGTCCGAACATCGTTAAGTGGCTATCGAACCGTTCCTGGAATTCCGCGAAAGATGAAGGATAAGCATCGGGGGTCAAATCAGCCGTCAGATCGACCGCGAGTTGTGCGGCGGGTATATTGGTCATGGCTGCAGCTAATGTTGGCTGTGCCTTGACCCACAGGCCTAAATCATAGAGTGATTTTTCTGCTCGAATAGGCATCGAGTTAAAGCCCAAGATGAACGTCAGGGCCGGTGGATCATCATCGCCGCGGATGAGCTTCTCATAAACCCTGGTGAATACCGTTTCACTGGTGGTGGAAGCGGGAATGATCCCCGCTTGCAGCGTATTGTAGGTTTCCATGCCCAAGCGGGTTAGTTCCTGGGCGCCTCGCCATAAATCTGCGGCTGAATATGCTTTGACCGGCCGTGCCTGCCATTTGGTTAAAGCAGCTTCGTACCGGGGATGCATATCGTCACGCCATAAGGCGGCGCCATTTTTAATATGCTTGAAGATAGCAATGGCGCCGGTTGTCAGCATGGTCAGCCACTGCTTCTTGGTGAAACGAGTGCTCATATAAATGTAGCCATTGATTGTGTATATGACCTGGGCCACGTCTTCCGGCGGCTGCTTCACGACGCTGCCCAACAGTTGGCGCGTGCCATAATCCAGCGCATCGACGCCCATCGTTTCAAACAGCGGACTGGCCGGGTCTGGCAGCAGTTCGGCCGAACTGCCGCGCAGATACTGTCCCGTATCATCAGGAAGTGGCCACTCACTAGGTGGCGGGGGATCATTGCCGTCCGCGCCGGATGATTCCCCCGTTAGATGGCGCACAATCCCTTGCAGGCCATCTACCTCTACCAGCTGCCCATCACGTAGTTGGCTTGTAGCCTCGTCGACGCCGGCCACGCAAGGTTTGCCATATTCTCGCGCCACCAGTGAACCATGCTGGAGTAGCCCACCCACCTCCAGGATAATGGCCGCGGCATTGGTGAACAGTGGCGTCCAGCCGGGGTCGGTGGCACGAGCCACAAGAATATCGCCGGGCAGCACCGGTTTTTCATCAGGCGCATGCAGCACTTTGACCGGGCCACGTACCACACCGGGTGAGATGGGCTGGCCGATCAGTTCGCCATCTTGCGCCTCTTTGCGGGCCAGACGCAGGATCTTACCGCGTGAGTCGAAAATACGTGGGAAATCACGCACGTGAGCGAAGCGGCGTTGGTAGGCGGTGTTTTCATAGGCTAAGGCGCGTAGATCACATGTTGGATCGGCCAGTGCTTGATCCAGTTGGACGAAGGTAAGGTCAAATATTTGTTGGGTATGGTCCAAACGGCCGTTTGCCACCCATTCCTCGACGGTTTTGAGCACATGTTGGCGCAGCGCATTCAGCAGCCAGATGAAATGGTATTTATGCGCTTCGCGCATCCCGCCAAAATTCAGCAAATGCTGGTACAGCTTGGCAAATGTCTTGGCCTTACGCCTGCTCTTCTGGGCCAGGCGATCATGTAGCTCATTAAAAACGGCCTCTCGTTCGGCGGCCGAGCGGGCAAAAATTGCTTCAGGATTGTTTTCCGGGTCTTTGTTTTCAGCCATAATGCGCAGTTGGTTGAAAAATTGGGCGGGCTGTTCCAAATAGCGCGGCGTCCCCA